>JABMNV010000179.1 GCA_013203475.1 Acidobacteriota bacterium
AGAATCCGATCCGCCTGTCGCCGCCATGCCCGTGTGTGTCGTTCCACAATCGCAGGCATGACCGGTAGACCCGACTGGTAGAACTGCCAGGCACCATCCACCACCCAGGTGATGACGGCGTCGTGCTGGCCGTCTTGCCCGGCCTTGAGCCGCGGCTTCAGGCCAGGGTCACCACGCCGGTCTGTGGAGTTGGTGAGCGGCCTGGGCGATGACTTGAACGTGTACGGGAACGTGACCAGCGCGAACCGACGCCAAGTGCCATGGTCGGTTTCGTTGATGCTCGGGACGTAGTTCGTGGTGATGAAGAGGGAGTGGCTGCACTCAAACTCGAAATTGTCCCGGTTGATATATCGCGCCTTGATGCGTGTCACATCCACGATCTGCTTGATGGCGGTGGTGTTCAGGCTGCGGTCTTCCGTGAGTTCTTCGGCCAAGACAAATCGTTGTCCGCGTAGATCAGCGCGTTCGGTTGTGTGGCTGTCCTTGCTGCCAGTCAGCAGACGGGGGCTCGCCATCCCCGCATAGCCACCGCCAGCCGCCAGTAACGCAGTATTGAGGGCGGTCTTCCCGTTCTCACCAGCGCCGTGCTCGACGAGCACCACGCCATCCGGCGTTGGGTGCCCCGCAAACGCTTGACCGATCCGCACCTGCAACCAAGGCTGGACACTGGCCGGGACAGCGGAGAGCGCGGCTTCCCAGTCGATATGCGTCGCCCCACGACGATAACTGCCACGGGTCACCTTGGTGATGAGTTGGTCGGGGTCGTGCTCGCGCATATCGCCAGTCGGCAGATGCACGGTGCCCGTCGGCGTGTTGAGTAAGTCGGCGTCGGCGTCAAACGCTTCTACCGGCCGTTCCAGAATCCCACGGGTCAGACTGAGGACGGCGCGGAGCCGGGGGGCCTGCATGACCTTCAGCCAGCCAGCGGTTTGGCTTTTCTGGGAGCGGTCCGCCGCGGACTTGAACCGACCAATCACATACTGGCGAGCGACCTCCGTGACCGCTTCCTCGGACCCCAAAGACCAGTGGGTACCCGCCCAGGCGAACCAGCCGAGCGACCGATTCCACACGAAGTGGTCCGCGAGCGTATCATCGGCGAGGGTCTCAGCAAGCCGCGCATCACTGAAGGCGTCGTCGAAGGTCTCCGTGTCAGGCTCTGTGGGCGTGGCTGCAGCCAAGAGCATGTCGAGGGTGTCGCCAGCGACGAAGTAGTCGTCCGCGCCCTTGGTGGGTTTCCCGTGGCACTCCCCAGGGACGATCAGGTACTTCACCAATCGTGCGCCCTTAGACTTGCACCACCGGCCCAGCCGGACCATTGCGCGTGCCACGTTCATGTTCTTCTTGGCGTCGGCGTCGAAACAGATGACAACCTCGCGACCCTTCAATGGCACGTCTTCCCAGTCACCCAGCGTGCCCAGTTTGGAGCGCCAATTGAACACGCCCATAAGGGTGACGACGCAGCAGCCACGACTGGTGAGGGCATCGCCCTTCTTGACGCCTTCCGTGATCCACAGGGGCGTATCGAGGTCCCTGATCCGTGTTCGATTGACTGGGTGTACATCCAGGTGGCTGGCGCATCCACGCGGGGACAAATACTTCACCGAGCGACCGTTGATGCTCAACGGTGTGGCGGGTTTGAACTGGGCGGAGATGATCTCGCCAGTGGCCCGATAGATCGGAATCAGCAGTCCGGGAAAGCTATTTGCGCGATACAGGATACCGAGCGCGTCGAGTTCTGCGGATTGATGCTTAGCCAAGCTCCGATACCCGCGAGCCTCAACAGTCGCTTGGTCGATAGATGAACCATGAACCAGTTCACGGTGGTGCGCTGATGTCAGGTTGCTGGCGTGAGGCGTGAGGTCGTCGCCCATTACCGCACCCGCTCGGCAAGCCATGGATCGAGGTGAGACTTCGGCCAGACCGACGACGCTCCAATCTTGATCGGTTTCGGGAAGGCACCGGCTGCGGCCATCTTGTAGATCGTGGAGCGCCTAAAGCCGCTGATGACTTCAACGTCAGGAAGTCTGTAGAAACGCTCCTGGTCGGGTGATATCTGACGGGTTTCTCTCGACGTGGCTTTCGGCACTCGTGACCTCCGGACAACCAAATAATGTCCAGATCCTTCCACGTAAATCCGAGGCAGTCACGCTAGATGTGCTCAAGAAGTCGCCGGGTATTTGAGCACTTCAAGTTCCGCCCCCCTAGGGGACACGCCCTTTTCCCCGACGTCTGTCTTCTGCTTCCGCTCGGAGTCTCCGCAACTCGCCTTTGCGCTCACTAATAGCTGATCGGCGTCGCCCCTGGCCGACAGGAGTGCGATCAACACGTCGAGAAAGCATCTTGCCGAAGTGCCTCCACGCCCGTCTCATCGTCGCCGCTGACGGCGGCTTGGCGCATGAATCACATCCCTGAACGTGGGCCTTCGCTGCGCGGTCATACAATTGACTCAGCGGTGCCCGTTTAGGCCCGGGGTGTTTAAGATCCTTCGTCTCTTCGTCCCGGATATCAAACGCGAGTAGCAACTCATGAGCTTCGTCTGATCTTTCACGGAAAGGATTTGTTCCTCCGCGAAGCCGGAAGCCCAGGGCCGTAGCAATCGCCGGTGCGATTTTTCCCTCTGCTGGGATACCTGACGTAGAGAGCTCGTCCATGCGAGTGGCAGTGGTTCTCAGATACCCGATTAACGATTCGGATAGTGGATAATCAGCTTCCAAAGTCGCCCGGATGGCGCACCACGCATCCACGGGTTCGCCCGTAGCGATGTATATGTTCTCCTCTCCCACTATCCGGAGTGCCGCGAGAGCCGAGGTCGAATCATTCGCAGGAGGCTTTGTCATGCCTCTCTCCCTTCGCGCAGTCGGTCGAGTTCATCTGCCCAAGCGATCATCATCTGTTGACGTTCGTCGAGGTGTTCAGCCCGGTTGTAGGCTGCTCGAACGGTGTCTTTGTCTTCGTGCGCGAGTTGTTTCTCAATTACGTCGGAACGGTAACCCATCTCATTCAGCCGCGTACTCGCCATCGTCCGAAAGCCGTGTGCGGTCATTTCGTCGTGGCCATAACCGAGACGTCTCAGCCCGGCGTTCAGGGTGTTGTCGCTCATGGGCCGTTTGTCAGTTCGGATACTGGGAAACACGTATCGGCCATGCCCGGTGAGCGGCTGGAGTTCACGGAGGAGGGCGACGGCCTGGGTTGCGAGCGGAACTAGGTGCTGGCGGCGTAGCTTCGTACGCCATGCGGGAATGCGCCAGAGGTTCGCGTCGAAGTCGATTTCGCTCCACTCGGCGGCTCGGAGTTCGCCAGGACGCACGAAGAGGAGTGGGGCCAGTCGAAGGGCTTGACGAACCGGGAATGAGCCTGAGAAGCCGCTGATGGCTCTGAGTAGGCTCCCGATGGCCTCGGGCTCGATGACTGCGGCGTGATGCGTCGGCGTGACGGGCGTGAGCGCACCACGGAGATCGGCACTGGGATCACGTTGAGCGCGACCGGTCGCAATGGCGAAGCGAAACACTTGCCCAGCGATCTGCTTCGTGCGGTGCGTGGTTTCGATGTGTCCGAGGGCTTCGATTTTCTGGAGTGTCGCCAGTAGAATCGGGGGTTCAATCTTGGCAATGGGGAGGTGGCCGATCTCCGGGAACAAGTAGGTCTTGAATAGCCAGTTGTTTTTGATCACTGTCTTCGGGGCCAGCTTGGCTTTGTGCTTGCCGAGCCACTCCGTGGCCACGGTCTCGAACGTGTCGCGCTCTAGGTTCACGAGCCGTTGCTGTTCGGTCTTGGCTGCCTTCCGCACGGCGGACGGGTCCAGGTTGTCGGCCACTTGCTGGCGGGCCTCAAGGAGCCTCTCTCGTGCGGTCACCAGAGGCACGTCGGGGTAGACGCCGAGGGCGAGTGTCTTTCGCTTGCCTGCGTAGCGATAGTCGTAGCGCCAGCATCGGCCTCCTGACGGCTGCACGAGCAAGTACAGGCCATCTCGGTCGGTCATCTTGTACGCCTGCGGTCCCGGCTTGCACTGCTTCCGAATGGTCGCGTCAGTCAGCATCGAACCTCCAAGG
>JABMNV010000180.1 GCA_013203475.1 Acidobacteriota bacterium
CCGCGTAGGTCTTCAACACGGCGGCGTCCTCTTTGGGGAACTTGAACACAAATGGCCCCGACTCCACCGTCTCAAAGCCGTCGACGAGGTCGAGACTGAGGAGAAGGTTGTAGGTGCCACTGTCGAAGGGATCGAGCTTGAACGCGCGCTCCAACGACGAACGTGCACCCACCTCGTCACCCGTCCGCATCAGGTACAGGCCAAGTGCGGCGTGCGTCCCCGGCTCATCGGCATCCACGGTCACTGCCTGTGCGGCGAACTCGACCGCGTCGTCGAAGCGGTACAGCCTCGCGGCCTGTTCGCCGAGGATCAGGGGTCCGCGGCTGAACATCTGGGTGATGGTCCCTGCCTCGGCCAAGAACGCGGTCATCTCCTCCCGGCGTCCTTGGGCATACGCGACCGCGGCTCGAAACGCGAGTGCCTCGGGCATCTGCGGCCGGGCCGCCGCGGCACGATCAAGCGCTTCGATGGCGCCATCCTGATCGTCAGCAATCAGGCGTCGCTCGGCCATCAGCAGCCACACGTCAGGATGTTCTGGAGCGAGTTTGCGAGCCGTCTCAAGCGCCGCGTCGCCTTCGGCCGGGTTGACATCTGCCAGGCCAGGAATCACACGAGCCAACCCCAGATGCCCGGCAATCCACGCTGGATCGGCCTCAAGCGCTGCACGATAGCTCCGCAGTGCGTCCGCAAGCTGATGCCGTGCCGCCAGCATGTCGCCCCACGTCGCCTCCATGTCGGCCTGCTGGAGGGGCACTGCCCCAATCCGCTGAAACAGACTGTGGGCCAGTCGGAAATCAACGATGGCGCTGGCAGCACGGGCCATGCGAAAGACGTTCTCCGGCGTCATGTTATAGGACTGCTGAAGAAGGCGGCCCAGCCGCGCACGGCCGGCGTCTCGCCGTCCTTCGCGCATCTCAAGCAATCCGAGTTCAAGCAACGCATCCGTCGTGTCGCCCGCATCGACCAGCCGCGTGAGCCTGGTGCGCGCCTCACCACGCTTGCCCTCGAACAGCTCCACCAACGCCAGCGAGACCTCAGTCACCTCGGTCGAGGCCTGCACGCTCGACGTCAGCGCTCGCGCCTGATCCGGCGCCCCACGACCCAGCTCCTGACGCACGCGCCGCACCAGCGTTTCCACCGCCGGCGCCTGGTCGACCGCCTGAGGCCACGTTTCGGCTCGGAGTCCTGACACCACACAGAGCGACGCGATACATGTGACCAGCAACGCGCGTTTTCGCATAGGTGCCAATCTACCACGGGGGCTCACACTCATTGTCCCTGCCCGAACAACGCGCGCGACTCCACACGCACACGCCGACGCAGCGCGATTGCAAAAGCGAGCGTCAGCAGCGGGCCAGTCGCCCACGCCGCCATCAAGAGACACATCCCCACCAGCTCACCGAAAACGGCCACATAGTTTGGATGCCGCACATGCCGGTACGGGCCGGTCGCCACCAGGGGCGCACCCGGCAGGACCAGAATTCTAAAGGTCCAGCGATCTCCCAAGTGCGAAATCGCCCAGTATTTCAGTCCCTTGCTTGCCAGAAAGAGCAACGCCCCCGCGGCCGCCCATGACGGAGCCATTAGGGCAGGTACTGCCGCAGGGACACTGGCTCGCCAAAGGCCTTCGGCGCCCATCACGAGAAAGGCCAGGGGATAGATCAAGGCCAGCGCCGCGTACGGATCTCCGCTCGGCTCTCGTGCGCCTCTCGCGCGCAGCGCTGCCTCCTGTCGCCGCGACAGGCGAGTTTCTGCCAGCAACAATCCCAACACCACGCCAATCACGAATACGAAAACACTCACGCTCATGCCGCCCCCTCCGACTCTGCCCTGTTGGACGGTACATCACCGGCCACACACACGAGGCGGCGAAGCACAGCCGGCGCGATGCGTGCCCCGACCCCGGCCAACTCCAGCGCCAGCGTCGACCCCACTAGCGCTCTCATCAACCGATTAAAGCGCAGCTTCGTTCCCAGGGCCGCCGCGCGCCGCGCCGTCAGATCGGTCGCTGCCCTGTCGGTATCCCCCGACTCGAGCGCCTCGAGCGCCGCGGCCGCGGCCATGGCTCCACCGCGAATCGCCAGATGGATCCCGTCTCCGGTCATCGGATCAATGAATCCCGCGGCGTCTCCAGCCAGAAGCAATCCGGGCATTCCCGCTCGGACGCAGTCGACCGCCAGCGGTCCCAGCACCCGCGGACGCCCCTCAGCTCGCCAGCCTTCGGTGCGTTCACGCAGCTGGGGATCGCGCGCGAGCGCACGCGCGATCAGTTCAATCGGTGTGACCCCTGCGGGCCGCACGCCCGTGACAACGCACACGTTGGCCCGTCCGTCGCCGACAGGGGCCACGCCAATGTAGTGCCCTCGGCGCACATGCATTTCTCCCATAGTCGACAGCCCCCGCACGCCGGACGCGTACACGCCAAACGCCCAGCGCCGCGGCGTCGATGGATGTGCACTCAACTTCGCGGCTCGAGCCAGCACTGACCGACGACCATCGGCAGCGATCGTCACGGCCGCGGGCACCCTGATCGCCCGCCGGTCGTCGGCAGCCAGCAACACGCCGGCCACCGACGGCGCACCCGTGCGCCCGTCACGCCAGAGTGGACCGCGCACGCGAACGTCGCACTCAAGCCGCGCGCCGGCGGCCACCGCGGCCTCGGCCAACCAGGCATCCAACGGTCCCCGCGCAATGGCCCGCCCTACCTGCCCTGCCGGATACCGCGCGCGGAGCGCCACCTGTGGGCCTGTGATCAGCATGCCGTCGAGGGCGAGTGCGTCTGCCAGCGGTCCCCCCGTGAGACCGAGATCTGCCAAAGCCGCCACGGCTCCAGGATTGAGGGTGTCTCCGCAGAGCTTTGGCCGCGGCATCGCCTCTCGCTCGAGCAACCAGACTTGCGCACCGGCTCGCGCCAGCACCAAGGCGGCAATACTGCCAGCCGGTCCAGCCCCCACGACGATCACGTCAATCACGGGTACTTCTTGAGCACCAACGCACTGTTCTTTGATCCAAAGCCCAGGCAGTTGCACAGGGCGACGTCCACGTCGACCGCGCGGGCCACGTTCGCAATGACGTCGAGGTCACACTCCGGGTCGGGAACCTTCTGATTGATCGTCGGCGGCAAGATCCCGGTCGCCAGCGCCATCGCCGTCGCGGCAACGCCGGCGGCGCCACTGGCCCCCTGCGGATGCCCGATCATCGACTTGATGGACGACCCCGGCAGGCGCTCCGCATGGGCTCCGAAGACACGCCGAACACACCGCATCTCAACCACGTCATTCAAACGTGTCGAGGTGCCATGGTAGTTCACGTACCCAACCGCCTCAGGCGCCACGTCGGCACGGCTCAGCGCCAACTGCATCGCTCGCACGATCTCCGTGCCATCGGGATCCATCTGCACTCGGTGATACGCGTCGCACGTGGATCCGTACCCCTCGACCGTTGCGTAGACGCGCGCGCCTCTCGCTCGCGCGCGATCCAGTCGTTCAAGTGTGAACATCCAGGCGCCCTCGCCGAGCACAAATCCGTCGCGACTGCCATCAAAGGGACGAGACGCCTCGGCCGGGATGTCGTTGTACGCCGTCGAGACCGCCCGCATTCGTGTGAACCCGAAGATCATTCCGGGCGTCACACATGCGTCAGCGCCGCCCGTGACCAGCACATCGGCCTCACCATGCCGGATGAGCGACGCGGCGTACCCGATGGCATCAGTGGAACTGGTGCAGCCGGTCGAAATCACGTGGCTCACTCCGCGCAGTCCAAGTGCGATCGAAATCTCACTCGACACCATCCCGACAATCGACACGGGAATCGCGTAGGGCGAAACCCGATGTCGCTGGCCACCCAAAAACTCTCCGTACTGACGCTCAGCCACGTCAATGCCGCCGGCGCCGCTGCCAATCACGACGCCGGCCCCGCCCATGGCATCACGCAAGCCGGCATCAGCCACAGCCTCACGCGCCGCCAATACGGCAATCCGAGACACACGGGCGTAGCGCGACGGATCGCCGCGGTCATCAAGGGGCGCCGCCGTCACGGCGGCATCCACCTCGTCGTCCGGCACTGCCGCAGCCACTCGACAGGACAACCCCGAC
The DNA here is from genome assembly GCA_013203475.1 of Acidobacteriota bacterium. GTDB lineage: Bacteria > Acidobacteriota > Vicinamibacteria > Vicinamibacterales > SCN-69-37 > SYFT01. The sequence goes on from JABMNV010000180.1 coordinate 4,095, forward strand.
GCGTCAAACCGATCAATGGCCCGCGTCCCGCTGCGACCGTCGACGAGCGCCTGCCAGAAGCGATTCCGCCCGACACCGAATGGCGAGACAACTCCAATGCCCGTCAGAGCAACGCGTGGGACTGCAGTGCGCATCTGCCTATAGTATGGTGCGTCGTGTCTGCACCACCTCGCGATTCGTTTGCCGGCCGGACATTTGCCCTCGGCGGCGGCGTCCTGTTCGTCGGGTCGATCGCCTATTTTTTTCTCGCCTACCGCGACTTCGGACAGCCTGCCGGCCGCTGGACCGCCGACGGCTGGACCGCCGTCGTGCCCAACGTCCTGCTTTTTACGCTGTTTGCGTTGCACCATTCGGTCTTTGCACGAATAGGCTTCAAGGCCGCTATTCGCGCCCGCGTTTCTCCGGCATTGGAGCGGGCGGTCTATGTCTGGCTTTCTTCCTTACTGTTTGGGCTCACCCTCTGGGCCTGGACGCCAGTGCCGGGCATCACCTGGCGCTTCACGGGTGCGTCCGTCTGGCTCTTCGAACTCGGCTGTCTGACCGGTGTCGCGCTCACAGCCGTCGCCGCCTCGAGTCTTGACCCCCTCGAGTTGGCAGGTATCAGGCAGGCATTCGGACGACCGGTCGCGCCCGAACAGCCACTGCTGACCACGGGCCCGTATCGACTCGTTCGCCATCCGATTTACCTCGGATGGGTTCTGATGGTGTGGTGCCTTCCGGTCATGACCGGGACCCGCTTGGTCTTTGCCACAATCAGTACGCTCTACCTCGTCGTCGCCATCCCGTTTGAAGAGCGCGAAATGCGACGGACGCTCGGCCGCGCCTATGACAGGTACGAACACGCCGTGCGCTGGCGCATACTGCCGGGCATCTACTAGTCAGGTTACTCCACGACTCACATCACAGGAACACCATCGATTGGTGCGATGGAATCTCGAATCGGCGCCGACACTGTGTGCAGTTCACCTGATCGTCAATCCGATAGAGATGATCGCGGAGCTTCTCAAAAAACGCGCGGTCGTGCGGGTCGCCGCCACCGGGTGGACGCGCCTTTTTTGTCCGCCGAATCCACTTGATTTGGTAGTCATCACGATGCCGACACTGCGGACACGCCAGTGACATCGGCTTGAGTTCGTTCTTCTCAGTGAAGCAATCCCGTTCGTTGAGGGCCATGCGGCCATTGTATGTCTTTCATACAATGGCAGGACGATGCCCGCCCGCTCGGTAGTCTTTTTCATTTCCGGTCATGGATTTGGCCACGCCTCCCGCGAAGTCGAGGTGCTCAACACACTTGGAGAAGCTCGCCCAGACATCCCTCTGGTGGTGCGCACAGCGGCCTCGCCCTCCCTGCTCGCCCGAACGATTCGCGTCCCAGTCACCATCCTCGAAGGCGCCTGCGACACAGGAGTCATTCAGCGCGACAGCGTGACTCATGACGATGAGGCAACAGTTGTCCAAGCCGCTGCGTTCCAGGCGACGATGCCCGCGCGCGGCGCGGAGGAGTGCCTACGACTCGCGCCCTTCCATGTCGGAGTGATTGTCGGCGACATTCCGCCACTGGCCTTCGAAGTGGCCACCCAACTGGCAGTGCCTTCGGTCGCGATCGGCAACTTCACGTGGGACTGGATCTACGAATGGTACCGTGAACCCCTGCGCCGGGCCCCGCGGCTGCTCGACGACATTCGTCGGGGATATCGTCAGGCCACTCGTGCGCTGCAGCTTCCGCTGTCTGGCGGGTTCGACGTCTTTCCTACCGTCACACAGATTCCCTTTATTGCCCGCCACGCCACACGGACGCGGGCAGACACTCGACAGCAACTGGGATTGGACGCGCGGCGCCCCGTCGCCCTGTTGTCATTTGGAGGGTACGGTCTCGACCACCTGGACCTCGCTTCGCTGGACTGCCTCGACGACTGGACGATCGTGGTCACCGGTCACACCGGCAGTTCCGGGAACACTGGAGTCGGTCGGTCGAAACAGATTCACGTCCTGCCCGAGTCGACGTTCGACGTTGGCCTGCGCTATGAAGATGTGGTCGCGGCTGTCGATGTGGTGGTGACCAAACCAGGCTACGGCATCGTCAGCGAATGTGTGGCACACAACATCGCCGTGCTCTACACGTCACGCGGACATTTCCGAGAGTATGAGTTGATGGTGGCGGAGATGCCAACGCTGCTGCGGTGTCGCTTTCTGGATCAAACCGCGCTGTTTGCCGGTCAGTGGCGAACGGCGCTCGAGGCCCTGATGCAGCAATCCGTGCCGCTGGGGTCCGTTGCGACCGATGGGGCCAGGCGCGCGTCAGATGTCATTCAGGAGATGCATGACGTTGGCAGTGCACCAGCGTCCAAATCCGCGGCCAATTGACCTTCTCGGCCCAGTCCGGCTCGATGCCCGCCTGCGCAAAGAGCGCGTGTCGGTCCACATCAGCCTTGAAGCCAATGTGCACCGTCAAAGGCGATAGCCACTGCTCGACTCGAGACACCACGGGGTGTTCGCTTCGAAAGTGGTTCAGCACGAGCAGTGTGCCGCCGGGGCGGCACACCCGCCACATTTCGCGCAGCACACGCACCGGGTCGGGTACAACCGAAATGAGATACGGTGCATACACGACGTCGAAACTCGCATCTGGAAATCGAAGAGCCTCGGCGTCCATCTGAAACAGCCGCGGCCGCAAGCCCTCGCGTGCCGCCCGCTCCTCGGCTCGATCGAGCATCTGCGAAGAAAAATCTATCCCCGTGACGTCCGAACCTGATCGATACAACGACAGGTTCAGACCGGTGCCCACGCCGACTTCAAGAATGCGCAAACCTTCCGCCTCGCCCATCACCTCGATCGCACGACGGCGGCCGGCCTGCATCACGGGACCAAACGCCACATCGTAGACGGACGACAATTTGTCATAGACCCGTGCCATCAGGGCGGCTTCGACACCGACCACTGACAAATTCGGAGGCACTTCGCCAGAACTCACTGGTGTCGCCAGGTCAGGACAAACGCGGGCGGGACATTCCGCCAGACGACCCGCCGACTCGGGCCGGCCCCCATCCGAGAGGTCATCGCTCGCCGAAACGAGGCCGCCAGGGGGGTCGGGTACCCGCTGACGTACTGGAACGTGGTGAACGTCCCACCGGGTCGAAGGGACGCAGAGACCGCATCAAGAATCGTCGCAGTCACATCTCCAGGCAGGCTGGCGAATGGCAACCCGGACACGATGTGGTCAACGGGAAACGTGCCGCGGGATTTGAGGAGCGTTGCCAGATCTGCCGCTGACGCGCAGACGGCTTCAATGCGAGGAAACCGACTGGTAATTGCGGCCACAAACGCCGGTTCTACGTCGACGGCCAGCACGTGTGCCTTAGGCCCAAGACGCTCAGCGATCACGCGAGTCACAACTCCAGTCCCTGGTCCCAGTTCCACCACTTGCGTGGGCCCAGACAAGTCCAGTTCGCGAACCATCGCCAAGGCCAGCGCACGCGAACTGGGCATCACGGCACCAACGGTTCTCGGGCTCCTCACGAAGCGACCGAGCATAAGCAGGTGCTCGTTCATCGTCCCGCACTATACCCTGAATGCATCAGGACTCCGCCGCGGCCCGCAGCAGGCGCTCGGCTGAGTCCGGATTGCCATGCAGAGTGCTGATCCGAATGCCCTGCACCCTTGTGCGGAGCGCCCGCGCCATATTCACGCTGAACTGATGCCCGATGCCGACCGGATCAGTGGCCTGCCCCATGCTCGTGAGCAGTGCTTCAGGCATGGCCACTCCGCTAACTTCGCTGGCGTGAAACTCGGCCTGCCTGAGGCTCTCGAGCGCCAGAACGCCGACAATCACCGGTACGCCCGTGGCCTGCAATCGCGGCAGGACGGCGTCAAACGCATCCAAATCAAAAACGGGCGGGGTCAGCAGATACTCGGCACCGGCCTCGATCTTGAAATCGAGTCGCTTCCACTCGCGATCCAGGTCAGCCGCAAACGGATTGATGGCCGCGCCGATCAGAAATTGTGTCGGCTCGCCCAGAGACTGCCCGCCGATGTCGAGTCCGTGATTGAGACGGGACGCCATGTTGATCAGCCCAATGGCATCAACGTCGAAGACGACCGTCGCGTTGCGAAACGCTGACTGCGGCACGGGCTCGCCCGTCGTCAACAGAACGTTGCGCACACCCAGGGCGTGCGCCCCCAGCAGATCTGACTGCAACCCCATCAGGTTTCGATCACGACAGGATACGTGCAGAACCGCCTCCACGCCGCTCTGACGCTGCAGCACCAACGCCAGCGCGATGGCACTCGCCCTCGGGCCGTTACGTGAGTAATCCGGAACACTTACGGCGCACACGCCTCCAGCGTGCTGGCGACGCGTTCCAGCCACGATGGCGTCGAGATCAAGCCCACGCGGTGCTGAGGCCTCGCTGAGGAAAACAAACGTGCCCGCAGCCAACTCCCGCCCCAGCCTCGAACGATTTGCTGCTGGCACGACCGACATCTCCGCCGCCGGCACGGCTCCCGGCAGAACGCCGGCTCGTCGAGCGACGAGCTCGGAGGTCCGAACGCTGGCGGCAATCTGCTGAATATGATCCGGAGTGGTGCCACAACAGCCTCCAACGAGCCGTGCACCGGCGGCCACAAAGCGGCGGGCATAACTCGCAATGTACTCCGGTGAACAGAGGTAGAGGTTCCGTCCGTCGACATCTCTCGGGCGCCCGGCGTTGGGCTGAGCGGACAGTCGCAAGGTCGTCAGACGCGCCATGCGCTCAAGGGTCTCAAGCATGGCCGCGGGTCCAACGCTGCAATTGATCCCGATGACGTCTGCACCAGCCTGCTCGAGGGCCGGCGCAAATGTCTCCGGTGCAGTGCCGTCGAGTGTGTGCCCGTCGTCTTCGGTCGTCAATTGCGCGACGATGGGAAGCGCGCTGGTCTGACGCACCGCCCGGATCGCGGCCACGAGTTCGTTGACGTCGCGAAAGGTCTCCAGGATGAACAGGTCGACGCCGCCTTCCTGAAGGGCGACGGCTTGCTCGCGAAAGACGGTCTCTGCTTCGTCGATCCCCGTCCGGCCCCACGGCTCGATTCTGACACCGAGAGGTCCGATAGCCCCAGCCACGAATACGCCATCGCCCGCCGCCTGCCGCGCCAGTAGAGCCCCCTGCAGATTGATGGCGTGGGCCTGATCGACCAGCCCGAACGCCTGGAGCTTCATCCGGTTGGCCCCAAACGTGTTGGTCTCAATGACGTCCGCACCCGCGCGTACATAGGCTTCATGCATCTGACGCACCAACTCGGGCTGTGTCAGATTGAGCTCGTCAAAACATCTGTTGAGAAAGACGCCACTGGCATACAGCAAGGTGCCCATGGCGCCGTCACACACCAACACCCGGCTCGACAGGGCGTCAAGGAAGGCACCGCGCCCGTTCGGCACGTCCGCGCTTGAAACGGTCACATCAACGGGCCTGAGCCGTCGTCGGTGGTACCAGCAGTTCTTGTTTGTCCCAGATGAAGTCCTTGTTGCTGTACACGGCCAACTCGTAGTCCTTGCCCATGAAAATCGCTGAGACCGGGCACGCTTCTTCGCAGTACCCGCAGAAGATGCAACGCGTCTTGTGAATCTGGTAAATGTCGGCGTATCTGGGGCCCGCTTGCACCGTGCCGTCGTTTTCAGCCGCTTCCAGATAGATGGCGTCGGCAGGGCATGCCACGGCGCACAGTCCGCACGCCACGCACTTTTCGAGACCGTCCTCGTCTCGCATCAGCACCTGCTTGCCACGGTATCTGGGGAAAACTGGAACCTTCTGATCTGGATAATTCACCGTGTTCGGCTTCCGGAACATGTGCTTCAACGTATTCGCGAACCCAGCTATAAGCGGCCTAACCATACCGGTCATGATACCAAAGGCCCATCAACGTGTGGAAACTGTTCGTGCGTCCGGTCCGTCCAAAGGAACGGGTTTGTCGACGGCGGAACGCCCAATAGTTGTGAGACACTGCTGGGGCCGACCGTCGAACCTTCAGCAAGGGAGAGCTACCAGGTGCAGGACGACTTCGAGACAGACCAGATCAGCCAGACGCCGCCAGCCCCGCCCGCATGGCCGAGATTGGTTGAACCCGAGACTGATGAAGCCTGGGCTGCGCTGGGAATGTCGCGCGCGGCAACGGAGTCCACGCGCCTTCCTGCTGATCAGGCGGCGCACGACGCGGCCGAGAAACGACCGGCCGGCAAGCGATCGATCATGTGGTCACACGTCGGAGAGGAGATGTTCGCTTGGGTCAAGACGCTGACCTCCGCGGGTGTCTATGCCACCTTGATTGTGACGTTCGGTTTTCAGGTGGCGCGTGTCGAGGGCCAGAGTATGGCCCCCACGCTCGAAGACCAGGATCGCCTGATCGTCAATAAGCTTGCCTACCTGCTTGACGCCCCACAGGTTGGGGACGTCGTCATGCTGATCTATCCCAAAAGTCCAGACAAATCATTTGTCAAACGGGTGGTCGCCGAGCCCCTCGACACCGTCCGCATTGTTGATGGCCGCGTATACGTGAACGATGAAGTCTTGCCGTTCGATTTCATTCCTGAGGAATACCGCGATCATGACAATCTTGGTCCCGAAGTCATACCCGAGGGGTATTACTTCGTCATGGGAGACCATCGCAACAACAGCTCCGACAGCCGCCACTGGGGGAACGTGCCAAAGAAATACATCCTCGGAAAGGTGCAGATTCGCTGGTGGCCCTTCAACCACGCTCGGGTCTTCTGACGTCAAGCGCGCCAGTCGCCGCTCTTCCCGCCAGATTTTGCGGTGACCCTGATGCCCCCGATCACCATCGTCCGATCAACCGCCTTGAGCATGTCGTAGACCGTCAGAGCCGCCACACTGACCGCAGTGAGCGCCTCCATTTCTACGCCCGTCGGTCCGGTCGTCCGAACCCTGGCCGTGATGGTGTAGCCCCACCGTCGCGGCGTCAGTTCGACCTCGACTGAGGTCACGGCCAGCGGATGGCACAACGGGATCAGGTCTGCCGTCCGCTTGGCGGCCATGACTCCGGCCAGACGAGCGGCCTGAAGCGGATCGCCCTTCTTCACTGCGCCGGTCCGGATGGCGCGCACGGCCGCGCCACTCATCCGAATTTCTCCCTCCGCGCGCGCCTCACGGACGGTGCTGGCCTTCTCACTGACGTCCACCATGCGTATCCGCCCGCCTGAATCGACGTGCGACAACTCGCGGGAGCTACCCTTCGTCTTCATCGGCTTCTCCCCTCGCAAGAAAAAACGAGAGGCTCTCGAGCGAGACCGTCAAGTCTACATTCTTCAGCTTGACACCCGGCGGCACCTTCAGCGCCCCGGGCGAGAAGTTCAGCAGGGCACGAATCCCGGCAGCGACAGCCACATTGACCACCTCCTGCGCTGCCGACGCCGGCACCGCCAGTACGGCGATGTCGATGCGCTCGCGCTTGACCACCTTTCGAAACTCGCCCATTTCGATAATCCGCACGCCGGTGCGCGACTTGCGCCCCACCTTTCCGCGCTCGGAATCGAACATGGCGACAATCTCGAAGCCTTCCTGCCGAAAGCCTGGATAGTCGGCGAGCGCCAACCCAAGGTTGCCGGCGCCGACCACGGCCACGCGAACTGTGCGGTCCAGTCCAAGGATCACGCGGAGGTGTCGCTTGAGCTCGCGAACGTAATACCCCACGCCGCGGACTCCAAACTCCCCAAAGTACGCAAGGTCCTTGCGAATCTGCGCCGCGTTCAAGTGAAACTGCTCCGCGAGTGTCTTCGACGAGACGGATTTGACACCCGCCGCGTCGAGGGCATTGAGGCAGCGCAGGTAGACCGACAACCGGCTGGCCGTCAGCTCTGACACCTGATCGCCACTCTTGGAAGCCTTGTCTCGCGTCACTCCGCGAACGCGTACGGGTTTGTTCCGAACAGTCACCAGCGAAGGATTCTAGCGCGGATCGTTGGGGTGCACTAACATCGGAGCATGCGCGCCAATGCTCCTCTGGCTTTGCTCGCGCTCGCCGTCCTGATATCAGCGAACGTCGAGAGCCAGACGATGCTCAGGTCTGCCACCACCCTGGCGGCGGTCGTGCGGTATCCTGCCTTTTTTCATGACAAGACCGTCACTGTGGTCGGCACGCCAGTCGAACTGGCATCGGGCACCCTCCACGGACTGCCCATGGAGACGCCCAAGCAGTTCGTCATCGTGCCCCAGTCGGGTCGAGTGCCGACCAGGCCGGTGGAACTGCGCGGACGACTCTATGACCTCGGGCGGTTTGCATCCGATGACTCACGACTGGGCCCTCTGAACCTTCGGTCGATTGTCACCACGCTGAGAGGTGACCGGTGGCCGGCGCGGGAGCAGTTACTGGTCCTGTCGAGCGCGACCTGGAGCGACACCAACAGTCGACCAGGTCCAACGCTGAGAAACCTGGCCTTGCAACCCGAGCTTTTTGAAGGACAAATTGTCACGATTTCAGGCCGGTTCCGGGGCCGCAACCTCCTGGGGGACCTGCCGGCGTGGCCGCGACAGAGTGAGTGGGATTTTGTGCTGCAGACTGCCGACGCCGCCGTCTGGATCGTCGGAAAACGCCCACGGGGTGACGGATTCAATTTGAGCACGACCTCACGAGCACAGACCGGTCGATGGCTCGAAGTCACAGGCCGGGTCATGATCGCCGACGACCTCCCCTTGGTTGTCGCTGAGAGGCTTCGTCAAGCAGACGCTGAGCCGGAGCCTGAGGAAATAGCGAAGCCAGTCGCCGCGCCGCTTCCGCCGCCGGAGGTAATTTTTTCGGCCCCTCTCTCAGGCGACGCCGACGTGGCACGCGGTGTCATCGTCCGCGCGCAGTTTTCGCGACCGATTCAACCTGGCACACTCGGGCCCAACATCACGGTCCGGTACGCCGACGGAGCCATAGAACCACCGCCTGTGTGGAGTGTGAATTACCGGCCCGGTCAAATCGCGGTCGAGATTCGATTTGAAAGCCCGCTGGCAGGCGGCGTTGAACTGGTTGTGGAGTTTGGAGCGGGCGTAATTGGCGTGGATGGCGTCGGCCTCACACCGCTGACTCTGAGGTTTACGACATCGAATCGCGTGGAGTAGGCCTCTGCTCTCCCGGCGTCAGACAGTCTTGAATCGAGCGACGTACCGACGCCACAAGTTGGTGGCGATCCTCGAATCCCATGCCCTTTGTAGGCACGGGTGCGGCAAACTCGATTCTGACTGTCACGGGATAGACCAGTACGCC
>JABMNV010000002.1 GCA_013203475.1 Acidobacteriota bacterium
CAGTCGCTCTGCGGTAGTAACGCAGCGCCTCGAGACGACTCGGTTTGTCGTTCGGGCTCACAAACGGCAACCCCCCGATCTCCATCAGTTCGGGTGTCGTGAAGAACACCATCGTCGAGGGATAGTGCAACAGCGAATTGACGAGCACGCCTTTCTCGAGAACGACGTAGGAGAGACCGTGTTGCTTGGCCGCGATGGCTGCCGCCAAACCCGCGGGTCCGGCGCCGACGATCACGACATCCAAGACTCTATCGACCTGTGTACTCAATGCGGAAATTACTCCCAATGGCCACCGGTCGTCCCGGCGCCGTAAATGTCCCTTGCTCACCCAGCGACACGGCTTCAAGACTCAGTCCGACCACGGCAATAGAGGTCACCGCTTCTGGCAAGGTCAACGTGACGGCCTCAGCCCGGCCTGGCACAACCTGGATCGCCCCATCAGGTCCCGCGCCGCCCGCGATACGATCGAAGATATCCACACCGGTGCGCAGTTCGCGAGACACGGCGGCGCGGCTGATTACCGTCCCGGTCTGGTCCATGATGGCGACCACCGCAGTGTGTTTGGCATAGGTCTGGGCCGGCGGTGCCCCGGCAGGTGGCAGCGTATAGCGGTTGTGCAGATCGAACATGAGGGTGGTGGTGCCCGAATGAGGCGGGACCGCCATCATCACGCCGTCTGCGGCGGTGGTGCTGATCACCACGTCACAGAACTTTCGTCGGCTCTTGATGCCGACCCCGATATCGGCGCCGCAGGTGAACGCCGTGGTCACGTCTGGCACTGGGGTCCACACGACCGCGGCCATCCAGATTACGACGCCGAGGGATCGAAGCATCTTCGGAGTATACAAAAAACGGCGGGTACGACCTGCCGACCACCTGGAAGCGGCTCATCGACCGATCAGTTTGAGAAATTCCTGACGCGTCCTGGCATCGTCTCGAAAGATGCCCTGCATCGCACTGGTGACCGTCGTGGAGTTCTGCTTCTCCACGCCCCGCATCGCCATGCACAGGTGCGTGGCCTCGAGGACGATCGCCACCCCCTGAGGCTGCGTCGCTTCCGCGATCGCTTCCGCGATCTGGGACGTCATCCGCTCTTGCACCTGCAGCCGGCGGGCAAACATTTCGACGATTCGCGGCAACTTCGACAAGCCGATGACCTTTTTCGAAGGCAGATAGGCCACGTGACACTTGCCAAAAAATGGCAGGAGGTGATGCTCGCACAGGCTGTAGAAGTCGATATCCCTGACGATCACCATCTCGTTATATTCAACGTCGAACAGCGCGCCATTGATGATCGTCGCCAAATCAGCTGAATAGCCACTCGTGAGGAAATTGAAAGACTTCGCCACCCTCCGCGGCGTATCACGCAGCCCTTCTCGATCGGGGTCCTCCCCGAGATGATGCAACAGCTGGCGAACAATCTCTTCCACTAGGTCCCTTCTCTACGTTCCGACGGGTCTCGTATCTCTCCGGCCACCCAGTCACCCACCTCGGTAGTGCCACGCGAGCCACCAATATCGACAGTCGTTTCTCCGGCCACCAGAGCCGCCTCCACAGCGCGCTCAATCTGCCGAGCCTCATCCACCCGGCCCAACGTCTCCAACATCAGCGCCGACGACAAGATAGCGCCCATCGGATTCGCGATGTTCCTGCCTGCCAGGGGTGGCGCAGATCCGTGGACGGGTTCAAACAGGGACGTGCGACCCGGATGGATGTTGCCCGAGGCTGCCATGCCCAACCCCCCTTGAAGCGCGCCACCAATATCCGTCACGATGTCGCCAAACAAGTTGTTGGTCACGACCACCTCAAACTGCCCCGGGTCTTTCACCAGAAACATCGCCAGGGCATCGATGTACAGATGGCTGGCGGTGATGCCTGGATATTCGGCCGCCACCTCTTTGTACACCCGTTGCCACAGCGCATGCCCTTGCTGCATGGCGTTGCTCTTGTCTGCCATGCACACTTTGGTCAGGGCTTGTGTCGTCGCAAACTCGAAGGCGTGCCGGATGATGCGGTTGACGCCCTTGAAGGTATTGATCTCCTCTTGGATGGCCACCTCGTCTGGTGTCCCCGCCTTGAAGCGGCCGCCAATGCTGACGTAGACGCCCTCGGTGTTCTCGCGGAACACGACAAAATTCACGTCCTTCCGCCCGCGGTTCTTCAGGGGACACAACGCGTCACTGAGCAACTTGACCGGGCGATAGTTGACGTAGAGATCGAGCTCAAACCTGGCACCGAGCAAGATATCGCGTGCATGGCGATTGTCCTTGACTCTCGGATCGCCCAGCGCACCGAGGAAGATCGCGTCAAAGTCGTTGCGCAGCATGTCGTAGCCGTCAGGCGGCAAGGTGATGCCCGTTTCGAGATAGTAGTCGGCACTCCAGGGCAGGAACTCCAACTCCAACGGTCGCCCCGTCACCTCGGTGACTGCTTTGAGGACCTTGACCGCCTCGGCGGTCACATCCTTGCCGATACCATCTCCTGGAATTACTGCAATTCGCACAACGCTACGATTATCCACTGGCAGCGTTCAGGGTTCAATGTTGAGTCAGTCGCGCTCGATCGCCATCGCCATCCCAAGGCCTCCGCTCACACACAACGTGGCCAGACCGCGGCGGGCGCCGCGGCGGACCATTTCGAACAACAAGGTCACGAGGATGCGCGTGCCAGTCGCGCCAATCGGATGGCCAAGCGCAATCGCGCCCCCGTTGACGTTCAGGCGGTCGGGTGCGATCGGGACGTCTGCCAGCACCGCCAGCACC
>JABMNV010000181.1 GCA_013203475.1 Acidobacteriota bacterium
CAGCACCCAGCACCCAGCACGTAGCACCCAGCACGTAGCACCGAGCACCCAGCACCGCCCCTAACGCCTTCCTGTCGCCATCGCGAAGGCTGCCGCCCCTCCCACCACCGGCAGTTGGAGGCGGGCGGCATCAAGATCAATCGTCAGCTCAGTGCCGGGCTTAGGCCAGAGTGTGAAGTCGCGATCGCTTGAGAGAATCATTAAACCGATCCGCTTGCCCGCGGGGATAATTTGATCGTCAGGCTGAAGATCAAACGTCATCGTCACGAACTCGCCAGGCACGAGAGGCCAGCCTCGATCCAGCGAATCGTAGTTGCCGCCTTGGGTGAGCGACCTGGCGTTTTGCGGATCGGCCCAGCCACGCGTGATGAGATTGGCGGTCCCAATCCGTCCCTCCGTCCAGGGCAGCTGCACCAGATAGACGGAGAGGTTGGCGGCCGCCTTGCTCGACGCCAGCCGGAGCGTGATCCGCACCGTGCCGGAAATGTGCACGGGCGTCAGCAGTTCCTCCGTGGTGTAGACGAGCCGGTTCAGCGACATCTCGGCCTTGGCCAACGTTGGGGCGTCGAACTCGACGTTATCGGTCAGTGTCTCCGTGCCCTCGGTGCCACCATCGGCTGTCGTTGCCGGGCGTAGGCTGCCGTGGCGCTGTCCGCCCGCAGTCAGGCCCAGCGTCACCATGCTCGCGGCCGGGTTGGGATAGTCAGCATACGGCGTCGGATCGGGTGCCGGCGCTCGGCCACGACCAGCCGCAGGGGAACCGGCGACTTCAAGGGGTACCTCGCGGACGATCCATGCCTTCGGGTCGTCCTCCACACCGTTCTCCACGCCATAGAGATACCGCGTAAACCACTTGTTCATCAGTGCCATCGGGGGAGCGCCACCGTGTCCCCCCTGGTGGAAATATTGCTGCAGCGGCACCTGGCCCTTCAGGGCCTGGCTGATGCGCACGCTGTGCTCGGGCACCACGTTCCAGTCGTTGAAGGCATGCGACATCAGGACGGCCGCCTTGACGTTGCCCAAGAGCGGAAGCAAGTCGCGGGACCTCCAGAACGTGTTGTAGTCTCCGGTGCGACGGTCGCGTCCTTCGGTAAACTCGCCGTCGCGATAGATCTTGTTACACACGGCACGGGTCGCCGTGTCTCCACTGTTGATGAAGTCGTACAGGAAATCGATATCCTCACCAAGCCAACCGCCCGGATGGCGCACGAGGCCATTCGATCGGTAGTAGTGGTAGTACGACGTGTTTGGCGCGATCGGAATGATCGCCGCCAGCCCCTCCACTCCCGTCGTGGCCGCGGCCAGAGGAATCGTGCCGTTGTACGACGTCCCGGTCATGCCGACCTTGCCAGTGGCCCAGGTGGCCACCACTTCTTCGGTGCCGGTGGGTGTGGTGTACCCCTTCGCGCGTCCATTCAACCAGTCGATCACGGCCTTGGGTCCGAGTCGCTCCGGCAAGCCTCCGACCGTGGGACACCCTTCCGACAGTCCAGTACCCGGCGCTTCGGAGTGGACGACGGCGAATCCGCGCGGCACCCACGCAGCCACCTGCGAATTGGAGATCGTCGTGCGTGCCGCCTGGAAGGCAATCTCCGGTTGGGCCAACCGCGCGGACGACTCAGCTCCCACCTCCTGCCTGACATCCCACAAGAACTCGCGCGGTCCGGACGTGCCGGCGAAATAGGGCGACGACTCGTAGATGACGGGCACCTTGAGCCCTTCGGTCTCGGTCTGCTGTGGCCGGGTCACATCCACATGCATCCGGTCGAGCTTCCTGTCGCCATCGGAATCGAACTCGGCCTCCACCCACAGACGTTGGTGCACCCACTGCGTGGCGTCTTCAAACGCCGGCACGACCTGCGCCTGGCCATCTTCGAAGACCGGCGCGGCTGGCTGTGGCCTGGCCCTGGGTTCCTGAGCCGAGACCCCGACGAACACGAGTGCCGCCGCCATCGCGCCACCGGCAACCAGAGAATTTCTGCGGAGGAGATAAGCCATGACGGGAATTCTACGGCAAGTGCTTTTACAATACGCACATGCCGTCTGGTCTTTCCGCCCAGTACCAACACATGCTTGCCGACTTGTCTGTCGTCTACCGGGCGGCCATGGTTGAGGGCGGGGGCACCGTGGCCGAGGCCGACCGACTGCTCAAGGCCTTTGCTGATCGCATCATCGTTCAGCTGCAATCACCCTTTCACTACGAACCGTACCACCACAGGGTCACCGAGCCGTTCGATTACTACGCCTTCGGTATCGAGTTCTTGCGGCCGCTGGTGAACAAACCGGCGTCAAGCCTGCGCGGCCGGGAGCACTTGCAGACGATCGCTGGCCAGCTCGCCGCCGGGGACAACATCATCTTTCTGGCCAATCACCAGACCGAGGGCGACCCACAGGCGATCAGCATCCTGATGGAGGGCGAATTCGAAGCGATCGCCCGCGACATGATCTTCGTCGCCGGCGAGCGGGTCACCACCGACCCGATCGCGGTGCCGTTCAGCAAAGGACGGAATCTTCTCTGCATCTACTCCAAACGGTATATCGATCAGCCTCCGGAGCTGCGTGCCACCAAGCAGCAGCGCAATCGTAAAACGATGGAACGGATGGGGGCGTTGCTGGCAGAGGGAGGCCACTGTATCTACGTCGCTCCGAGCGGCGGACGCGATCGGAAAAACGCAGCGGGTGTGATTGAGATCGCGGCATTCGACCCGCAAAGTGTCGAAATGTTTGTCCTGATCGCGCAGCGAGCCGGACGACCGACGCACTTTTACCCGATGGCGCTGGCCACCTATGACTTCTTACCACCTCCGGAGACCGTGGACGTCGCCGTCGGTGAGGCTCGCCCCATCCGGCGCAGCCCCGTGCACATGGCGATCGGCCCGGAATTAGACATGCAGCTAGCGGGCGAAGGCAATCGAAGCGACCGACACGTTCAGAGGGCCGCCCGAGCCGACGCCGCGTGGCAGGCCGTCGTGCACGAATATTCTCGATTCTGACGAATCCGAACGGTCACTCGAATCGAAGCGCTTCGATCGGATCAAGCGCGGCGGCCACTCGCGCCGGGTAGTAGCCAAAGAACACGCCAATGCCCGCAGCGACGCTAAAGGCCAGCACGATAGCGTCGGACGACACCACGGCCGGCCACTCTCGATACCACGTGATGAACTCGGCAGCTCCGAATCCCGTCGCCACGCCCAATCCGCCGCCGACCAGGCTGAGCAACAGCGCTTCGACGAGGAACTGAACCAACACGTCTGAGCCCCGAGCGCCGACCGCCATGCGCAACCCGATTTCGCGCGTGCGTTCGGTCACCGACACCAGCATGATATTCATGATACCGATGCCGCCGACCAGCAGTGACACGGCGGCAATCGCCGCCAGCAGCGACGTCAGCGTCCCTGTGGTCGCGGTCCGCATCGCCACCATGTCGTCCTGCGTCTGCACGCGGAAATCATCGTCTTCGCCAGGACCGATGTCGTGGCGCAGACGGAGCATCTCGGTGATCTGGGCAGACGCCTGCGGAATCCGATCGCCCGATTCGGCCGCGGCGGCAATGTACTGCAGGAAGCGGGAGCCGGAAATCTTTTTCTGCACCGTCGTGTAGGGCATGAACACCTGGTCGTCCTGATTCTGGCCGCTTGACGAGGCCCCTTTGGGCGCCATCACGCCGAGCACCTTGACCACGTGGTTGCGGACCCTGACGTTCTGGCCACTCGGGTCCATATCAGGACCAAACAGAATGTCAGCAACGTTGACGCCCAGCGTCATGACTTTGGCGGCCGACTGCACATCCTGTTCGGTGAAGAACGTCCCGAACTTCATGGGCCACGACTTGACCATGAGGTAGTCGACGTTGGTGCCCACCACGGACGCACGCCAATTTTCATTGCCAAAAATGATCTGCTGACTTGATTGCACACCCTCGGCCACGTAGGCCACGTCGGCGAGGCCGCGCAGGGCTTGGGCATCGGCCGGCAGCAGCCGCGGCGAATTACCGGCTCCCAACCGCACACCGCCTGCGGTGGCACTGCCTGGGAACACGGCGATCATGTTGGTGCCCGCGCCGCGAATCTGTTCCTCGATCGCGGCTTGAGCACCGTTGCCCAGCGCCACCATCGTAATGACGGCCCCAACGCCGATGATCATGCCAAGCATGGTGAGCGCCGTCCGCATCTTGTTGCGGCCGAGCGCCTTGAGTGCAATCAGAAGAGTGACGACGATCGACATGGTTGGTCCTCTGGGCCTTCAGCGCCACGCGTGGAAAATCGCGTTCCCCCGCGCGGCCGGCTGTCCGGGATCGGGAGGAGCCAGCCAGGTATAGACGCACTCTGCGCGGCTGAAGCCCGCGGTCGTCAACATGCCAATCACGCACGCCGGATTGAGGCCGCACCAATTCGTCGGATCGTTATTCAGCTCGGTGCCTGGGTAGAACGCCATCGCGGCTGACTCAATGTGGGCCAGATCGATTTGCGTCCACAAGATGAGTTGCTCGGCGCACACGCTGGCCAGGCGCTCCAACGTGAGCAGTGGATGTTTCATGTGATAGAGCACGCCAAGGCACAGCACCAGATCAAAGACGCCAACGGTGTCTGGCGACAGGTCCATGACCTCCACTTCGCGGTCTTCCACTTTGGAATTGAGAAGGCGTCTGGCGCATTCAAACCCTTCCTTCGTGCCCCACCCTTCACCGCTCCAACAAAACGTGTCCACGGCCATCACCCGACTGGCGCCACGTCGTTCTGCTTCAAAGGAGAACGCGCCGTCCCACGCACCAATGTCCAGGACAGACCGACCGCGCAAATCAGCAGGCAGGCCCAAGACGCCCATCCGGGCAAGTGTCTGGTCTGAGCCCGGCGTGACGACGCCTTGTCCCAGGTCGATCGTGTGGTACCACGTGACCGCGTCTACCGCAGCCTGGATTTCTTCAGCATTCATCTGCGCTCCTGTTGGATTCGTCACTATACCAGTGGGCGAGACGAACCACGGCCGCGCAGCAGTGCCCGAGGCGCGCGGGGAACAGGCCCCGCACCAACACGCTGCCTTCTCGCTCGCGCACCCAGGTCAGCACGAATCCGAGATGGCCCGCGCAATTCACATCGACACACGCGTTTGTCCGCTGACCTCAGCCTGCAACTGGATAGTCGAATCTGACACCAAGCCCAGCCGCCGGTGATGCGGAGGCGATCACCTGAACCCCTTCGCCCGGCGGGTGCCAATTGCCATTGACACAGGTCCAGTCTGGCCCAGGTCTCGGTGTCAGGCACGTGCTCGGCACCGGACGCTGCCAGGTGCCGTTCACGCAGGTCCATCCCACTGCCGGCTGAGGCGTGGTGCAAAAGCGAGGCGTCGGAGTGGGCGTCGGAGGCAGCCACTGTGCGGCACGAGCAGCGGCGGAATAATCACGTCGGGTGTTGGAGCGCCCGGCACTGCCGCGAACTCTGCGGTGGCAATCAGTGTCAGCAGGCTGCCGCCGGTCCCCGGATTGGCGGGAAACGCGAAGACTCCTGTTTCCCGACCCGCCCCGTCGAAGAACAGCAGCCGGGCCCGTGCCGACGTCTCGCCGGGTTGGGGGCCCCACAGATTCTGGCCGACTGCTTCCTGCTCGATCACCAGGAACTGCACCCGTGACGATCCGTTGAGGCCCGCCATCACCTCGCGGATATGAACATCCAGATCGACGGCCCGGAGAGCACCGGTTCCAGCCACGACCACGGCGGCAACTGCTGCGACCCACCGCCACACCAAAAAGGGAGCGGAACGTCATCCCGCTGATGTCTTCAACATGCTCATACCTGCTGCTCCTCGACTCACTGGCAATTGACTGGCGAGTCTGAGAGTAGAGGTCTGTTCATAAGAGGGGCGTAAGTCCGCGAGGATTCACACCGAGCAGGCATGAGGGCGGAGCCGCGGGGGAACAGCGACGGTGAGATTGGCATCGCGTGTCCCGGCCCGCTCTCCGGTTCGACGCCGTGGGAAAAACACCGCGCCAGGGACATCGCCAGAGTAAGGTGTGGGGGGCCCTAGCCCCACACGTGTCACCCCCTTCCGCGGGGTCTTTCGCGCTGACGCTGTCACGGCGCTCACAGTCGAGCGGACCAGGACACCCGACGCCAATCTCACCACCGCTCCAGCCGCGGTAGCGCGGTCGCGGTCGGCGTCCGGCAAATCGCATTGAGCGTGCCCCCCCCCAGGCGCGAGAATGTGTCAGAGGCCTGGGGACGAAGTGGCTGGCCCAGCAGAGCGAAGGCGCGGCCAGCGCCAGAGCCACAGGAACGGAGCGGGGCGATGGGGCCCCCGCGAGTGACTGTGTCAGGGGTCTGGGGACGAAGTCCCCAGTTCAATATTGGAGGCGCCGCCCGGAATCGAACCGGGGATGGAGGTTTTGCAGACCTCTGCCTTACCGCTTGGCGACGGCGCCCTCTGGGGAGATGACTGAACTCGCGTCAGTCAGGCCTTAGGCCCAACAACGACAACGCGACGTGAGAGGAGTGCGGTAGATCATGGCAGAGCGGAAAGTCTATCAGATGGCCACAGCAGTCCCCAACCCCCTGGGGCCACTTCCCCCACCTCCCCACCTCCCCACTTCCCCAGATCTCTGTAGTGGTGGTAAAACATATACATGAAACCTATACAGGTCATGTTTGACGAAGCGCTGCTCAAACGGCTGGACGCCGACGAAGAGGTGCGTCAAGTGGGCCGTTCGGCGGTATTGCGGCGCGCAGCAGCCGACTACCTCCGGAGGCGCAAGGCCAAAACGACGGCCGAGGCTTACAAGCGAGCCTACGGCCCGAGGCGGGCGGCGCTCGATCAGGCACTCACGGACTGGCCAGAAGAGAATACGTGGCCCGAGCAGTAGGCCGCGGCGAGGTCTGGACCTGCACATTCAAAGCGCCGGACAAGAGGCGACCGGTCCTGGTGCTCACCCGTCAGGACGTGATCGGACTGCTGCACACGGTCATGGTGGCCCCCATCACGTCGACCATTTACGGCGCGCCGAGCGAAGTCCTGGTCGGGATCGATGAAGGCTTGAAACACGAGTCAGCCGTCAACCTCGACCATGTGCAGACTGTCGAGCAATCGCGCCTCGTCGCACGCCTAGGCCGCCTCGGCCCGGCCAAGTTACGCCAAGTGTGCCGGGCACTGGCCGTCGCGACGGGATGCGCCGACTGATCGCGACAAGGGCTCCTGCTCGCTGAGCCACAGGCGGCAACGGCACGACACGGTCGGCTTCAAGGGAGATGGTCACGGTCTTCGACGATCAATATTGGAGCGGGAAACGGGATTCGAACCCGCGACTTCGACCTTGGCAAGGTC
>JABMNV010000182.1 GCA_013203475.1 Acidobacteriota bacterium
CCGTCATTGTATGGGGAGGTGGGTAGGGGGGGAGGTGGCGAGGTGGGGAGATGGGGAAATGGGGAGATGCGGTTGCCCTAATCGCGGGCAAAGTGTCACACTCGAAAATTGGCACAGGAGGCCGTGAGGGTATTGACAAGAACATCGGGATTCGGACGGGCGGTGGTCTGTGTGGGCATGGCGCTCATGCTTGGCGGGTGTGGACTGATTTCGAAGAAGGCGACGCGCATGGTGGCGGACACGCTGTCGGCAGGTGGCGACTCGTTCACCTCGGACAACGATCCTGAACTGGTCCGAGACGCCGTACCTTTTGCGCTCAAGACCTACGAGTCGCTGCTCGAGACGCTGCCGACCTACGTGCCTCTGCTTCGAGCCACGTGCAGCGGGTTCACCTCGTATGCCTACGGCTATCTGGCCACCGATGCCGACGTCCTGCGGCTCACTGACGGTGCCGCGGCCAGAACCATCGATGCCCGCACCCTCAAGATGTATCTCCGGGCCCATGGCTATTGCGAGCGAGCGCTCGAAGAACGGTTCAAGGGCGTGACCGCCCGTCTGCTCATGACCCCAGAGAGCGCTCTGCCCAAGGCGAAAAAGGAGGACGTCGAGCTGCTCTACTGGTCAGCGGCCTCGTGGGGGCTGGCGATGGCGCTCAACCCTGATACGCTGGCCATTGATTTTCCGGCCGTGCGTGCGCTCGCCGAGCGTGGTCTCGCGCTCGACGAAAGGTGGTTTAACGGCGCCCTGCACGAGTTGATGATTACGCTCGATAGCCAGGCGTTGTTGGGCGGGTCGGAAGAGGCCGCGCGTAGGCACTTTGACCGAGCGGTTGAGATTCAGCGCGGGCTGTCGCCGGGGCCCTACATTTCGCTGGCGATGGGCGTGTCGGTGGCCCGGCAAGATCGCGCCGAGTTTGAACGCCTGATGAACACGGCACTGGCGGTGGATCCAGATGACGAACCAACCGCACGCCTGACCACGCTGCTGCTACAGCGACGAGCGCAGGCGCTGTTGGATCAGGTGGACTTCCTGTTTCTGAAATAGATCATGTATGTATCTGGAGATTCCTAACATGTCGCAACGTTTGATTCGCTTCCTGGTACTGGCTACTGTGGCCGTCGCCGCCATAACCGTGAAGTTCCCGGTTCAAGCCAGGGCGCCCATCACCATAAAACTCGCGACGTTTGCGCCCAGCAACTCGGCGTGGCACAAGGCCCTGCTTGACATGGGCGATGCCTGGACGAAAACCACTGACGGTCGCGTCACCCTGCGGGTCTATCCCGGCGGCACGCTCGGCACGGAAGCCTCCACCGTCAAGATGATGAGCCCCGCCGTAGGCGAACTGCAGGCCGCCTTGCTCCTGCCTCCGGGCCTGAGCCGCATCGACAATGCCATCGACGTTTTTGGTATGCCGTTCTTCATCGAGTCTGACGAGGAAATGCGTGCGGTGTTTGCGGCGCTTCGCCCCATGATGACGCAACGCATCGAAGCGGAAGGCTACAAGGTGCTCAACTGGGGCAACGCGGGCTGGGTCCAGTTGTTCTCGAAGAACGACATTCGCACACTGGCAGACCTTAAAGCCGTCAAGCTCTACACCACCGAAGGCGACGACAAGTCGGTGCAATGGTACAAAGACAACGGCTTCCAGCCTATTCCTCTCTCGTTCAACGACATGGTGGGCGGTCTCAAGCGCGGCATGATTGAGGCGGCACCGAGTCCCGCGTATGGCGCGTCCATGCTTCAGATTTTTCGCGACGCCCCGTACCTGCTTGACGTCAAACTGGCACCACTCCTTGGCGCCACCGTGCTGACCAACGCCGCGTGGAACGAGATCGATGCGGGTGATCGCCCGAAGATCCTGGCGGCTGCGGCCACGCTCGAACAGCGGTTCCTGAGTGAGGCGTCCAAGCTCGACGCCACGGCCGTCAGCACCATGGTCGCGCGCGGCCTGAAAGTGACCACGCTGACGCCGGCGGCCACGGCCGAGTTTCGCGAGGCGGCCGAAGCACTCGTCGGCTCCATGCGCGGCACCATGATTCCTGCGGACGTCTACGACGCGGCCCTCAAGGCGCGCGACGCGTTCCGCGCGTCGAGACGCGCCTCAGGCCAAGCCTCCAGGGA
Organism: Acidobacteriota bacterium; assembly: GCA_013203475.1. Classification (GTDB taxonomy): domain Bacteria; phylum Acidobacteriota; class Vicinamibacteria; order Vicinamibacterales; family SCN-69-37; genus SYFT01. Next base: position 2,122 of record JABMNV010000182.1, read on the forward strand.
CGACAGGTAACGTGCGCCAGACGCTCGTCAGGTTCGAAAACTCGGTCGCCACTGTGGCGATGATGGGCATCATCATCCTACCGTTAGCCGAGATCGTCCTGCGTAAGTGGTTCGCGACCGGCATCCCAGGAGCCGCCCCCTTCGCGCAGCATCTGACGATGTGGGTGGGCCTGTTGGGTGCCGCCATCGCGGCACGGGACGGCAAGTTGCTGTCGCTGGCCACCGGCGAGTTCCTTCCAAAGGGCTCGTTCGCTGACGGAGGAAAATTTGTCGCCGCGATCGTCGGGTCGGCCGTCGCCACAATCTTCGCCATGGGCGGTATCAGTCTGGTCACCATCGATCGCCTCGATGGTGCAGAGATTGCCCTCGGCGTGCCGGTGTGGGTCGCCGATCTCGTACTCCCAATCGCGTTTGCCCTGATCGCGGGCCGTCTGGTGTGGCGTGCGTCTGCCAGCACGCTTGGCAAGGTTGTGGCGGCCATCGGTCCCATGGCGGGTTACTGGCTGGCGACTCACCCTGAACTTCTGGACGGTCAGCCGGCGTGGCCATGGCTGGCCGTAGTCTTCGGCGCGGCGATTCTTGGAGCCCCGATCTTCGTGCTGCTGGGCGGCTCAGCCGTGGTGCTGTTCCTGGTGCAAGGCAGCAAACCCACCGTCCTGCTGATCACGGCGTACCAGGAGTTGACGGGTTCGGCCGGGCTGGCAACGATACCGCTCTTCACGCTGGCGGGCTATTTTCTCGCGGAAGGTAAGTCGTCGCAGCGCTTGCTGCGCGTGTTCCGGGGTCTGTTCGGGTGGCTGCCTGGAGGCACGGCTGTAGCCTCGGCAGGACTGTGCGCATTCTTCACGCTGCTGACGGGTGGCTCCGGCGTCACGATTCTCGCCGTCGGCGGACTCCTTCTTCCTGCGCTGCTCAAAGACGGCTACCGCGAGCGTTTTTCCATCGGCCTGCTGACGTCGTCGGGCTCCCTGGGCTTGTTATTCCCGATGTCATTGCCCCTGATCCTCTACGCGATCATCGCGAACGTGGCGATGGAGGATCTGTTTATTGGCGGCCTGCTCCCAGGCATGTTGATGCTGGGGCTGCTTGCGGCGTATGGCGTGCGCGAGGCGCTCAAAGCCAACGCGCCCCGACCGCCGTTTGTTGGCCGCGAGGCGTTGGGAGCCTTGTGGAACGCCAAGTGGGAAATCGGGCTTCCCGTGGTGGTCATGACGGCCCTGCTGGGCGGCTACGCCACTCCGGTGGAATCAGCGGCAGTGGCAGCTCTCTACGCTTTCATCATGCAGCGTTTCATTCACCGCGACATCCCGACCAACCGGGAAGTGCTGAAGGTCACGGCCGACTCCGTCGGCCTGGTGGGTAGCGTGCTCGTCATCCTGGCGGTCGCCGTCGGGTTGACCAACTACATGGTCAACGCGCAGGTGCCCGGCGCGTTGATCGACTGGACGACGGCCCACGTGGAATCACCGCTGATGTTCCTGCTGGCCCTCAACGTCTTCCTGCTGTTCGTTGGCTCAGTGATGGACATCTTCTCGGCAATCGTCATCGTCGTGCCACTGATTACGGGTGTGGCCGAGGTCTATCAGATCAATCCGGTTCATCTCGGCATCATCTTCGTCGCCAATCTGGAACTGGGATACCTCACACCGCCGCTGGGCCTGAACCTGCTGCTGTCGTCGGTGCGATTCGAAAAGCCCGTCCTGGAAGTCACGCGTGCCTCCTTACCGATGCTGGCGATTCTTGCGTTTGGGGTCCTGCTGATCACCTACTTCCCATGGCTGACGCTGGGTCTGCTCGAGTGGCTCGGCCGCATGCCGTAGCGTCTCAGATTCACCGCCTGTTGAGGGCTTCCAACACCTGTCGCGCGGGCTCGTACGTCGGGTCGATTACCAGCGCGGCCTTGAGGTGTTCAATCGCCTCATCGCGCCGACCCAGCTGCGCCAGGATCCGGGCAACTCCCGCTTCCCAGTCGGCGCGGTTGGGAAACCCGCGCAGCGCAGTCAGGCATTCCCGCACGCCCGCCTCAAGGTCGCCGGACTCGGCCAGCGCCAGGCCCAGATTGTAGTGGGCCTGCGGAGAGTCGGGATCGAGGCGAAGCGCGATCTCATACTCGGCGATTGCCTCGGGCAAGGCGCCCTGCCGCGCGAGCACGGCACCAAGATTGAGATGCGCCTGAGCAAGATTGTTGTAGGACCGGTTGAACCGGATCGCGGCGTTGAACTCGCTCTTCGCCTCGACCAGTTGGTCTTGTTGCGCGAGCACAACGCCCAGGGAATTGTGCGCTTCGGCCGATCCTGGCAACAGGCGCAGCGCCTCCCGATACTGAGCAACGGCCTCGTCCAGCTGGCCGACATTGACGAGGGCGTCGCCAATGCCGATATGCGCCCTGAAATTGTATTCGGGCGCCACGTCGAGCGACCGCCCCCACAGCGCCAGGCTGTTCTGCCAGTAGCCAAGCTGAATGCGCGCGTCGACCGCCAGAGACACGACGACGGCGATCGCCGACGCGTACATCACCTGTCGGCCAAACGAGACCCGGCTCAGCAGCTCGGGCACGCCCCACACCACGATGACAAAGAGGCCGATCAGGGGGAGATAAGCGAATCGATCGGCCATGGATGCATCGCTCACCTGCACCAGCCCGATGACGGGCACCAGAGACACGAGATACCAGCACCAGCCGACGAGCAGATACGGACGTTGCCGTGCCCATCGCACCACCAGTGCGGAGACGCCGATGAGGGTCAGCGCCGCCGCAGCGATGGGCAGCCAATCGGGCAGCACAAACGGTCGTAACGGATAAAACGCGGCGAGATCGACGGGCCAGATCGTCTTGCCGATGTAGCGGACATAGGAAATCAACACGTTGGCCAGGCGCAGATTCCACGGATACATGTCGGTCGACGGCAGGACGCCGGCTCGGCGTTCCGTCTCAAACGCAATCACGGCAAAAAAGGCCGCGACCATGGCGAGCGGTACTTTCTCTCGGACCATGGCCATCCACTGACGCCGATCGGCGAACGCCAGCGTGACGCGCCGAAGGGGCCACACGTCGAGCAGCAGCAACACCACCGGCAGTGTGACGACGATTGGCTTGGCCAACGCGCTGAGACACATCATGGCGACCACGACAAGGTAGGATGATCGACGCGGTTTCGCGACCCAGGCCTGATAGGCCCAGAGGGCGAGGAAGAACCCGGTCGCGGCGAGCACGCCTTTCCGCTCGATCACCCAGGCCACCGAGCCGACGTTGAGCGGATGCAGCGCGAAGAACGCGGTGACCCACCAACTCCGTCCCAGCTGTCCAGTCATCCTCCACAGAAGCGTGAACAGCAACGCGACATTGGCCAGGTGAATCAGGAGGTTTGTCAAATGGTGCCCGCCGGCGTTCCATCCGAACAGCGAGATATCGACCAGGCGCGACAGCCATGTCAGTGGAATCCACTGGCCGGCGTAACCTGTCGTCATCGCCCACCACGCGCTGCGCCATGTCAGGCCGTGGGCGACGTTCGGGTTCAACGTCATCAGCCCGTCGTCCCAACTCACAAATTCGTAGTAGCGCACAGGTGCGTACACGAACGCGGTGGCCACGAGCAGGGCAAGAACCGCGTAGACCGCGTGTGCCGGTCGGCGTCCTTCAGCCTGTCCCATGGAGTCGCTAGACACGAGATTGAACAAACGTGAAGGCCACCTTCACACTCTCACCCACGCCCTTGGCCCGTGCGGTCGCGAGGGCCTCGCGGGAGTTGGCAAGCGGGAACTGGTGCGTGACCAATCCTGCAATCGGCGCGCGCCCATCGGCAATCATCGCGGCCGCTTCTACAAACGCATTCGCGCTGGCGCCCCCATGTGTATGCCCAGCATGTGTGTGGCCGCCATAGGCCAGCGTCCCTCGGAAGGTCAGCTCCTTGAGCCACAACGGCGTCCAGTCGAGACCGCGCAGTGTTGTGGCGTTGCCGAGCAAGACGATGGTGGCGCCGGCGCGTGCGAATCGCATCGCATCTTCCACGCCTCGTGAGCCGCCGATGCAGACGTACACGACATCAAAACCACCCACCCCAATGGGGCGGCCCATGATCGGCTGAAGCAGCCGTGTGCCTGCCACTTCAGCCAATGCGCCGAGATAAGCCCCGCGCGCCATCACCGTGGTGTCGGCGCCCAGTTCGGTCGCGTGGCGAGCCTGGAACGGGTGGCGGGCCAACGTCGTGACCCTCGCCGTGGGCACCAGAGCCCGCAATGCAGCCACCATCAACAGCCCCATCGTGCCCGCCCCAATCACCAACACCTTCTGACCCGGCTCAGGCGTGTTGTTCCGCACGGCATGCAGACAACAGGCGAAGGGTTCCGTCAACACCGCGCCCGCGTCGCTCACGCCGTCGTCAACCTTGACCAACTGAGACTCGTGCGCCACGAAATACTCACCCCAGCTGCCACCCAGGCCCTTGGTGGTACCGATGAACATGCCCGGTGCCAATATGCCGTCCGTAAAGTGCGCACACCGAGAATGATGACCGGCGGCGCAGGCCGCACACGGTGGAGAAACCGCCCGTGGTTCACAACACAGCAGCGGATTTACGGTGACACGGTCGCCAACGCCAAAACCGCGGACGGCCGATCCAAGGGCGTCGATGTCTCCAACGTTTTCGTGGCCAATAACGAACGGGAACGACGACAACGGCGACGTGGACGGACTGGCCTCGAGCGCCACGATGCCCAGGTCGCTGCCGCAGATACCGCCCAGTCGCGTGCGAATACGGACCCACGCATCGCCGGGCAGTTCCGGGGTCGCCACTTCGATATGGCGAGTACACGCGTGCGGGCCGACCAATAGTGATTCGGAGATGCGGCCGGCGACGAGGGTCGTCAGGTAGGTGGGAATAGGGGCCGCGAACGCGATGGCCTTCATGGCCGCGCCACCACCCGCAGCGCCTTGGGCACGCACGTGACTTCGAGTTCAGCTGACGCGGCTCGCCGGTACTCGCCGTCCGTTTCATACGCGGGAGGCTCGGGGAAGCGCACGATGAACGACGCCGCTTGCTCGGCCACCACTTCGTCATAGGCGAGGTGGGTGCCCTTGGTCGCAGAGCCGAACAACTTCAAACGGCGCCAGGCGGATGCGTCGTGAATCGAAATCGCATCCAACGCGCCATCAGTCAGCGACGCGTCCGGAGCGATGTGAAACGCTCCGCCAAAGTTCTTTGCGTTGGCAATCACCAGCATCAAATGCCGAACCGGCCCCCGCCGCTTGAGGGGCGAGGCAACATCAATCTCTACACCACGGTATCCGACCAACTGGCGCAGCGCCGAGAAGATGTACACCGCGTCGCCCTTGAGGTATGGGATCGACGGAATGTCCTCGAGCACGGCGATGTCGAATCCAAAGCCGGTGATGTTCAGGAAATAGTGGTCTTCGATGCGCCCGACGTCCACGCGCGTCTCGACGCCTTCCATGACGAGCTTCGCGGTCGCAGCCGCGTCTGAAGCAGGAGCGCCCGTCGTCTTGGCGAAATCGTTTCCCGTCCCAGCGGCCACCAGCGCCAGGCGCACCTGATCGCCGGCCCCTGCGGCCAGCACGGCATTGGCCACGTTGCTCCAGGTGCCGTCGCCGCCGACGGCGACCAGCGTGGTGGCACCAGCATCAATAGCCTTGCGGGCCAACTCCCCCTCGTCGCCTTTGGTCTTCGACGTGTGAATCGTCGTGATGCCGACCGCGCCGAACGCCTCCGTCACCCCTTGGAGCGCTCGCGCGCCTCGTCCCCGCCCTGCAGCCGGGTTGACGATCACGCAGACGTGGTCAGGCATCAGACGAACACCGGACTACAGGGTTTCGAGCGGTTCGAATGTCTGTCGGCCGTCGCGCATCCACAGTTCACGGAACGGCGTGGTGTTCACGCCGTCACGGCCGAGGCCGGCCGTGAAGTCGTGCTCATGAATCTGAATCGACCCACGTTCTTCCTCGTTTTCGCTGAACTGCGCGTTCATCGCCATGCTGGCCATGTACGACCCCGACGCATCATGCTCGAACGCCTGATAGTGATGCTCGACCGGTCCCCACTGATAGTCGGTGATGTGCATATCCAGAATCGGCGTCCCAGCCTGCGATGCCGCCACTCGAATGTCATGATCGTCGGTCGTGAATGCGATCTCGATGTCCTGCATGAAGTGCGGCAGGTGCCACAGCTCGATGGCGTGTTCACGCGAGGCCTTCGTCGTGGTGCCGACAAGGAACGGGTAGAACGCGGCACGCGCCAACGGTCGCCCTTGGCCAATCTTGGGCGCGACGTGCACGGACAGGACCAGCTCGCCGTACTCGCCAACCGAGCTGCCGTTGAAATCGAACGCCATCACCGACAGGACGCTCTGGCCGTGATGCGGCTCGACCGAGTGGAGGAACGGCGGCAGCAACTTGCGCGCGTTCTCCGTTGGGAATTCAAAGAACCCGCCGATCGCATGACGGAACTGATACTGCACTTGCCCTGGCTTCAAGTCGCTCAAATCACTTTCTCCTCACGCAGAATGTCCGTCAAGATGGTCGCGGCCCGATTGAGTTGTTCCGTCGTGTGGGTCGAAGAAATCGACACGCGGAACCGCGATCGGTGCTTGGCCACGGCTGGATAAATAATCGGCTGCAAGTAGAGGCCCGCGCGTTGCAATTTCTGCGCGATGCCCAAAATCCTGCGGTCGTCGCGAATCATGATGGGAATAATCTGCGACGTCGACTCAGCCACATCGACGCCGGCTGAATTGAGCAACCCTCGAAAATGCGCCACGTTTTTCCACAACTTCGTGCGTAACTCGGGCTCCCGCTTAGCAACGCGCAGGGCGGCCAGCACGCCGGCCGTCACAGCCGGCGCGAGTGCACACGAAAACACGCGCGACCGGGCGAACCCCATGAGGTAGTTGTAGAGGCTCTGCGAGCCCGCCACAAACCCGCCCTGCCCACCAAGCGCCTTCGAAAAGGTGCCGACATGAATGTCAATCTCGTCTTCGAGATCGAAATGTTCGGCCACGCCCCGACCTTCAGCCCCATACATGAACGTGGAGTGGGCCTCGTCAATCATCACGCGCGCGCCCGCACGCTTCGCCACTTCGACCAACTCGGGGAGCCGCGCGGTGTCACCGTCCATCGAATAGACGCCCTCGAGAATGACCAGACGCTTGCCAGTGGTGCCGCGGAGCTTCTTTTCCAGGTCGTCAGGGCGGTTATGCCGGAAGAACCGGGCGTTGGCCTTCGACATGATCACGCCGTCCACAATGCTGGCGTGCACGTTTTGATCCATGATGGCCCAGTCGCCGGCGCGAAGCAGGGCGGACAACAGACCGACGTTCGTGCTGTAGCCGGTCGGAAAGACCATCACGGCTTCTTTTTTCTTGAACTCGGCCAGTTCTTTTTCGAGCGTGAGATGCAAATCCATCGTGCCGCTCAGAATCGGCGAGCCGGCGGCACCCAGGCCATAGTGGTCCAGCGCGTCCTTGGCGGCGGCGATGACTTCCGGGTGATACGACAGTCCGAGATAGTTGTATGACGCCAGATTCAGCAGCTCGAGCTTCGTGTGGCTGAGCTGCTCTTCAAGATCGATCTGGGGGCCAGGACGGGTCGACATGGGCTGGGAGAACAGGTAATACCCGTTGTTCCGCGCGCTGCCATACCACCATTCGTCGTACGGTTTGAAGATCGCGAAGAGGTCGTCGGAAGAAGAATAATAGAAGTTGCTGTAATCGTAATCGCTGTCGGCCGCCACCTGAGGCGTGGAGGTGGTGGTGGCCACTTCGTCCGATTGTTGCTTTGCCGACCCTGGATGGGGTGTCATGACTGATCTCCGCGCTAATCTTACCCAGACTCACACCGGAACTCGCGGTCTTCACACCGAACCGCGACTCCCTCTATTTCTCCGTCTGGCCCGAGCCGCGCGGAGTGCTGTCTTCGTACTCGTTTTACTAGCCTATCTCACGTTCTTCGCCGGACTCGGACAACGCATCATCGTAGTGCCCTTCACGTGGTTGTTTCCAGTCCGGGCCGTTCGGCTCCACGGGGCCTGGGCCCGACTTCAAGGCAGAAACCTCCTGCGACTGCTCCGCGTCTTCGCTGGCGTCCGGATTACCACCGAGGGCTCCATTGGCCCGGAAAGCTGCATCGTTATCATGAACCATCAGTCGATGGTTGACATCGCCATCGGCTTCAGTATCGTACCGGGTCACTTGGCCCTGATTCCCACCCGGCGCCGGTATGCCTGGGGCATCCCTGGGGTCTCGGTGTTTGTCCGATTGGCCCGCCTGCCGCTCATTTCGCAGAAACGAAAGAATATCCGGGCCGACCTGGCCATGCTGGCCGAAGCCGTCGAACGGACCCGGCGAGGCGAAACGTCGTTTTTTATCTTCCCTGAGGGCCATCGCACCAAAGACGGCTCAATCCTTCCTTTCATGACCCGAGGGCTCCGACTCGCCCTGACCCGCATCAAGCGCCCCGTCTATTGCGTCGTCGGTGACGGTATGTGGAAAGTCCGTACGCTGGCCGAAATGATGGCTCGGGTGGCAGGCACAGACATCCGCGTTCGGGTTATCGGTCCGTTCGACCCTCCACAGCAGGAAGCAGACATTCCCGAGTTCATCCAGACCATCCGTGAGCGCATGACTGCCACCTTGGAAGACATGAGGACGAATGCCCGCTAGGCTGCCAGCCCTGCGATTCGGCCTCGATCACCCTGTTGGGGAAGACGCTGCGGCGTTGGCGACTTTTCTCGCAGGCGCCTTTGGTCCGGCGACCGTGGCCGTGATCCACTACGGCTCCAGAGCGCAGGGGCGACCGACCCGGCCCGACAGTGCGTTCGACTTCTTTGTCGTCGTTGACCACTACCGGGAGGCCTACACTTCGCTGGCCGCCAGCGTTGGCACGGCGTACTCGGCCCGGACGGCGACGTTTCTGGCCGGCATCCTGGCCCCGAACGTCATTGCCGTCACCGAGCACGCCGGCGATACGGAGCGACGAGCCAAGTGTTGCGTGATCTCCCTGCGGGACTTCCGCCAGGCGTGCTCACCACACCCCAGAGACCACTTTATTCAGGGACGCCTGATTCAGTTTGTTGTGGCGGCCTGGACCCGAGACGAGCCGCGCGCCGCAGCGATCGCCGGGGCCATCGCCCAAGCCCGGGCGAATACCCTGGCGTGGGTGCGACCGACACTTCCTGACGAATTCGGCGTGGACGAGTATGTCTATGCCGTGCTCCGGCGATCTTTGGCCGGCGAAATCCGGCCTGAGGCCGGCGACCACGCTCGAACGCTGGTGACAGCTCAGACCGAGACACTCCATGCCATCTACAGGCCGCTGCTGGCTGAGTTGGCCAGGACCGGTCTGCTGACGATCAGCCCCCGGGGCGAAACCTACCGGCTGAGGATTCCCGTGGGCCGATGGGAGGCCTTCCGAAACCGCTGGTACTTCCGGCGGAGCAAGATCCGGACGACCACTCGACTGCTGAAACATGTCGCACTGTATGAGGGCTGGTTGGACTACATCGTCAAGAAGATCGACCGCAGCAGCGGCGAATCGATTGTCCTGACACCCCGCGAGCGACGCTGGCCGCTGGTGTTCCTGTGGCCGAAGGTGTTTCACTACCTGCGGACGCGTCCACAGCGCCGACAATAGGTGAGACACCGTTGACCAACATCGACACCATCGCCCTGACACTTTTGGCCGCCGCCGTGGCCACAATGCCGATATTTGCCCTGATCCGGCGCGGCAAACCCGTCGACGCTGACGTGGCACGTCGATCGACCACGGTGCTGCTGGGCTATTTCGCCCGTGACTGGGTAATGTGGGCGATTGGCCCCGTTGAACGGGCTCTGGTGCGTGCCAAGGTGTCGCCGGACGTCTTCAACTATCTCGGAGTCCTGTTCGGTGGCTGCGCCGGGGTGGCGTTCGCGTTCCAGGAACTGTCGTTGGCCGGCTGGATGATCCTGCTTGGCGGCCTGGCTGACATCTTTGATGGCCGCATCGCCAGGGCGAGAGGGCTGACCAACAGTTACGGCGCATTCATGGACTCGACACTTGATCGGTTTGCCGAGGTCTTCGCGTTTGTGGGTGTGGGTTGGTATCTGTCCGGGACGCCGGCGGGCGTGGCAGTGTCGATGCTGGCCGTCAGTGGCTCGTTGCTGGTCAGCTACACCCGGGCGCGCGGGGAAGCCGTCGGGGTGACCGGCACAGGCGGCGTCATGCAGCGCGCCGAGCGGTTGGTCATTCTGGCGCTAGCCGCGTTGTTTGATGCGGCTGCGGCCGCACGGTTCGGCTGGGCGCCCGGCACACTGCTGACGGGCGCCGTCACCCTCATCGCTGTGGGTGCTCTGGGCACGGCCGTCTATCGGACCGCCTCGATCGCCCGCACGCTGTCCAGCAGGGATTAAGCCTGATCATGGGCTATCAGCGCGCCGCTTCACCCCTCAACAGCAATCGAAGCTGCGCGAGTTCAAGGCCGGAAACTAGTCCTCAACCGCCCAGACGCGTCTTCGCCCCAGCAGGAAGCGCTGCCGACGCAGCGGACGGGACGGAATAGTGCGACCGTGCCAGACTGGGTCGGTAATGAAGCACACGGAGACACGGACACTTACGGCAGGCGTCGCCTCGCTCCAGGATTTCTTGCGGTTGGAATCCGCCGGAGGACTGGTGCTGATGGCTGCAACGGCCGCAGCGTTGGTCGTGGGCAACTCACCGCTGGCCGACACCTACACGGCCGTCCTGAGCCTCCCCTTCCAAGTCAGTCTCGGGACGTGGAGTATCGCGAAGCCGCTCCTGCTCTGGATCAATGACGGCCTGATGGCCGTCTTCTTCCTGCTGGTCGGGATGGAACTCAAGCGGGAGGCCATCGAAGGACATCTCTCACGCGTGCGCCAGGCGATCCTCCCGATCTTCGCGGCCGCCGGCGGCATGGCAATGCCGGCGTTGTGTTTTCTGGCGCTGAATGCGTCCAACCCTGCTGCCGTGAACGGATGGGCCATTCCCGCCGCCACCGACATTGCATTCGCGTTGGGCGTGTTGGCCCTGCTCGGCAACCGGATTCCGCCGGCACTCAAAGCCTTTCTCCTGAGCATCGCCATCATTGACGACCTGGGCGCCATTCTGATCATTGCGCTGTTCTACACAGCCGATCTCTCCGGATTCGCCCTGGTGGTAGCCGCCGCTTGCGTAGTGGGGTTGGCGATTCTCAATCGGTTAGGGGTGACGCGGCCCGCCGCCTACATCTTGCTCGGGGTGCCACTCTGGATTGCCGTCCTCAAGTCAGGCGTCCACGCCACACTCGCCGGCGTCGTGCTGGCCATGTTCATTCCCATGCGCGCCCCCACAGGAGCGAAGGATTCAGCCACGCCGGAGAAATCGCCGTTGCGAGACTTCGAGCATGCCCTGCACCCCTGGGTGGCCTTCGGCGTCCTGCCCGTGTTCGCGTTTGCGAACGCCGGTGTGCCGCTGACGGGCCTGGCGCTGCCCGATGTCCTGCATCCGGTGTCGCTGGGCATTGCCCTCGGTCTGTTCATCGGGAAGCCCGTCGGCATCATGCTGATGAGTTGGCTGGCCGTCCGGATTGGAGTAGCGTCCCTGGCCAGCGGACTGCGGTGGTCGCAGATGTTTGGGGCAGCGGTGCTCTGCGGGGTCGGGTTCACCATGAGCCTCTTTGTGGCGTCGCTCGCCTACGGGCCTGATGTCCCTCATGCCAATCTGGATCGCCTCGGCATTTTGGTGGGATCGGGTCTTTCGGGTCTGGCCGGGTACGCCCTGCTGCGGTTCACATCCCGTCAGGGCGCCTGAGAGCCGGGGTCCACGGGCGGGGCTGAGGTCGCGACGCGAGTCGTTCTCCAGAACCACAGCCACGTCACGATGGTCACCGGAAGCACCACACCAAAGACGACCCACGAGAACACGGAGAGCGCCTCGTTGCCGGTGGCCGACAGTACGAGATAGGTCACATACGCACCGTAGTAGAGGACGAAGGTCCCGCCTTCCCAGCGAGAAATGGTCTGGCCGGTGGAGAAAATCGGCAGGCACGCCAGAGCGACAGCGACCATCACCAGCAGGTCAAAGCGTATGAGCGTGTCGCTAACGATGAGTCCGCCTGACGTGACCAGGGAAGCAAAGCCGGCAACCGCCAGGATGTTGAACAGGCAGCTCCCAATGACGTTGCCCACAGCAATGTCGCGCTCACCATGGAACGCGGCCACCGCCGACGTGACCAACTCCGGAAGACTCGTCCCGGCCGCAACAATGGTCAACCCGATCACGACCTCGCTCACGTTCAGACCGCGGGCGATCAGCACTGCGCCGTCGACGAGCCACTGGGCTCCAAGCACCAGAAGCGCCAAACCGGCGGCGACCAACCCGAGCTGCACCGGCAGTCGGCCAGTCCAATGAGCCCGCGCCGGGGCACCGAACTCGCGGGCGTACTCATCCTGAACGCCTTTGGCCTCTCGCCGACCCTCACGGATCGCCCAAACCGTGTAAGCGATCACCCCGCCCACCAGAAGCAGTCCTTCAACCATCCCAATCCGGCCATCAAGCGCCATCAACCAGAAGGTCACGGACAGACCGCATAGCAGGGGCACGTCCAGCCGAATGAGCTGCTGCCGCACGGCAAGCGGCGTGATGAGCGCGGACAGACCCAACACCACCAATACATTGAAAATGTTGCTGCCGACGATGTTGCCGATGGCCAAGGCGGACTGGCCGGCCAGGCCGGCCTGGATACTGACCGCGAGTTCCGGCGCACTGGTCCCGAAGGCGACCACGGTCAGGCCAACCACCAACGGCGAGATGCCGAAGCGGAAGGCCAAACGCGAGGCCCCCCTGACCAGCAGTTCCGCACCGCCGACCAAAAAGGCCAGACCCAACGCCAGAAACAGGAAGGCCGATAGGGTCATCGGGATCCGCGGGGGCCGTTCACGTCGGTCAGGCGCACCACCACATGTGTCAACTTGTGACTGAATCGGCCCAGGGCCGTCCGCAATCGCCGGTGGACCTGATCATGAGTGCCGCCGGTCAGGTTGAATTCGCGCGCATAAATGGTAATCGTCATCACAGGGCTCCCGCTCGTGTCGCGACGTGCGGCGCCTACCGCTCTTTGATCAACCGCTCCAGCCGGTCGAACCGCTCATCCATTCCATCGAACCGTCCGTCCACCCGGTGGCACTGCTCGTCCGTTGAATCGAAGCGGCGTTCCACCTTCTGGCCTAGGCTGTTGAGTGTCTCTTCCATGTGGTCGACCCGTGCGTCCTTCATCCCGTCCTCCCCTCGCCAGGGATACTCATCGGCTCCGCTCACCGCGAAAGACGACGATACATCGTTCTGGAGCGGGTTTCGATCGCAATGTTCATGCCGAGGACGGCTTACGGGGGAAGGAACCGCCGTCGCACGAAATTGTGGCAATTCTCGCCACTGTTCCGGCTCGCCAATCCTAGGCCTGAACGTGTGCCTCATCGACCTGATAGAGTCCGCCCATCTATGACTGTGAATGCCAGACACGTGCCTGCGACCTCGCGCCTCCAGGTACGCGCGAGACGAGGTCTGCTCGCCTCGCTGACGGGTATCGCGCTGTGCGGCGTGTCACTCGGTTCTACCCAGCAGACGCCGCCCGCCAACCGACTGCCCGCGGATCTCCTCGACGTCGTGCCACCGTCCGCTCGTGTGACGGGCGCCCCCGGCCGGATGCGCATTTCGCAGACCGGCTGCCGGCCAGTGGAGACCCTCACTGCCGACCTTCGACGCCGCATTGTCGATGTCGCGGTCCAGGAATGGGCCTTCTTCGGCTTCGGGGTGGTCGATCAGACGATCGTCGAGGCGCCACGAACATTCGCGGCGCCGACGCCCGCTGGTTCGCGTTCGCGGCGCGGCCGATCCCGGATCTCCACCGAAGAATCGGCGCGTGTCGCCGCGTCGATTGCCGGCTACTGGACCGTGACGGCGGAAGGTGGCTGGATTATCGACCGGCAGAACGAGGCCTGGCGCAGATCGGACGGCATCGGCGCTCGATGGCAGAGCCCATGGTCGGCCGCCTTCGTCTCCTGGGTGATGTGCGAAAGCGGCCTCACCGACACGGGCGTGTTCCGTCGGGCCGTGGCCCACCATCGCTACATCGACCAAGCCATCCACGCCCGCGACGGCAACGTGCGCAGCTCGGTGAGTCTGAAGGTCATGCCGGCGGAGTTGGACGAAAACAAGGGACTGCGGCCGTTGGACTTCGCGATTCCTGACGACGCGCTCGACGCCAGCCCGACCATTCGGACACTGAGTTGTCCCGGCGGGCCCGGCGTCCCGAGTCAACTGCAAGGTCTCATCGTCGTCGCTGCGCCGACCGCGGCCGGCTGCTGAGCACCCCAGCACCCAGCACCGAGCACCTACTGATAATACTTCTTATACATCCCTCGCCTGAACAGCCAGCCGCCGAACCATCCGAACCAGTTGAGGGCGTAGTGCCTGATACGAAGATCGATCAGCTCGATCAAATTCCCGTCCATGTCCTTGACAAAGAAGAACCAGTGGCCACGGGGTGACTGCTCTGGCTTGCAAACGATCTCCACGCCTTTGCTGACCAGATAGTCGTGCCACTTCTGGCAGTTCTTCACGTTGAACGAAATGTGGGTCAAGCCAACGCGATTCCAGGTCACCTCTGCGGGCGGCAGTTGGGGTTTGAACTCAAAGATCTCCATGACCCCGCCGCCGGGAGCACGAATCCATCCGATCTTGAGCGTCGGGTCCGTCGCGTCGACTCCGAAGAACGCGCGAATCCTCGTCGGCGGCGTGTCACCGGCGGCAACGAGCGGACACCCGAACACTTCCCAGTAGAACTTCACGGCCTTGTTGAAGTCGGACACGGTGATGCCGACATGACTGAATGAACGCGCTCTCATAAGGTCTCCACGAGATGATCGGCCGCCCGCAGGGCTTGGGCCACAATGGTCAGCGCCGGGTTGACGGCTGCTGACGACGGGAAAAACGAGGCATCCACGACAAAGAGATTCTCGACGTCGTGCGAGCGACAGTACGGGTCGAGCACAGACTGCGTCGCGTCTGTGCCGAAGCAGAGTGTGCCACATTGGTGCGTGGTGTTCGACCGGTTGTGCGAATACCCCACCACCAGCCAATAGCCCAGGCTGCGAAGCATCCGCTTGAGTTCCTTGACCAGGCGCTTGTGCGCGGTGACGTTGTTCGGCTGATAGTGCAACTGGATGCGACCATTCGAATCAAGCGCGACCCGATTGTCGTGACGCGGCAGGTCTTCGGTCATCGCGAGCCAGTCGACGGCACGCGACATCCAGGCGTCATAGACCCACATCGGAATCCACGGAACGACGGTTTTGGCCTGCACGCCGTAGGCACGGCCCTGTGACTGAATTTGGCCAAGGGGATGCGGGGTATCCGGCCCGTTGAAGTAGAAGTCATTGATGGCCACGGTCTTCTGAAACACGGTCGTGTTCACACGAAACGGATGAAACGCCTCCATCATCGTCGCCAGGTGCGCCATGTAGCGTCGGCCCACCAACCCCGACGAGTTCGCCAGACCGTTGGGGTGTTTGTCGTTGGCCGAACGTAGGAGCAAGGCAGCCGAGTTCACTGCGCCACACGAGACGACGACCCGGGATGAGGTCAGTCGGACCAACTCGCCTTGCCTGCGCACCTCGACCGCCTCCACCCGCTTGCCCGACGGGTCGGTGAGCAGTCGTTCAGCGTAACTGTTGGTCCACAACGTGACATTGGACTGATCCATGACCGGCCGAACGGCGCAGACTTCTGCATCACTCTTCGCGTGGTACTGACAAGGGAACGAATTGCACACATCACACAGGATGCAGCCGCCTGGTTCACCGGGACGGATGAGTCCGAGCGGCAGATGCGACGGGTGCAGGCCCTGTGCGCGCAGACGGTCGACGATTGACGACATCAGCGGCGCGTGGGGAATCGGCGCGTACGGGTACGGAGGCCGCTCCCCTTCTGTGGGGTCGATCCCGGCTTCGCTGTGGACGTGATACATCCGTTCGGCTCGGTCGTAGTACGGCGCGAGCGTGTCGTAGTCGATTGGCCACGCGGGCGACGTGCCGTCGACGTGCTCAAGTGCACCAAAGTCTTCCCGCCGCAACCGGAACAGTGCACTGCCCCAGAACTTGCTGTTCCCACCCACGCAGTAGTGGGTGTAGGGCAGGAACTCCTTCCCCTCGCCGTCCACCCACATCTCCTTGGCGCGATATCGCAGTTCCTGCCAGACGACGGCCGGGTCGCGGTTGGCGGCTTCCTGAGGGATAAAGTCACCGCGCTCGAGCAGGAGGACATCGGCGTTCTGCCCGGCCAACACATTGGCAACCGTGCCGCCGCCGGCGCCGCTGCCGATAATGATGACGTCGAAGTGTGTTTTCGGGAGGGAGGCCGGCATCTTTCAGTGATCTTACGTGACTGCGACCACGGGTTGCGATATCTCCGACAACTGGCGCAGGATGGGGGCCATGACGATAGTGCCGCTCCTGCTTCTGACACTCGTTGCCGCTCCCGCGCCTGAGATGATGCGACAAGGGGTGCCGGCACCCAGTCAGCGATTGGTCCGCGTGTCGGTCGTCACAGACGACGGAGGCGATCCGGATGAGTTGGCGGATCGGCGGCAGTCTGTCGAGGACCTCGTCAGGTCGTTTGGATCGAAGTCAAAGAAGAAGGTCCTGACCATCGTGGAGGAGCCGAACTCAGCCGACGTCGTGCTCGACGTCGTTGGCCGAGGTGTGACCACGCCAAGATTCGTGATGGGCCTCCCGTCAAGAAGCGGCCAGCCCGGCGGCGCGCCCAGACCCGTCAGGACAGCGCTCTTGCAGGTCCGGTTTGTTCAAGGCGAGGAGGCCATCATGATCGCCAACAAGAACAAACCCTCATTGTCTCCGCGTGGATGGAAAAGCGCCGCCGATGACATCGCTGATCAAATAAGGAAATTGCTGGCCTCGCGATGATGAGGTGCGAGCATCGAGCACGTCACGGCGGTCGACTCCGACGTGGGGTTTGGCGAGGCCCCGAGAACGCGTTCTGGTTCAAGCGGTATATCGGCACCCGGAGCACGTAGACACCCCATCACACGTGGCAGACGTCTCGATGCCACTTTTGCCCGTGTCTTGATGGCACTTTCACACGGTTTCCAGTGGCTGCCGGAGTTTGACGCTGCGCCGCTTGAGGCAGAGAATGGCGCCCATGGATAGACGAGATTTCCTCAAGACTGCTGGCGCTGGCATCACGGCAGCCACGGTGATGATGACGCCGCGTGAACGGGTGTTGGCCCAGGTCATGGAAGCGAAAACGCGACTGGACCGCATGGCCGGGTGCTCGTGGCCCATTCGCAGCCTGTTCAAGACGCGCCCCCGCACTGGCCGAGGAGGCGGCGGCGCACCGGGCGCTGCTGGAGGAGGCCGGGCGGCTCAGGCAGGAAGCGCGGCAGCAGCGACTGGACGCGGTGCGGCGGCCACACCACCGCTGACCCAAGGGGGCCGACAGTGCCCACCAATCGCGATCGGACGCCGACGGCCGAGATGAAACAGCGCTACGGCGAAATCACGATGCTCGACTTTCCGCAGTTCGTGAAAGACACATTTCCCGGGGTCCGAAGGATGGACATCTTCTCGGGCCTGTTCGGTGATGTCACCGACCCGACCATGTATATGACGTCGGCTGAAGGTGGTGGCGGTGGTGCGGGCTTCGACCCGATGAGTCCGTCGGGACGCCGATGGTTGGACCAGATGGCCAACACACTCGTGAAGACTGGCACGAAGGTCCAGCACATCTCAAACAACGCGCCGTTCGGGCTTGCGGACTTCGGATCGCCCGAGGCCGACACCCGACGCAAAGCCGGAGTCGCCATGGCCAAGCGCTGGCTCGAGGGCTGCGCGGTCCTCGGTGTCCACTCCATGCGAATGAACTCGCCGCAGGCACTGGGCCCCTCTGTCCGACCGAATGCCATTCCCAGAAGCGCGGATGGCTACCCCCGCAACCTCGACCTCATTCCACTCATGGATGCCGCGATTGAGTCGTACAAGGAGATGGCCGACTTCGGAGGCGACCTGGGAATCAAAGTGACGTTCGAAAATCACTGGGGTCTGGCCGCGGATCCGATGAATCTGCGGATCATGGTAGACACGATCAACCACCCCTACTGTGACGTCACCCCCGACTTCTGTAACTGGGAGCACGAGTACATGCTCTTCAACGGCCTCAAGGCACTGGCGCCGTACTCCACGTCGAACGTGCACGCGAAATACTGGGACCGCTGGGGCGACAAGAACGACGTGCAGCGCAGCGTCCGCATCATGTTGGCAGGCGGATTCAAGGGAACGTTCGCGCTGGAATACGAAGCCGGTCCACTCAACGGCGTCGAAGGCGCGAAGTATCTCTACAAGGAAGTGCTCGCCGCGCTGACGACGCCGACGCCGGTGACGTGATCAGGGCCGGACCGCCACGGATGCCAAGCCCGCTCGTTTGAGGATCGCCATGGCCGGGCACCACCCGGTCAAGCCTGACTGAAACAGATTCGCGCCCACAAACAGCGTGAACCAAAAGAACCGGTCGTCCACAAACTGAACCGTCCCGGGATTGTCGGAGGGCGAATTCCCTGAGAGGATTCGCAGATGGCAAGACCGAGCAAGTATTCAGCAGAGGGACGAGAACGGGCGGTTCGGATGGTGCGGGAGCACGG
>JABMNV010000183.1 GCA_013203475.1 Acidobacteriota bacterium
AGCAAGTACTCAACCGCCTGTGCGACGTCGTGCAGATCGCCCGCGCGCCCGAGCGGCACCGTGCGTCCAATCTCGTCGGGCGGCGGGAGGTCGACGGAGTTGTCGAGTTGCCCGGGCGACACCATGTTGACCCGGATGTGTCGCCCGGCATACGCGACCGCCAGCGACCTGGTCAGCGAGAGCAGGCCCGTCTTGCTGACGTAGTAGTCGGCGCCCCGCACGTTGGCGCGAATGCCCTCGAGGCCGGCCATCCCGATGTTGATGATGTTGCCCTCTGCAGGCATCAGCGGCAGCGCATGGAAGCAGCAGTAGTAGGCACCCGAGAGGTTGGTCGCCAGTGTGGCATCCCACACCGTCGGGTTCAGGTCGGTGATGTCCTGTGGGTTGTAGTTGCCGACGTTGTTGACCAGTAAATCGACACGGCCCTCCATCCGCGCGATCTCCGCGAAGGCGTCGGCGACCTGAGGCTCGACGCCCACGTCCACCGCCCGCGCCCGCGCGCGTCGCCCGGTGGCGGCAATCTGCTGCTCGAGCGCGTGCGCCGCCTCTTCAGAGCGGCGGTAGAGGATCACGACGTCGTATCCTCGCGCCGCCAGCGTCGTGCACAGGTGCCGGCCGAGCCGTCGTGCGCCGCCGGTTACGACCGCAACAGGAGCCTCCGTGCTCACGATCGCGCGCGATCCACACGGACGAATGCGCACGCGGCGGCGGGGACGGCGGTCGGCTTGCGGATCTCAAGCCGCACCCGCCGCACCTGCGGAAACCGGGCAAGGACCAGCGCCGCCATCTCTTCGGCCATCGTCTCGATCAGCTGGAACCCCAGGCGTTCGGCGAGCTCAGTGACCTGGCTGGCCACGCCGGCGTAGTCGACCGCATCAGCAATCGCCTCGCTGGCCGACGCTGCGGCAAAGTCGTAGTCCATCTCGATCTCCAGGATCACGGACTGCCGTGTCTCGCGCTCGTGGGGGTGAATGCCGACGATGCACTCCACCTGAAGACGCTGCAGGCCTGTGGTTCCGATCATGACGTGTTCTCCCTTACGCGGGTCTGCGGGCGATCCAGACTTGCTCGTGCGCCGTGGCGTCCGAGAACGGCGTGCGGGCGAAATCCCCGTAACACGATTCGATCGCGAACCCGGCGTCGATGAGCAGGGCGCGCGCCTGCGACGGATCGAGCCAGCTGAGACTCAGCCGGCGATAACGTCTGCGGGCCAGCGCGCCTTCCGTGTCGAGCTCGTCCTCCCACGTCACCACCCTGAGCGACTGCGACGCCTCATCCACCAGTGACGTGACCCACAACAGGGTATCCGCGCCGGTCGCCGATCGGTACTCGGCACGCAGCTGCACCCGCCGCATGTGGTCCATGACCATCGGCGTCATTAGGAAATCGTCGAAGACGAAGTGACCGCCAGGCCGGAGCTGTGAGAACACATTGGCGATGGCGCGGCGCTTGTCGTCGAGCGTCACCAGGTGGCCCAGGCTGTGGTAGGGCAAGGCGATCAAGGCAGCCGGTGCCTCGAGATGAAAGGATCGGAAGTCGGCGTTGATTAGCGTCAGCCGGTCGAGCACGCCGGCGTCCTCCGCGCGGAGCCGGCAGCGTTCAAGCATCGCCCCTGAGAGATCGACGCCGATCACGGAGCGTCCCCTGGCTGCGGCCGCCACGGCAATGCGGCCATCGCCGACACCCAGCTCCACGACCGGACCCGTCTCGTTGATGTAGGCGTCCACGTAGAACGCCAGGTTGTCCTGCGTCGAAGCGGCGGTGTCGGTCCACACCTGGTAGATGTCGGCGAAGCGGTCGTACTCGCTGGTGGGGAGCACCGCGCTAACCCAGCTTGACGATCGTGTTTGCCACCTGCCCACCGAGCTTCGACAATACCTGTCGGGTCCGCTCGTTGGTCATGGCGCCCGATTCGTCAAACGCCTTCGCCACGCCAGGCACCGCGACGATCGGCAGCATGAGCACGCCGAGGTTGGAGAGAATAAACGAGACGTGTGGCAGCGCCCGAATGGTGCCGAACGCGCCGTTGGAGGCTCCCATCAGCCCGCCCACCTTGCCTTCGAACGGCGCGCGGCCACTCTCGCCGTTCGCGTCCTGCGACAGCCAGTCGATGGTGTTCTTCAGCAGTGGCGTGATCGACGTATTGTATTCCGGGCTTGCGATCAGCAGGCCATTCGCGGCCATCATCAGCTTGCGCAACTCGAGCATCGCGGGTGGCGCACCGTGCTCCGCGTGCCAGTCCGCGTCGTAGATCGGCATGGGATAGTCGCCGAGGTTGACGAGTGTCACCTCGGCGCCGGCCTCACGCGCCCCGGCCACGGCCACATCCAGCACTTTGCGATTCCAGGAGAGGCGGCGCGAGCTGCCGGCGAACGCGAGAATGTTTGCGGTGACCATTTCGTTGACGATCCTAACGCGAGATGTCTACTGCCGGACGCGGCCCTTGAGGCCTGCCAGCCCGCCGTCGACCCCGATGACCTGGCCGGTCACCCATGCACTGTCCGGACTGAGTAGCCAATTAACGGCACTGGCGATGTCCCCGGGCGTCCCGATTCGGCCGAGCGGGTGCATGGCGATTGAAGCCTTCAGCGCAGCTTCGTTGGTCGTGATGCTCCGGCTCAGCGGCGACTCGACGAGTCCTGGCGCGACGGCATTAACCCTGATACCAGACGATGCGTAGGTGGCGGCCGCGGATCGCATCAAACCGATGACGCCAGCTTTGGCCGCGGCGATGGCCTCGTGATTGGGCAACCCGATCTGGGCGGCGGCCGAACTCATCAAGACGACCGACCCTCCAATCTGGCGCATCACCAGCGCCGCCGCTCGCACGGTGGCGAACGCCGAGACGAGATTGGTCGTCAACACCTGGCTCAACTCGTCGGTGGTCGTCAAATGCGCGGGTTTCAAGAGGATGGAGCCGGCGCAGTTCAACACGCCGTCCAGGCGTCCGGTTCGGGCGGCGGCATCGCGTGCACACCGCTCGACGTCCTCGAAACTTGTCGCGTCAGCCTGCACCGCCCAGCCGCCGACGTCGGCGGCCAGCGCCTCGACTTGGGACGGGTCCCGTGCGGCGAGCACGAGGGCCGCGCCGTCGGCCGCGAGGCGGCGCGCCACGCACGACGCGATCGCGCTCCCGGCAGCGATGACGAGATAGGTTCGCGACATGACGTTACCGCTGGTGCGCCCGGGCCCGGGCGTCTGACTCGCAGCCGAGCCGACTGATCTCCGCAATCGTGAAGTACAGACCGAAGAGACACAGCGTACTCACGCCGCTGCCGACGAGGAAGATGGCCATGCCGGACATGTCAGCGGGACTTTACCTGTGCGACCAGGGTAGCGAACGACAAGATCGAGGGCACCCAGATCCCCACGAACAACCCTTCTTCGCGCTGACCGGAGAACCACAGATACACGGAGAACAGAAACGAAAAAAACGCGGCGGTGATGAAGGCGTAGTCGCTACGGTGGAACACGTGGATCTCCTTGGAAAAGTCTTGCCTTGCCTGCGTACGACGCGGGCCCGGGCGCCAAGGATTCGCGCATCGGTTTGAGGGACCGTTTTCCCTCGATCGCGCGTCTCACGATATGCTCGGCGCACCTTCTCAAGCCCTGCCGCAACTATGTCTAGACTCTATCGCACAATCCGTCGTTTTCGACCAACGCCTGGGCGCGCCCCTGGCCGGTGGATCGTGGTGTTCTACGACCAGCTACGGCCAGCGCACCCGCTGCTGACGGGCCCGGCCGCCGACACGGGCGTGATCTACATCGAGTCGTCGGCCAAGCCCGCTCGTCGCCCTTATGCCAAGCAGAAGCTCGTGCTGCTGCTCTCAGCCATGCGGCACGATGCCTTGACCCGAGGCCGCGCCGGACATCCGGTGCTGTATCACTACTCCAGCCAGTGGTGTGACCTCGCGCTCACCGAGCTGCGCGAGCAGTATTCGCTGCCTCATGTGGAAGCGCTCACGCCGGCCGAGGCCGAAACGCGGGAGGCCGTCGCCGCACTGGAGTGGCTGCACCGGCATCCCAACACCCTGTTTGCAACCGACACCGCGTTCTACGAGCGGGTGTTTCCCAAACCGGGGGGGGGCGCCGGCTCGAAACGTTCTACCGCGCGGCACGCACGGCCACCGGCCTGCTGATGGATGGCCGGCGTCCCGAAGGTGGCGCGTGGAATCTCGACGCCGAGAATCGGAAGACCTGGCGCGGCGGTCCGCCGGCACCGGCACGGCCAGTGTTTCCCGTGGACGACATCACGCGTGAGGTCATTGAGCTGGTCAACAGCCGCTACCCAGACGCGCCGGGGACGACCGAAGGTTTCAACTGGCCCGTCACGCCAGAGGCGGCCGCTGCAACCGCGGACGCGTTCTTTGCAACTCGGTTGGCGTCGTTTGGACCATACGAAGACGCCATCGCCGACACTGAGCCAGAGCTGTTCCACTCTGCGCTATCGGCGTCGATCAACCTCGGGCAGCTCGATCCGCTGGCGCTCTGCCCGCGGGCGGAGGCTGCGTCTCGCCAAGGCGACGTGCCGCTGGCCTCGGCCGAGGGCTTCATCCGGCAGATTCTCGGCTGGCGCGAGTTATGCGGCATGTCTACGACGAACGTCGCTCGATGTTTGCCGAGATCAACGCGCTTGACGCGCACCTGCCGCTGCCGGCGTGGTACTGGGGGAAGCCGTCGGGGATGCGCTGTCTGGATCTGACTGTGCGCCAGGTGCTCGACACCGGCTACAGCCATCACATCACTCGACTGATGGTGCTGTGCAACGTGGCGACGCTGCTCGGCGTGAACCCGCAGGCGCTCAACGAGTGGTTCTGGACGACCTCTGTCGATGCCTACGAGTGGGTCGTGACGCCCAACGTCGTCGGCATGGGAACCTATGCGGATGGCGGCCTGTGCGCCACCAAGCCCTACATCTCGTCGGGAAAGTACCTGCAGCGCATGGGCCCCAGCGTGTGCGCGGGCTGCCAGTTCAATCCGGCCAGCACCTCAGGTGCGACCGCGTGCCCGCTTAATCATCTGTATTGGGACTTCCTCGAGCGGCAGCGCGACCGGCTGAAGACGAACGTCCGCATGGGGATTCCACTGGCAGCGTTGAAGCGCCTGTCGCCGGCGGTGATGGACGACCACCGCGCACAGGCCGCCCTGTGGCGTGACCGCGCACTCGGCGCCGAGACTAGGTCGCCGCGTAGACGACCAGAAAAAGGTTGAGACAGAAGAAGGCGAATGCCGGAAGAATGGCGGCAATCGGATCCCGAATCCGCAGTCGTGTGATTATTCCGGCCACCATGAGTGCGGCCAAGCCTGCGGCGGAAAGCATCAGGAGAGACCGCGAGCGGTAGCCAGCCAGCAGGCCGAGGCTTCCGGCAAGCTGAAGGGCGCCAGTAAGCAGCCGGAATCGGGCAAGACCATAGCGCTCGAACTCCCCGACCATCCGGCCAGGCAAGAGGCAGAGCATGCCGTACCAGGCGAACGACACCATCGAGACGCCGTGCGCGATTGAGAAGATCACTTGCGCGTTGCTCATCAGATCAAGGAAGCTTGTCGCTCCTTCAACATTCTCACAGTTAGTGAAGAGAAACCTATGAATACCGTAGTGATGGGGCTTCAAGTGGTCGTGGCACTCGGCTTGTTGAACGTGTGGCTGCTGCGATTCAATCAGGGGACGAAATACCGGGGTGGCAGCGCCCGCACGATGCTGGAGGAGTTCGCCGCGTATGGATTGCCGGCCGGGTTTGCCTATGTGATCGGAGTACTCAAGGTGGGGTCGGCGCTCGCACTTCTGGCCGGGCTCTGGCTGCCTGCGCTGGTGTTTCCGGCAGCGGCGCTGGTGTGCGTGCTGATGGTGGGAGCTCTTGCCATGCACGCGAAGATCCGCGATCCGCTCAGCAAGTCCGTACCCGCGCTTGCGATGTTGGCGGCCGCGCTCACGATCTGTTGGGCCTCGATGCGCTGAGGTCGGGATCCCGGATCCCGGATCCCGTCAGGTTCTAAGCAATGATGTCGTGCAGCACGTTACCCGACACGTCGGTCAGGCGGAAGTCTCGGCCGCTGTACTGATAGGTGAGCTTGGTGTGATCGATGCCCATCAAGTACAGGATGGTGGCGTGCAGGTCGTGCACGTGCACCGGCTTCTCGATCGCCTTGAAGCCGAAGTCGTCTGTGGCGCCGTAGGTGAGGCCGCCCTTCGCGCCGCCGCCGGCCAGCCACATGCTGAACCCGAACGGGTTGTGATCGCGGCCGCTTTGCGCGCCGGCCATGCCGCCGACTTCAACCACCGGCGTGCGCCCAAACTCCGAACCGCACACCACCAGCGTGTCCTTGAGTAGCCCGCGTGACTTCAAGTCCTTGATCACTGCGGCAAACGGCTGATCCGAATCCTTGGCGTTCTTCCGGTGCTGCTGGATGTCGGAGTGCGCATCCCAGGGATCGCCCTTGGCGTAGTAGACCTGCACCATGCGCACGCCGCGCTCGACCAGCCGCACCGCCATCAGACAACCACGCGCGGTGCTGCCGGGGCCATACAGTTCGAGCGTCGCCTGGCTTTCCTTGCGGATGTCGAACACATCGGGCGCTTCGGTCTGCATCCGGTAGGCGGTTTCCATTGAGCTGATCGCGCCCTCGAGTTGCGGGTCGGCCGGCTCGCTGCCTCGTTGCATGAGGATCGTGAGCGAACGTTCGACAGTCCCACCGACAAGCTATTGCTGTCCGTCGCTGCCTTCGCGGATGAACTTGAACGAGAAAAGGCGCGTCAGCGAACCTATGACGCGCTCTCGCGTAAGGCGCGAGCGGGTCATGTTGTCGGTGGACGCGTGTTCGGCTACATCAACGTCGAAGTCGTCGCGTCCGATGGAACACGCTCACACGTCGAGCGCCGCGTCAACGAGGCGGAGTGAGGTTGATCCGATTCCGTGGACGGGTTACCTACGCCGCCTGAGTCATCGCCCGTCGCTTGAACGCCGCCGGACTGATCTGGCCCAGCGTCGAGTGCCGTCGCCGTTGGTTATAGAACACTTCGATGAAGTCGAACAACTCCATCTTGGCGTCGCCGTAGCTCGCGAACTGGTCCGCGAGCT
>JABMNV010000184.1 GCA_013203475.1 Acidobacteriota bacterium
AGAACACCGGGTGATCCGTTCGTGAGATGTCGGCCTGCACGAGCGGACGCTGCGATGACAGGCCCGACACCTGGTCCACGTCAACCGTGTGCGCGAAGCTTATGTCTTTTGGGTAGCCCCTTTATACGGCCTATCGGCGAGGTCCGGGGCGTGCCGGCGCCGTTCCCGAAGGTCCTCGGCCTTGGAACACTCGGCAGGATGGCGCTCGCCATCAACCGGTTCCTGATCCGGACCAGCCGGTCGCGCTTTTCGTACCAGATCGTCGTCGTCGCCGAATCAACGCCAGACGTGGACTTCGTCCTCCGCGACGCCAAACAGCGCAGCGACCTTCGGGACGTCGCCAATGGTTAACGTCGCCGATCTTCGTCTGGCCGCACAGAAACGCCTCCCGCGGGTGGTGTTCGACTATATCGACGGAGCCGCAGACGCCGAGGTCACCCTGCGCGAAAACAGCCGCGCCTTCCAGGATGTGACATTCCGTCCGCGGTCGGCGGTGGCGACACCGAAGTGCGACCTCAGCACCACCGTGCTCGGCACCAGGCTCGACCTGCCGTTCCTGCTGGCGCCGATCGGCAGCAGCCGCGTGTTCTATCCCCGAGGCGAGGAAGTGGCCGCGCGAGCTGCCGGAGAGGACGGCACCACATACATCCTGTCCACGCTCTCGGGGTGCCACGTCTCGGACGTGAAGAAGGCCACGTCCGGACCCGTCTGGTTTCAGCTGTATCTCGTGGGCGGGCGCGACATCGCCCTGGGCGGCATTGAGCGCGCGCGGACCGCCGGGTGTTCAGACCTGGTCGTCACAGTCGACACGCCAGTGGCTGGCATGCGGGAGCGTGACGTTCGCAACGGAATGAAACCGCTGGCGTCGGGCCGTCCGCTGGCGATGCTTCCGCATCTGGGCCAGTTCCTGATGAAGCCCCGCTGGCTTGCCGCCTATCTCGCCGATGGCGGCCTGATGAATTTTCCCAACATCGTCCTGCCGAGCGGGCCGATGCCATACGCGGATGTGGGCGCGGCGCTCGAAGCGTCGATGGTGAGCTGGGACGATCTCAAGTGGATTCGTGAGGCGTGGCAAGGCAAGGTGGTCGTCAAGGGTGTACACACGGCCGATGACGCGCGGCAGGCCATGGACGCCGGCGCCGACGCGGTCGTCGTGTCGAACCATGGTGGCCGCCAGCTGGACGGCGTGGCCGCCACCATTCGCGTGCTGCCTGAAGTAGTGGCCGCAGTCGATGGCCGCGTCGAGGTACTCCTCGACGGCGGCATTCGCCGCGGCGGAGACATCATCAAGGCGCTGTGTCTTGGCGCGCGCGCGGTGCTGATTGGGCGCGCGTACGCCTACGGCCTGGGCGCGGCCGGCGGAACCGGCGTGACCAGGGCCATCGATATTCTCCGCGCGGACATCGTCCGCACGTTGCAACTTCTCGGTGTGCCGTCGACAGCGGCGCTCGACAGATCGTTAGTAGGGGTGCCAGCAGACTGGCACATTCCTGGGTCCATGGGTCCGTGGGTCCGTGGGTTCTCGGTGGCGCTTCGCGCGACCTTTTTCCTAAAGCAAGTCCCTGCGCCGACGGGCGCAGGCTCCGCGAACCTACGCACCCACGGACCTCCGGACCCGCGGACCGCTTGTCCAACCTACGGACTTACGGACCGCCCCGGTCGGCGGCCGCCGAGTCCCGTCGCCGACTCGATCTCCCTCGCCACCACCATCAGCCCCGCCTCGTCGTAGAGGCGTCCTGTCAGGGTGAATCCGGTCGGAGTCCCGTTCTCGCGGAATCCGGTGGGAACCGCGATTGATGGATGGCCGGTCAGGCTCGTGATGGGGTTGAGACTGGTCGCGCCGTTCAACGTCACCGGGCCCGAAATCACGACGTCCACATCTCGCGTGGCGCGCGCGTACTCGTCCATGAGTCGCAGGCGCTCCCGATTGGCCTGCAGGTAATCAACAGCCGTGACGAGATGATACGCGCGCAGATCGTTGCGCACCCTTTGGGCCCGCAAGCCCGCATCCTCGCCCGAATGGACAACGCCCTCGAAGCCGGCAGCGCGTTCGATGTACTCGATGAAATAGGTAATGTCGCTCTGCGGCGGCTCGATCGGGCGCATCTCGATACCGGCGGCCGCGAGCGCGGCCACAGCACGGTCGTTGCCGGCCCTGACAGCCGGATCTGTCTCGAGGTCCAAAATCCCTTGGACAACGCCAACCTTCCGTCCCTTTGGAGATTCGCGCGCGTCCCACGCGTACGGCATGTCACCGGCCACGGCCAGATCGTAGCCATCCGGCCCCGCGATGGCATGAAGGACGATGGCGCAGTCTTCCACCGTGCGGCAGATGGGACCGATCTTGTCCAGTGTCCAACCCGCGGCCATCACACCGCGGCGACTGACACGTCCGAATGTGGGCCGCAGGCCGACCACACCGCACCTTACGGCCGGGGAGAGGATGGATCCTCCGGTATCGCTGCCCAGGGAAAACCCGACCAGTCCGGCTGCGGTCGCCGCACCCGACCCGGCCGACGATCCACTCGACCCTTCCGAGGGAAGCCACGGGTTGTTCGTGCGCCCACCAAACCATTGATCGCCAAATGCGAACTCACCGGTCGTCAGTTTGGCCACCAGTACCGCCCCGGCTGCCGACAACCTCCGCACCACCTCGGCGTCCTCGTCGATGACCCTGTCCTTGAACGGCTCGGCGCCCCACGTGGTGGGAGTCCCCTTGGCCGCGATGATGTCCTTCACGCCGTACGGAATGCCGTGCAACAGCCCGCGATAACGGCCGGCGGCGCTCTCGCGATCCATCTCGCGCGCCTCGGTCAATGCTCGTTCCCGCGTCAGGTTCACCACGCAGTTCAGCACCGGATTGTGCTGCTCGAGCCGGCGCAGGTACATCTCCGTGAGTTCAACCGACGTCACCACGCGCCTTCTGACGAGGTCTGCCAACTGCGGAATCGACCAGAACGCCAGGTCGTCAAGCGCGGCGGGCCTCGTCTGCCTCGCCGCCGTGCCCGGCCGATGCTCTCGCACGGGAATCGACACCGGTATTCCCGGCACCCGTGGGCTGAACAGGATGGGCGACGGCGCGTCATTCGCAGGTGGCGCCTTGTGCAGTTCGTCTGCGCGCACGAGGATCCGGTTGAGCGAAGCCACCATGCCCTGCTGCTCCGCGTCGCTGTACGAAAGGCCCGCCAGTCGACACGCTTCGCGAACCATCTCCGGCGTCACACGTCCCGTCTGACCGCCTTGCGTCTGCGCGAAGAGCGCGTCCGCAAAGGGCCCGGACGCCACGCCGAATGCCGACAAACTCGCGAAAAAATGACGGCGTGAGAGTGGACTAGACATATGGATTTCCTCGCTCGTTCCTGTCCGTAGGATCTACGAACGGTCCGTAGGTCCGTAGGTTCCTGGTGGCGCTTCGCGCATCATTCTTCCTGAAGAACTAAGTCTCTGCCCTCGACACGAACGAAGCCCCGGCGCCGAATGGCGCCGGCACCGAGAACCCACGGACCGACGGACCTGGCGCACGCATCACCCGAGCTTGCTCGGCCTCTGCGTGTAGAACCCCGCCGCATCCTGATACGCCCTCGCCAGCGCAAGGAGCGGCAGCTCCCCAAAGGGCCGTGCGAAGAACGTCGCGTTGGTCGGCTGGCCGTTGGCCGCGAATCCATTCGGAATGTTGATCGCCGGATAACACGCCAGGTTCGCCATCGTCGAATGACGCTGAGCCGGATTCTGGGTTCCTCCGCCGCCTCGTCCGCCACCGCGTCCACGCCCCGGGGCGCCTGCCGCGCCCGCACGACCGCCACCGGCACCGCCGAGACCTCGGCCGCCGGCCGGCGTGGGGGTCCCACCGGTATTGTTCGATGCCACGACGTACACGTCGAGCCCGCGCGTCGCCGTCTCGAGTTCCATCATCATCATCATGCGAACGCGCTGCTGCTGGAGGAACTCGACGGCCGGCGTTAACCATGCGCTGGGGCGCGAGGCGGCGCGAGCCCCCGTCATCCTGCCGGCTCGCATCATGTGGTCGAAATACGCGGCAGACTCCACGCCGATGGCGCTGCCATTTGTGTCAGGCGACGGGATTTCCATCGGCACCAACGTCGAGACGCCGACCGAACGCAATGTCTCCAGCAACTTGTCCGCGTTGGCCTTCGCGTCATCGTTCGTCAGGCTATCAAACGATTCCTTGATGTAACCCACCCGCAGCGCCTTGATATCGAGTCCCGCGTCCCAGTTGAACGGAATATCGGACACGCTCATGTCGCGGCCGTCCCGCCGCGCGATGGCGTGCATGACGATGGCGCAGTCTTCGGCATGACGGCAGATGGGCCCGAGCCGATCCTGCGTCCATGACAGGGCCATCACGCCGTAGCGGCTGATGCGTCCGAACGTCGGCCGCAGGCCGGCCAGGCCGCATCGCGCCGACGGACTCAGGATCGATCCGCTGGTCTCAGTCCCGATGGCGAATGCCACGCAGCCGGCGGCGGTGGCAGACGAAGGTCCGGCTGACGATCCACTGGACCCGACCTCGGGATCCCACGGGCTCTTCGTCTGGCCGCCGAACCAATTGTCGCCGGACGCGAGTTCACCCGTCGTCAGCTTCGCCAGCAGCACCGCGCCGGCGTCACGCAACATCTCGACCACGCTGGCGTCGTAGTCCAGCACCTGCTCCTTCAGCGGCTCCGTCCCCCACGTCGTCCGGTACCCCTTGACCGAGATGATGTCCTTCGCCCCCCACGGCATGCCATGAAGAGGCCCTTTGTATTTTCCGGCGGCGATCTCCGTATCGGCCTGCTTCGCCTGGGCGCGGGCGACGTCATCGAGGAACGTCACGACGTTGTTCAGCACGCCGTTGTACCGATGCAGACGTGCCAGATACATCTCGGTCAATTCGAGCGAGGTGACCTGTTTCGTGCGAATAAGTTCAGCCAGATGGCGCACCGGCCAGAAGGCCACATCTTCGAGGTTGGCAGGCCGCCTCAGGGTCGGCGCAGTACTCAAGTTGAACGGCCGCGCTGTCTTGTCGACGTTGATGCCGGGCACCAGCGCGCTGAAGTGGAACGGGGGCGACACGTCATTCGGAATGTCGATGGCGCGAATGGCCTCATAGCGAGTGAGGCTCTGGTTCGCCCCGTTGACCATCGCCTGACGCTCTTCTTCGGTGGCCTCAACGCCGGCCAGCGCCAGCGCCGCGGTCACCATTTCCAGGGTCACGCGACCGGCAGCCTGTTCCTGCATCTTCGCCCACAAAATGCCTGGCGCCAGCGTTGCGCCCAAACCCGCGCCCGCGAAGTGGGCGATGAACCGGCGACGAGTGTCGTGCGCAACGGACATGGAGACCTCCCTGGAGATGGGCGCCATTGTAGCCGCAGACGGGCGGCAGACGGCGACAATTCGTGACGATTCGCCCGCGACACCGGCGTGTGGTGGACTCCCGTGGCCGGAAATGGATAACACTCCGCTCAAGATGCGCATCAGCGACATGAACTGGATGCAGGTGGAAGACTACCTCCGGCGTGACGATCGTGCCGTGCTGCCGCTCGGCAGCACCGAGCAGCACAGCCACCTGCGACTCACCGTGGACTGCATTCTGCCGGAACGGGTCGCCGTCGAAGCCGCCGAGCCGCTGGGTGTCCCGGTCTTCCCGGTTGTGTCCTACGGCGTCACGCCGTACTTCCGCGAATATCCCGGCACCGTGTCGTTACGGGTCGAGACCCACCTTCGCGTGGTGGGCGACATCCTGGACAGCCTGGCCCACAGTGGATTTCGCCGCATCCTGATCGTTAACGGCCACGGCGGCAACGGCGCGGTGCAGCAGTTCGCGCAGGAGTGGACGGCCGGTCACGCCGGTTGTCGCGTGCTGTTTCACAACTGGTGGAGCGCACCCAGGACCTGGGCCACGGTGCAGGAGATCGATCCTGTGGCGTCCCACGCGTCCTGGATGGAGAACTTCCCATGGACGCGGCTGCCGGGCATTGCCATGCCGGACGCGGCTCGGCCGATGGTGGATCAGGCGCGCGTACGCGCGCTCGATCCGGTGGCGTTGCGCCAGTACCTTGGCGACGGCAACTTCGGCGGCCGATACCCAGAGGTCTGACGCGGACATGTCCGCGCTCTGGCAGGTCGCCGTCGAGGAGACGCGAGACACCTGCTGACCGGTTCGTGGGGGGACGCGTCCTAGCGGACGCCATCAATTATGCGGTGGCTTGTGTGGGGCCTGGGGCGATCGGCGGCACCCTCGGCGCACATCTGGCGCGCGCGGGTCACGACGTGACGCTGGTGGACACGGTTGACGCGCACGTGGACGCCATCAACCGCGACGGCATCCGCATCACCGGTCCCGTCGCCGAGTTCACCCAGCGCGTGCCGGCGTTCACGGCATCGACGCTGGCCGGTGTGGGGGACACGGTGATCCTCGCCACGAAGGCACACCACACATCGGCCGCCGTGCGAGCGCTCCACCCCCATCTTTCGGACGCCGGCTGCGTCGTCTCCGCCCAGAACGGGCGAAGCTTATGTCTTTTGGGTAGCCCCTTTATACGGCCTATCGGCCTTGTGCAATAAATAAGTAGCACCGCTTAATAGATGATGCTACTTATATTTATTCAATTAAAATTATTGCTGATATTTATGGATGATTTCTTGTTTTTTGAGGTTGATCCGATCGCGTGGACGGGTTAACTACGCTACCTGACTCATCTGGACGTACCGCTTTTCGTAGGCAGCCGGACTGATCCGGCCCGCCGACGAATGTCGTCGCTGCTGGTTATAGAACACTTCGACGTAATCGAACAACTCCATCTTGGCGTCCGCGAAACTGGCGAACTGGTCGGCCAATTCGCTTTTGACCGTCGAGAAGAAGCTCTCCATGACGGCATTGTCGTAGCAATTACCCCGGCGGCTCATGCTGCAGACCAGCCCCCGTGCCGCCAGGCGGTCCCGATAGTCTTCACTGGCGTACGGGGAACCTTGATCCGAGTGGAAGAGCATGCCGGTGGTGGAACCGCGCCGTTTCAGCGCCATGTCCAACGCCTTGAGGGCCAAATGTCGATCGTTGGACGGGCTGACCGCCCAGCCCACCACGTACCGCGAGAACAAGTCGAGGATCGCGGCCAAATAGATCTTGCTGCTGGTGCCGATCACGAATTCGGTGGTGTCGCCGACACAGCGCTGATTGGGAGCGTCGGCGGTAAACGCGCGAGCCAACACGTTCTCCGCGATCGGTTGATCGTGGTCGCTCACCGTCGTGTGCTTATACCGGCGGCGCACCCGCGCGACGAGGCCGTCTTCCTGCATCAGGCGAGCCACGCGTTTCCGACTGACGTGTTCCTCCCACTCGATGAGGTCATCGTGGACCCGTGTGCTGCCGTAATTGTGGCGGCTTCTGGTGAATGCGGTGTGGATCAGAGCTTTGAGCCGACGGTCTTCTCGCGCGTGGACCGACTCCGGGCGTGTCTGCCACGCATAGAATCCGCTCGCGCACACGCCGAGATTTCGTCACAACACGGTCACGGGGAAGGAGGCCTTCTCTGCGGCGATCCAGGCAAACTTTACGCCTGGTGCTTGGCAAAGAAGGCCGCGGCTTTTACGAGGATCTCGCGGTCCATCCGCAGCTGGCGATTCTCTTTGCGCAGCCGCGCGAGCTCCTCGCGCTCGACCGTCGTCAGCCCGGTCTTGCCCTTGTTCCGGTCGGCGCGCGCCTGCTCGACCCAAAGGCGAAGTGCCGACCCCGTCAGATCGAGATCGCGGGCGACGGCATTGACCGTCCGGTCCTCCTGGAGGACCATCCGGACCGCCTCCGCCTTAAACTCATCCGTGAACTGCCGGCGCGGGCGCCGACTTGTGCTTGCTGCCATCGTGGCCATGGTATCTGCCTTTCAGAAAGTGCCCACGCGATCGGATCAACCTCACATTCCACCATTGTCGGCGCGGCTCGAACTGGAGATTCCGTGGAAAGCGCTGACGATCAGTCCAGAGATTGTGTTCAATGCACGTCAGTCGCGCGTCTTTCGAGATGAGGTGCCGACGGCGGCGTCAGCGATTGCCAACCTCAGCGCCACCTATGTCTTCGGTGCGAGGCACAGCACACACATCATCGCGCTTCGGGCCGACAACCTGACGAATCAGGAGTACCGGCGACATAGCTCGCTCATCAAGGACCTGGCGCCGGAGATGGGACGTGGAGTGAGACTGACCTACTCGATCAAGTTCTTCTGAGGTAGCGCAGGTCGGCGCGAACACGTTGCCGATCAGGTGGAGCGATCTCGCCCCAAGTGAGTCGGAGCTACAGCGAGACTCATGCCAGGTTCTCCCCACACCGTGTCGCCAGCTGTTCTTGTTGTAGGGAGCGACGCACGCTGGACGGGTGGGTCGGCAGCAAGATCAGCTACAAGGCCGAGGACGGCATGTTGGTCTTCGATCCCACCGCCGGGGATCGTTCGAATCTGTACACCGCTCGAGAGTACGACGACTTCCAGCTCCGCTTCGAGTTCCTGTTGACGCCAGGCGCCAACAGTGGCGTGGGCATCCGGGCACTGCCCGAGCCTGGAGGGGCGGTTGTTCGCGTCGGATTCGGGAGCTGGGGCCTACTTGAACAGGTCGTCGAACGCCTTGCGGGCACTCGACTCGGACGTCGTCACGGTCGTCGAACCCGTTTCCTTTTCGACGCGCGTGACGGCGACGAACTTCGGACAGTCGTTGCGGGCGTCCTTGGGACTCACGCGTGCGGCGATCGTTTCGCGGCACTCGAATCGCGCCCCGGAGTCGAACGATTGGCACTGAATGCAGGCGCGCAGGTCGACACCACAGTTGGCGCAGGTACTGAGTGATCCGATCGTGTCGGCTTCAATCGCGCCGCACCGGGAACACCGGAAGACCTCGGTGAAGGCCATCATGTTCATCTTCTTCGGGTCGCGCGGAATGCGCGGGTCGATCGGCCCACGCGGCTTGTGCAGCGACCCTGACCGTCGATCGGAATCCCCGCTATCCTGATACCCACGCTGACGATATTTCTGATCAGACATTCTGCTGCGCTCCAGACACCTGAGTTCTACGCATGTTCGTGGGCAGAGTCAACTCGTGGCCTGTCCTGGTCATTAGCGCCCAGGCATCTTGTCCAACAAGACGTAGTTCACCTGTGCCACCGCTACGAGTTTGCCCGCGTGATCGAAGAGGTCGACAGCCACCGGACACATCAGGCGCCCTTTCTTGATGACACGTGCCTTGGCGCGCACGTCGCTCAGGCACGGAGCCAGAAATCGAATGTTCATGTCCGTGGTCGTCATGATTTGGTCGACCGGCGTCTGTGTGAGGATCGCGAAACACGCCACCGAATCGGCGATCGTCATCAGAATGCCGCCATGAAACGACTCGAAGACGCCGTCATAACACGCCTGCCGCGGCACTGTGAGTTCGCAGGAACCGGTGTCAAAGCTGACGGACTCCATTCGCAGCGTGGCAAAAATGGGGATCCGGGTAATCCGGTCAAGAACAGCGGCCTGATGGTCTGGGGCAATCATCCGGTAAGTATTGTGCTCCGCTACTGACGCGCGACGGCCACCTGCGCCGGGCGCAAGACGTCCTCACCCATCACGTACCCGGGCCGAACGACGCCGATCACCAGACCTTCCTGGTCAGCCGTCGCAGCCGGCACGGTTGAGACAGCCTCGTGCGCGGCGGGGTCAAACATCTGGTGAAGCGGATCGACCCGGGTCACACCAAGTCCATCCAGCGTCGACAGGAACTGCTGACGGA
This sequence comes from Acidobacteriota bacterium, assembly GCA_013203475.1. Taxonomy (GTDB): domain Bacteria; phylum Acidobacteriota; class Vicinamibacteria; order Vicinamibacterales; family SCN-69-37; genus SYFT01. Next base: position 9,754 of record JABMNV010000184.1, read on the forward strand.
CCATGGCCACACCCTGCACGAACGGGTCATCTGTCCGTTCGCCCGCAGACTCCAGCGCCCGATCAAGGTTGTCGAGGACGTCCAGGAACGACACGACGACGCTGCGTCTGGACCGTTCGGCATCCTTCGCCACTTCCTTGCGCAAGCGCACACGCGCCTGCTCGAACTCATCTGCCGCGCCCCGGTACTTCTGGAGCAATTGCTGAATTTCGAGATCCTTCTCCGCGATCCGCGCCTCGAGTTCCTCGAGCATCTTCGGCTTGAGCCTTGGCTCTTCCGACGGAATCTCCTCACCATCAGCGCGCGCCCACCACCGACGATCGGTGACCTTCATGTCAGACATAGAACCGCACCCATTGCCTCATTGCCCCATTGCCTAATTGCCTAATTAACAGGCGCGAAGGCAAACGTCAGCAGTCCATCGCGCTCCCCAATGGCCACCGTGCCCCCATGTTCGAGTTGGCCGAACAGGATCTCGTCGGTCAACCGGTCGCGCACCTCGCGCTGCACGACTCTGGCCAGGGGTCTGGCGCCATACTTCGGCTCGTAGCCCTTTGTCGCCAGCCACTCCCGCGCAGCAGGCTCGAGCGTAATCGCCACGCGGCGCTCGGCCAACTGGGCTTCAAGTTGAAGAATGAACTTCTCGACGATCATCTCCATCGCCGCAGGTGCCAGTGCCTTGAACGTCACAATCGCATCGAGTCGATTGCGGAATTCTGGAGAAAAGATCCGCTCGATCGCCTGTTTTGATCGACCGCCGGCCACCTGGCCGCTCTGGTTGTCCTGGTCGTCGCCAAAACCGATCGACGCCAGGCTCATCTCGCGCGACCCGGCGTTTGACGTCAGGATCAAGACGACATTCCTAAAGTCGGCCTTGCGCCCTGTGTTGTCGGTCAACGTCGCGTGGTCCATCACCTGCAAGAGGATATTGAAAACATCCGGGTGGGCCTTTTCTATTTCGTCGAGCAACACCACGCTGTAGGGATGGGTGCGCACCGCATCCACCAGCAAGCCACCTTGTTCGAAACCCACGTATCCAGGCGGCGCACCAATCAACCTGGCCACTGCGTGCTTCTCCATGTACTCACTCATGTCGAAACGTACAAACTCATTGCCCAACTGCAACGCCAGTTGTTTCGCCAACTCGGTCTTGCCCACGCCAGTGGGGCCTGTGAACAGAAAGCTGCCAGCCGGCCGCTCCGGCGCGCCCAGACCCGCACGCGATCGCTTGATGGCCTGTGCCACCAACTGCACAGCCTCTGGCTGTCCAAAGACGACGCGTTCGAGCGACTCCTGGAGGCCCCTCAGTCGTTCCTTATCGGACGACGAGGCCTGGCGCGCGGGAATCCTGGCCATCCGCGCGACGACGGCCTCGATCTCTGCTGCGGTAATCGTCGAGGTCACGCCCTCTTCCACATCACCGCGGGCAAGGCGACTGACCGCCCCGGCTTCGTCGATCACGTCAATCGCGCTGTCGGGCAGGCGATTGTCACGCAGATGCCGACCGGCCAGTTTGGCCGCGGCCTCCAGCGCCGCGTCTTCATAGACCACTTCGTGGTGCGCTTCATACCGGCTCTTCAGGCCGGCAAGGATTTTGACGGTCTCATCCACGGTCGGCTCATCGATGGTGATGCGCTGCAGACGCCGGGCCAGGGCCCGGTCTTTCTCAACGTGTTTGAATTCTTCAAACGTCGTCGAGCCAATCACCCGCAGATCGCCGGCGGTCAGAATCGGTTTGATCAACGTCGCCAAATCCATGGTGCCGCCCGTAGTTGCGCCCGCCCCCACCGCGGAGTGAATCTCGTCGATGAACAGAATGGCCTTGGGACGCGCAGCGAGCGCCTTGATCACGGCCTTGAATCGTTCTTCGAAATCGCCGCGGTACCGCGTCCCCGCCAGCAACGCAGCCGTGTCCAGCGAAAAGACTTCGGCCCCCTTCAACAGGGAAGGCACGTCCGACTCGATCAATCGGGTCGCGAGGCCTTCGGCCATGGCGGTCTTGCCGACACCGGCCTCACCAACAAACACCGGGTTGTTCTTCCGGCGTCGACACAACACCTCGATCGTGCGCTTGAGTTCGGCGGCACGACCCACGAGCGGGTCCAGTGCACCCTGGCGTGCCCGCTCGGTCAGATTGGTGCAGTACGTCGCCAGTGGATCCCTCGAAGGCGCTGCGCCGTCGCGATCCTCGCGCTCACCGTGGCGTTCAGGTGTGCCGAGGGTTTCTGGCTCCCCTGATTCCGCAGAGGGCTCAGCCCCCCCAGCCTTTGAGATGCCATGCGAGATGTACTCGAGCACATCGAGGCGCGTGATTTGCTGAGCGTCCAATAACCGCGCCGCCTGACTGCGAGGTTGCTGGAGCATCGCGGCCAGAATGTCTCCGGCCTGCACTTCTGGACGCTGCGCACTCTGCACATGCAAGACGGCGGTCTGCAACACGCGACGGAACGCGGCCGTCTGTTCCGGTTCTCGCTCCTGGCCGAGCTTGAGTTCTTCAATCGACTTCTGGAGGTACGCATCCAACTCACTGCGGAGACGCGTCAAATCGACACCACAGGCATTGAGAATGCGCTCGCCATCAGGGTCATGAGCCAGCGCAAACAAAAGATGCTCCAGCGTCAGGTATGCGTGGCGGCGCGAGACGGCCTCACGGTACGCGATGGTCAGAACGATTTCGAAGGAGGAAGAAAACACGTTACCTTCCAATTATCCGTCCGTGACGACGTCGGGAGTCAAGATCAGCCCCGCGCTTCTTCAATAGTCGCCCGCAGCGGATAACCCGCGTCCTTGGCCATGCCCGTCACGGTTTCCACCTTCGTCTCAGCCACTTCCCAAGGGTAGACACCGGCCAGACCAGACCCGTGCAGATGCACCTGCATCATCACGCGGTACGCCTCGGCTGGTGATTTCTGGAAAACGCCTTCAAGGACGTGCACGACGAAGTCCATCGTCGAATAGTCGTCATTCATCAACAGCACGTTGAATAGTCGCGGTTCGTCCTTCTTAGGTACGACTCGTTCCTTGACGGCCTGACCCGTCTGGCCCTGGTTGTCAGTCATCGCAGTCGTTCGGCGAGCTCCACTAATTCGGTGATGGTCGACTCGCCCCGGTCCCACTCATACCAACCGAACTTTCGGTCCATTCGCTCGGACTGCGACAAGGCAGCGCCGGGGCCCAGTATCCAGGTCTGCAACACCACCGGACGCTCCACCCAGGCACCCACGACTTTGTCTCCTCGCAGCAGCGCCACGGTGGCCGTGGCTCCACGTCCGTCTGGCGTCCTGAAGGCATCCTGAATCGGGCGGCCCGCCTCTGGTGTGACAACGCGGAGAGGAATGCCGGCAGCCTCGGCCAACACGGCCACGTATGGCACGGTGTGCACGGAATCGCTGCACGCGGCCACGGCGACCACCACAAAGCGAAGACCGTCGCCAGCCGTCTTCAGCCGAGCGACCAGATCGTCAGCAGGGTGACTCCTGTCGGTGTTCCCCTTCCACACTTCCGGTCGGGAATCGGCGGTGCCAAGAAAGTCCTGATACGTCTGGCCCCCTTCGAAAATCGCCGCGCCGTCAATCGCCTGTGAGACCAGGGTCTGTGAGGCCTGTGGCGCACCGACGAGCATGAATACCGTAAGCAAGAGCGTGTGCATGCTCACAGGTTACCCGACCACACCCTTACAATGGGAGACCCAATGCCCTCCCCTCTTGCTGCCGGCGTCGACTTCGCGGACCTCAACTTTGTGGGCCAACCCGGCATCATCGCGACGGGGCTGATTCACGGCGCCGACGGGGTCGCCATCATTGATCCGGGCCCGGCCACCTGTCTGCCGACGCTGGAGGCGGCGCTCACAGCCCGTGGCTTCTCCTGGAGCGATGTCAGAGCGGTTCTTTTGACTCATATCCACCTGGATCACGCCGGCGCCACCGGCCACGTCCTGCGGGCTGCTCCGTCGGCGAGGCTATATGTGCACGAACGAGGCGCCAGGCACATGATCGACCCGTCGAAACTGCTCGCCAGCGCCGCGCGGCTCTATCAGGGAGACATGGATCGACTGTGGGGCGAGATGTTGCCGGTGCCTGCCGACCGGGTCGAAGTGCTGGGCGAGCGAAACAGCTTGTCGATCGTCGGCCACGAAGTCGAATCCGCGTGGACTCCGGGCCACGCCTGGCACCACGTCAGCTATTTCCTTTCGGCGTCCAAGGTGGCCTTCGTCGGAGATACCGCCGGCATCTGTCGGCCCAGCGGCCGGGTGGTGTTGCCGCCGACACCGCCGCCGGACATCGATCTTGAGGCGTGGCGCACGAGCACGGAGACCATACTCGCGTGGAACCCGGAGGTGTTGCTCCTCACACACTTTGGTCCGCAGGCATCGCCCCGCGGGCACTTTCAGGAGCTCTGGCGGCGCATGGATGCCTGGTGCCGGCGGGTGCAAATCTCGCTGACAAATGACCTGTCAGACGCCGAACGGTCGGACGCGTTTGTCAAAGCCGTCGTGGACGAGTTGGAGCGCACCACCAGTCGAGCCGAGGCCGAGGCGTACGCCCGCGCGGGACGATTCGATTTCTCGTGGACCGGCCTCGCGCGTTATCTCCGGAATCGTGTGAGGCCTAGCTCTTGATCTTCTCCATCTGGGCCAGCACTTCGCCCAGCTTCTTCATTTCTTCGCCGTACAGGGCCCAGTCGCCAGCGCGCTGAGCAGCAGCGGCCCGCTCGTAGTGGTCGTTGGCCTGTGCGGCAAGCGACGCCAGGTCAGCGCTGATGCTCAGATCTGGCGCGGGACTTCGCTCGGTGAGGCTGGGGGTCATCATCGAATCCGACATTTCCAGGCGATCGGGCGACAATGCGGTCGCCACGGACCGACCAAAGATTTGCACGAGCCCCTGATTCAAGGTCTCGGCCATGACGATTTGATCCTGGTAGGCCACGATGACCCGCTTAAGTTCCGGAATCTTGCCGCCTGATGACCGCAGGTACAGAGGTCTGACGTAGAGCAACGATTCCTCGATCGGAATCACAAGCAGCGTGCCCTGAATGACCTGCGACCCCTGCTGGTTCCAGAGCGTGATCTGTGGCGAGATGGTCTGGTCCTGATTGATCCTGGCGACGATCTGCCTCGGACCAAACACCACCTTCTGCTTGGGAAACTGGAACGCAAACAGTCGGCCGTAGTGCTCCCCGTCGCTGCGGGCGACCATCCACGCAGCCAGATTGTCCTTGAGCCGCGGCGTGAACGGCAACATCTGGATGAACTCGGTCTTCTCTTCGCCGGGCAACCGCATGATGGTGTAGTACGGCTGCATCGGCACCGACGACCCCTCATCATCGATCACGGGCACCTGCCACTGGTCTTCCTTGTTGTAGAACACCTGCGGATTCGTCATGTGGAACGTGGCAAACGCCGCCGCCTGCACCCGAAAAATTTCTTCCGGATATCGCACATGACTTCGCAGGGACTCCGGCATCTCATCCATGGGCTTGAGCAGGCCGGGGAAGATCTTGTCGAGGGTCAGCGCAATCGGGTCGGTGGGCTCAGCAAGGAAGAACGACATGGACCCGTGGTACGCATCGATCACGACCTTCACCGAATTGCGGATGTAGTTGATGCCCCTGGCTCCGAACGGCGTGGCGTAGGGATAGTTCGTCGTCGTGGTGTAGGCGTCTTGAATCCAGAACAGTCGACCATCGGCAATCACGGCGTACGGATCGCTGTCGTACTGCAGAAACGGAGCGACCTTCCGCACGCGCTCGCCGATTTGTCGATGGAACATGATTCGACTCTCGGGATTGAGCTGGTTCGTGAACACGATGTCGGACGCGCCAAACCGAATGGCAAACAACAGCCGCCTAAAGAATCCTCCGATCGGCACACCCCCAGTGCCGTCGTACGTCGTTGTCACGTTGTCTTCGCCACGCGGATAGTGAAACTCCGGCTGATCGGTCTTGACCAACGCGTAGTCACTGGAGCGCTCGCCGTAGTAAATGCTCGGCTCGTCCACCTTGAGGTCAACGGTCGTCACCGGAGGCAGGTCACGCACGAACAACACGGGCTGCCCAACGGTCGTGACCTCGTTGACGGGCCCGAGCGTGAGGCCATACCCATGTGTAAACGTCAACCGTTCGTTGACCCACGATCGGTTCGGGAGGCTCTCGGTGTTGATCTCGCGCAGCGACAACATGACCTGCCGATACTTGCCGTCGAGCGTGTACCGATCATTGTCGACGTTGACGAAGTCGTAGTACGTCCGGATTTCCTGAATCTGACCGAATGTCTGCAGCAGAGGTTGGTGGTCCCACAGGCGAATATTCTCGATCGTGCCAGCGTTGGCGATGATGTCGTCCGCCGTCAACGCGGCATCACCCGAGAGCTCACGCTCCTCCACCCGATCGAGTGCATAGGCCCGCCGCGTGGCGGCGATGTTGTTGACAATGAACGGCAGCTCGGTCGTTTGTTCGTTCGGCGTCACCACAAAACGCTGCACAAAGCTCGCGTACAGGCCGCCGGCCGTGGAAATCAGGAAATAGGCGCCGACGGCCACCGGCAGCAGCCAGCGTTGTGGTGCGAATGCCTGCCACACCGACAACAGGGTGGCCAGCGCCATCACCACGAGACTGACGCGCAGAAAAGGCACGCGGGCGTACACGTCCGTGTACGAGGCCCCAAACACGACATTGGTGGCCGACCCCGTCAGCAGTGTGCGCGGCAACTCCAGCCAGGTACCCCACGCCATGAGCGCGAACAACAACGCGAGCAGCAGCGACAAGTGCGCCCGGGTCGTGGACGCAAAATTCAACTTCGGCCAGAACGCCACACCATACCGCGGCTCCAGCACGACATTGCCCGAGAGTAGATACAGCGCCCCTGACGCGCCCAGAGCCAGCACGGTCAGAACCAGAGCCTGCTGCCTGACCAGGTCCATCACGGGCAACTGAAAGACGTAGAACGCGATGTCGCGGCTGAACAGGACATCGACATCACCAAACGGCACCGCATTGACGGCACTGAGCCATTCGAGCCAGTTGTTTGCCGAACTGAACGCCAGCCCGATCGACACGACAAGGGCCACGGGAAGCAGCAGTCCAGCCACGCTCTTGCTCTCGAGCACGATCGGTTTTCCGTCTTCGGTCGTGCCCAACACAAACTGGGGACGGGACAGCGCACGACGTGCCAGCCTGAGGTTCACAAAGAGAAAGACGAACGACAGCGCGAACGTCACGGTAAAGACGAGCGCTTTGGCATTCAACGTTCTCAGGAACACCCCCTGATAGCCGAGCTCCTCGAACCACAACCAGTCGGTGTAAAACACCACGGCAGAGGGAATGGCCAACAAGGCGATGCCCGCCAGCAGAATCAGACCAGGTAGTCCTCGTAAATTCATGGTTTCCTTCTAGCGCAACAACGTGACTTAGCGCAACAACATGGCGGTCGCGATCGAAATCCTGGTGGGCGCGCCGCGCTGGACGTGCGTCCACGCCGCAACAACCCTTTGCCCGGACACGACCAACTGCGGAAACCCGCTGGTTCGGGCCCCGCTGATCGGACCGATCGTGACAGGCGACCCGAGCGTGCCGTCCGGCGCGACATCTCGTACCATGACCCTGGCCTTGGCACCGACGTCGTCGATCCACGACACCAGCGCGTGACCATCAGCCAGCAACGTCACGCCCACGCGTCCCAGTGTGGTCCCGCTGTCGATGCGCACGGGCGCACCAAACGTACGACCGCCGTCAGTGGAAAATGCCAACTGCGTCTTCGGTGTGTCGTTCACGCCTACGAACCAGGCCACCGCCACCGACTGTCCGCGAGCAGCAATCGCCGGGCCGTTGACCGGGCAACCGTTAATTTCCCAGTTGTCGGCATACACCGGGGCGCCGGTCGACCAGCGGCCCTCCTCGAAGCGCGCCACATAGATATCGCGAATCTCGTTCTCTGACCTGTCGCGATAGGCCACCACAACACCAGCGTCGGTGGCGGCGGCTGAGGTCTGACAACAGTCACACACGCGGCCGTCCACGACCAGTTCTTCTCCCGGCTCGCCCGTCGCCGACACCATCGCCGACCGCAGTGTCATCTCTGCACTGGTCGAAGGGTTCGCCATCTCGCGTCCATCGAGCCAGACAAGGCCAAGCCCGGCGCCGGGCCCCGTGCCGGGAGCCTCGAAGAACGAGACGAATCCATGTTCCGACGCGGTGCCATCGCGATGGGGCGTCACCGCGTCCGTCCACGTCCGGCCCTGGTCGCGCGACGTTCGCAGCTTGATGCCGTACGAGGCGCGACCTTGACCGCGTTCAAGCCAGTGGGCGGCCATCATGCCGTCCTTGGTGATGAAAAGTGCTGGGAAATCCGCAGAATTCGCGAGGAGCTTCGGTCCCTCGCCAATAGTCCTTGGCGTGCCCCACTGATTCGAGCCCAGCGCCGAAAACCGAAATGATGATCCGCCGCCACCCAGGGGCTCAAGCCAGCTGAGATAAACCCGCCCAGTGACGTCCACGGTCAAGCGCGGCTCGGCGGCCCCTACCGACGCGGGCGAGATCATGGGCGCAAACGCCCCAGATAACAGCGCCCCGCTTTGAGTCAGTTCCGTGGCTGCATGGACTACCAGCGCAGACGACACAATAATCAGGCCCAAGGCCACACGCGACCCGTTTTGGAAGTTCATGACGTTCAACCATACCATGGGGTCCTGCGGCGATCCTGCGGAAGGTTCTGCAGGACAGTTCCTCATTCTCTGTAAGGACTTCATGCTTTCAGTAGGCACTTCTGCTCCAGACTTCGAGCTCCGCAATCAGACCGGTCAAATGGTCCGACTTTCAAATTTTCGCGGCCAGAAACACGTCGTCGTCGCATTTCATCCTCTGGCGTTTACGCCAGTCTGCTCACTGCAGATGCAGAATTACGAAAAGGCTCTCACGCAACTCGATTCATTGGACGCACACGTGTTGGGACTGAGCGTGGACGCTGGTCCGTCAAAACAGGCGTGGGCCGAGTCGCTGGGCGGGATCAGTTTTGATTTGTTGGCTGACTTTCATCCGCACGGGCACGTCGCGTCACTGTTTGGGGTCATGCGCGAAGACGGCATCTCTCAACGCGCCACCTTCATCGTCGACAAGGCAGGCCTGATCGCCTGGGCCAAGCTCTACGAGATTCCGCAGCAGCCAGACAACGACGAAGTGATGGCAATGCTGGTTAATCTGAAATCTGAAATCTGAAATCTGAAATCTGACATCTTGAATCTGACATCTTGAATCGGGACCACTACTACAGTTCCCGAAGTGCTGAAGGAATCGGAAGACGAGCGGCTCGGATCGCAGGAAACAGTCCGCCGACGAGCCCCATGATCAGCGAATAGGCAAGCCCGGTGACCAGCAACTCCGGCGTGACCTGAAACGCAAACGCGACCTGGCTGAACGTCTGGAAATTGATCGTTGATGTCTGGTAGCCGTTGAAGCCGAAGTAGGCGACGAGCCCCCCAATGACGCCTCCGATGGCCCCCAACGCCAGCGATTCGACCAGCACCGAGACCACGACTGATGTGGCGTTGAATCCGAGCGCCCTGAGCGTCGCAATCTCTCGTGATCGCGTTGATACGGCGGTATACATCGTTAGAATCGCGCCGAAAATCGGCGAGCGGAGGGTGAGGCTCGGTGGAAAGTAGCGGGAGCCTGACTATCGGCCTGGAATACCCAACCAGCTCCTGGTCAGGTAATCGCCCATCGTGATGCCAAAAAGAATGATGAGCCAGAGGAAGCCGGATGCGGCCACCACCTTCGTCAGCGGCGTGTTGTTCCTGACACCCATGAAGAACAGGATGACGAGTGTGGCCTTGACTGCGGCCACGGCGAGCGCGATCGGTGTGTTCCACGCGCCGAGGTCCACGCGTGCGATCGCGACCGTCACGCCCGTCAAGATGATGAGCGAAATGAAGATGGTGTAGTAGAGACCCTTTGAGCTGACGTGTGACATGGCTGTGCTCGCGACCTATTGGTGCTTCCCGATGAGGTAGAGCAGCGGGAACAGGAAAATCCAGACGATGTCGACGAAGTGCCAGTAGAGGCCGGCGATTTCGACCGGTGCAAAGTATTCAGCGTTGAAGTGCCCCTTCCACGCGCCGTACAGAATCCAGGCCATGATGCCGAGGCCGACCACCATGTGCAGCGCGTGAATACCCGTCATCATGAAATACAGGGAGAAATAGAGCTGTTGCGCTGGCTCTCGGGTTGGGTCAAAGTGCGCCCCCGGCACCAGGTGATGCTCGAACTTGGCGGCGTATTCGTAGTACTTGACGACAAGGAAGGTGGTGCCGAAGCCCATCGTCAAAATGATGTTGACGATCTGGGCCATGCGCGCGCCAACCTGCGCGGCACGCACCGCCAGCGCCATCGTCAGGGAGCTGCAGATCAGAACGACCGTGTTGAGACCACCGAGCACTTCGTTGAGCTCATGGCTGCCGGCCAACCACGCTGCCGGGTACAGCGTGCGATAGAGCAGATACGCCATGAACAGGCCGCCGAAGAACATGACTTCGGTGACGAGGAACACCCACATCCCCAGGATGGAGGCCTCGAGCTGCTGCCCCATGTTGAAGAAATGGTGTTGAAGCATCGGGTGATGCCCGCCGTGGTTCTCGTGTGCCGGGTGCACGTTCGCCTCAGTGTCAGCCACGTTAGTTGTCCCCCGTCTTCTGGGCGCGGCCCGCGTAGTTGTAGGCGTCTTCCGTCACGACCGGGTCGATCTCGAAGTTAAAGGTGGTGGGTGGTGACGGGATGTCCCACTCCAGGCCCGTGGCACCCCATGGGTTTGCCGTCGCGTTTCTTGGTTTGAACATCGACGCCACCAGGTAACCAATAATCAGCAGGTAGCCGATGCCCAGCACCGATGCGCCCCCGGTAGACACCACGTTGAGGATTTGGAATTCCTCAGGATAGGCATGGTAGCGGCGCGGCATCCCGAGGTAGCCCACGACGAACTGCGGGAGGAACGTCAGGTTAAATCCGACGAAGACCAGCACGGCGGAAATCTTGCCGAGGGTCTCTGGATACGTGCGGCCGGTCATCTTCGGCCACCAGAAGTGCACGCCGCCAAGGAACGCCATCACGCCTCCGCCGACCATGATGTAGTGGAAGTGCGCCACCACGAAGTAGGTGTCGTGCAGGTGCACGTCCAGGCCCATCGCGCCGAGGAACAGGCCCGTCAGACCACCGACGAGGAACAGCCCTATGAAACCGATGACCCAGTAGGTGGGCGATTCCCAGGTGATGGACCCGCGGTACAACGTGGCCGTCCAGTTGAACGTTTTCACGGCCGATGGCACGGCGACGATCATCGTGATGATCGAGAACACCAGGCCCGCATAGATGGACTGGCTGCTCACGAACATGTGGTGGCCCCAGACGAGGAACCCGATGATGGCGATCGCGAGGCTGGAATAGGCCACGAAGCTGTAGCCAAAGATCTGCTTCCGCGAGACGGCCGCCACGAGTTCACTTATGACTCCCATGCCGGGCAAAATCATGATGTAGACGGCTGGATGCGAGTAGAACCAGAAGAGGTGCTGGAACAGGACCGGATCGCCGCCGACACGCGGGTCGAAGATGCCGAAGCCCAACGCGGCTTCAGCGCCCACCATCAGGAGCGTGATCGCCACCACGGGTGTTCCGAGGATCATGACCAGGCTGGTGGCGTACATCGCCCAGAGGAAAAGCGGCATCCGGAACCATGTGAGGCCCGGCGCCCGCATCCGATGGATGGTCACGACGAAGTTGAAGCCGGTGAGAATGGACGAAAAACCGGCGATAAAGACGCCGACTGCGGCCAACGTGACATTCGTGTTCGACGCCATCGAGCTGTAGGGCGTGTAGAACGTCCAACCGGTGTCCACGCCGCCCATGAACACGGCGCCCAGCGTCAGGGTGGCGCCAATCAGATACAGGTACCAGCTCAGCAGGTTGATCTTTGGAAACGCCAGGTCCTTCGCGCCGCACATGATGGGCACCAGAAAATTGCCCAGCGTGGCCGGTATCGACGGAATCAGGAAGAAGAAGACCATCACAACGCCGTGCAATGTGAAGAGCTTGTTGTACATGTCGGCCGTGAACAAATCGCCTTCCGGCGTCATCAGTTCAGCTCTGATGCCGGCCGCGAACAGTGCGCCGATCAGGAAGAAGACCGTGATCGAGATGAGATAGAGCAGCGCGATTCGTTTGTGGTCTTTGGTCAGCAGCCACGATGCCACCCCATAAGGTGCATCCAGATAACTGCGTGGTTCATTCACAGCGTGATTCATAACGATCCCTGCGCCTTTACTGTGGCGCCTTCAGCGTCTTGATGTAGGCAATCAGTTGAAGGAGGTTTTCCTCGCTCAACGTGCCCTGAAACGTCGGCATGATCGGCTGGAACTCCCGCACGACCTTGGCCTGTGGATTCATGATGGACTCACGCAGATAGTTCTCGTCGGCCACGACCTGTCGGCCGTCCTGCAAGTCCACGGTTGATCCGAAGACGTCGGACAGGATGGGACCGCGGCCGGAGGTGTCGGTCTTGTGGCACGTGATACACGCCATCGTCGTGAAGAGCCTCTCGCCATTTTCAACGGCGGTACCCGTTGTCCGGCCGCCGCCGATCCACGCCTCATAGTCCTGGGGTTCCATCGCAATGACCTGGCCAATCATCCCGGAGTGCTGGGTGCCGCAGTACTCGGCACAGAAGATGTGGTACGTGCCGACCTTGGTCGCGGTGAACCACATCGTGGTCAACTTGCCAGGAACCGCGTCCATCTTTACGCGGAAGGCGGGGATGTAATAGTCGTGGAGGACATCCTCAGACCCCAACGTGATCCGGACCGGCCGACCGATCGGCACATGCAGCTCATTGATCTCGCGGACGCCAGACGGATGTTGGACCTTCCACATCCACTGCTTGCCCACGACAAAAATATCCATCGCGTCAGCCGGTGGACGCGCGAGCGTGAAGTAGAGGCTCGCTCCCCAGAAGAACATCACCATCGCCAACACGAAGGGAATCACGCACCACAGCAACTCGAGAGCAATCGAGCCGTGGATGTCGTGCCCCACTTCATCGGGATGACGCCGACGATACTTGACGGCGAAAAACACCACCAGTGCCGACACCAGGATGGCGAAGAACGCACTGACCGCCAGAATGAAAAAATACAACAGGTCGACTTCGCTCGCGACGGAGGAAGCGGCCTGCGGGAACAGAGGAAAAGTGCTCTGCATTTACCGAGTACCCGTTGCGGTGGAAGCGACCGCGCTGTCCTGCCGACGCTCACGCCGCAGGTGAACAAAAAGAAAGGCCCCAAGGCCGACCAACGTCAACAGGCCACCCAGACGCACGAAGGTCATGATCGCCAGGCTGTACTTGCCCGTGGCGGGATCATAGTGGAAGCAATACAGCAGCGCCTGATCGGTCAGTGTCCCAATCTGTCCCTCGCCTGCCGACACGACGGCAAAGCGGAAATCCATGGGCGCAAACTCAACGCCGTAGAGATATTTCGACACGCGTCCATCCGCAGTCAAGATGGTGACGGCGGCGGGATGCGCATATTGATCGATGGCCTCGTCATAGGCGTACCGGAAGCCCACCGCATCAGCCAGTTGATCGATCGACTCCTGGCGCCCGGTCAAGAAATGCGTGCCCGCCTCTGCGGTCATCCGCTGATAGTGCTTCATGTAACTCGTGCGTTTCGCCTGAGCCATCGCCGGGGTTTCGCCGGGATCAAAACTCACCACCACCAGTTCGAAATCGCGACCGGCGTCGAGCTTCAACGGCTCCATTGACGAAAACAGCCCATTAAGCACCTGCGTGCACAACATCGGGCACTCGTAATAGACCAAGGCCAGTACCACCGGGCGATTGCCGAAGTACTGGCTCAGCGTGACGTCCTGTCCGGCCTCATTCACGAACGGCAGATTCAGAGGAATCTGTTCGTCGAGTTTCTGATCGATCCGCACTTCCTTGAGAATCGGCAAGGGCGCCATGGCGGGCTTGCCGGGCGCAATCGCGCCTGGCACCATACTCTGCGCCAGGGGAGAGACGATCGCCGCCACGGCCATCGTGGCGGTTGCCCATACGGTGAAGACGCTTCGACGCATACCCATTAGCGTGGCTCACGCACGGGCAGGCCACGTTCCATCAAGAGGGTCTTGGCACGTTCAATCGGCAAACGGACGAGACCCGCGTTTTGATCCATCCAGCCGTAGGAAGTCAGCACGTGTTCTTCGGTCGCACGGAAGTGCTCAAGGTTCACGGGTTCGTCGACCAGGACGGTGGGCGGCGGCATCGCCGTGCCCGACTCGATCCGCCCGTCAACAATCACGGGTTGCGCCGGAGCGGCTGCCAGCGGAGCACGATTGGTATCAACCGAGACCGCCTGCGCCTCCATGAAGACGAACAGACCCCAGACGAGCAGATAGCAGACCAGCGTGACAATGGTGAGGATGACCATTGACCACACCAGTCCGCGGTACGAAATACCATCGCCTTCGGTGGGCGTCGGATCGGCGTGTCCGTGATTAATGTCCGCCATCGGCCACCGCCTCCTTGAAGTACGGGTCATTCGCCGGCACCAGGGCGCGGCTGCCCAGATTCCGGTAGAAGATGAACAGCCACGGGCCGGCAAACGCCAGTACCGTGGCGAAGTCGAGCCAGTGCGCCGTGCCCTCGTGCCGGAACACCGGGCCGACGGTCCAGATCAGGTCAACGACGCGCATGAACAAGATAAGCAGCGCGACGTACGACAACACCTTGCCGTGGCGCTTGAGGTCGCGTGAGAGCAGCAACACGAAGGGCAAGACGAAGTGGCCCAGCAGGACGAACCACGCCATGGGGCCCCAATGCCCCTGCAACCGCTCGAGATACCACGGGATCTCTTCCGGCAGATTCGCCGACCAGATAATCAGCAACTGCGACACGTTGAAGTACGCCCACAACATGACGAAGGCAAGCATCAATTTGCCGTAGTCGTGAAAGCGCTCCGCCGTAGTGACTTCAGAAATCGGCTTCGAGTTGGACAGCGCCTGCAGCGTCAGAATCGTGAACGCGAGCGTGGCCAACCCTTGACCACCAACGGTGAGCACGCCGAAGATCGTTGAATAGAAGTGGGGGTCAAGCGACATCACCCAGTCCACGCTCATGAACGTGACGGTGAGCATGAACAACACCAACCCGGGCCCCGACAGGACGCGGAAGCGACGGTCCATCGGCCCTGGAGGCAACGGGGCCGACTCGTCCTGCTGTTTGCTCCACCGGTTCAGCGTCGTGGCCAGACCGATCCAGATGGCGAAATACAGCGCGGCGCGCAGGTAGAAGAAATCCACGTTGAGGTAGGCCGCCTTCGAGACCAGAACGGGATCGGACGCCGCCTCGGGCCGGGCCCAGAGAAAGAGCGTCTCCATGTTCAACGCGATGGGAATGAACAGCAGCGCCATCAGTGGCAAGGTGCCCGTGGCCGCCTCGAAGATGCGGCGCGCGACCAGGCCCCACGCTCCGCCGCTCAGGTACTGAATCATCAGCAGCGCGAGCGAGCCCAGCGACAGGCCGATCCAGAAAATGTATGCGATGAGGTACGCCTGGAAGAACTGCGACGTGCCTTCCATGAAATATCCCGCGGCACTGGCGGCAATGCCGACGCCTCCGAACATCAACGCGCGGCTGCTGAGCCGACTCAGGTCGCCCAAGGGGCGCTCCTTGAGTAGCGCCGCCTGATTCAACTCGCCAGTCATTTTCCGGTCTCCCCGTGTCCGCCCGCGGCCGGCGCGGTGCCTGCCGCTGATGGCTCCTCGCCGCGGCGCAGGCGTTCCAAGATGTCGGCCGACACATCATCAGAGGTCGCCGACGTACTCAGTTGCAGGGCACGCACGTAGGCGATGATTCTCCATCGGTCTTCCACCGTGATCTGCGCACGGTAGTCAGGCATGACGCCGAAGCCATTGGTGATGACGTCATAGAAATAGCCGGCCGGCGCGAGTCGCAACCGGTCGATATGCAGCGACTGCGCCTGCCGGAAGCCGCGCTGTACCACCATGCCGTTGCCGATACCAGTGCGCCCATGGCAGGCCGCGCAGTAGACGTTGAAACGTTCCTGACCCCGGTCGAGGTCGGCATGCGAAATCTCGAAAGGAAACGCCACAACCGGCAGGCCGTCAGGCCCTTTGCCGGTGTACAGATAGGTGTCGGCGCGCAGTTCACCGCGAGCCACGGTCCCCTCCATCAAGGGACGAGCGGCACTGCCGTTGCGAAACAGGTCAGACGACTCAAGCGGGTCGTACCGTGGCGCGTCGTGCATATCCTGGCGGCAGCCAACGGCGGCCATCGCGGTGAGGGCCAGCGCGGCGGTCCAGTGAAACGCCCGGCGGCGACCGGTGGGTTCAGGACGATCCATGAGTGTCTTTCCAGTGGCGCTCACGGGGTGATTAGTGGTCAACGGAAACCACCTCTCGCGGATGGAGACTCGCCAGGAAGGTGGCGGTCGCGTGAGCGTCAAACTTCGGGTCGGTCGCTTCAATCGCCAGGAAGAATGATTCCTGACTGGCCAGCGAAAAGCGCTTGGCATTGAACACCGGGTGGTACGGCAGGGGCAGACCGTTGAGCACGATCATCGAAATGCCTGCCGAGAACGCGGCGAACAGGATGGTCAACTCGAAGGTCACGGGAATAAACGACACCCACGAGTGGAACGGCCGCCCACCAATATTCATGGGATAACTGAAGACCGAGGTCCAATACTGCAGGCCGTACCCGGTGCACATACCCACGATGCCGCCCATCAGGACGAAGGGCGCAACTTTTCGTTCTTTCATTCCGAGCGCCTCGGCCAACCCGTGAATCGGGATGGGCGAATACGCGTCGGTGCGGGTGTACCCTGCGCCGGCCACCTTGTGGGCCGCGTCGAGCAGCGCCTGAGCGGAGTCAAATTCCGCCATCAGGCCGTGGTGAGGCGTTGATGGCGACTCGTGATGCGCCATTAGTGTGACCCTCCGTCAGACTTGGTTGTTGCCTCAGGCAGCAGCGTTCGCACTTCGAAAATCGAGATCATCGGCAGCAGCCGGACGAACAGGAAGAACAGCGTAATGAACAGGCCGATCGTGCCGGCAAACGTCAGGAAGTCCCACCGTGTCGGGCTGAACTGGGCCCACGATCCAGGCAAGAAGTCTTGGCTCAAACTGGTGACGATGATGACGAACCGCTCGAGCCACATGCCAACGTTCACAAACATAGCCACGACGAACAGTACCGCGACATTGCGTCGGAATTTCTTGATCCAGAGCAGCTGCGGCACGATGAAGTTGCACAACAACAAAGCCGGGTAGGCCCAGGGATAGAACCCGTCAAAGATGCGCAGACGCAGCATCTCGCGTTCATAGAGACTGCCGCTGTACCAGCCAAAGAATATTTCGCAGGCGTATCCGTAGACCACGATCAGGCCGGTCACCAGGGTGACTTTGGCCATGTTTTCGAGGTGACGCATGGTGATGAAGTCGTGGAGCTTGTAGATCGCCCGCAACGGAATCGCCAGCGTCAGCACCATCGCAAAGCCGGCGTACACCGCGCCAGCGACGAAGTACGGAGGAAAGATGGTGGCGTGCCAGCCCGGAACGTTTGAAACTGCGAAGTCGAAACTGACCACGGTGTGCACCGAGAGCACGAGCGGCGTTGAGAGGCCGGCCAGAATCAGATAGGCCGTTTCGTAGCGATGCCAATGCCTCGCCGAACCACGCCAGCCCATTGCGAGGATGCCGTAAATCTTCTTGACGATCGGCTTCTCTGCTTTGTCTCGGAACGTCGCGAGGTCGGGAATCAGACCGATATACCAGAACAGGGCCGACACCGACGCATAGGTCGACACGGCGAAGACGTCCCAGATCAGCGGACTTCGGAAGTTCGGCCAGAGGCCCATCACGTTCGGATAGGGCAACAGCCAATAGACCGCCAGCCACGGACGACCGGTATGGAAGATCGGGAAGATCATGGCGCACGCCACGGCAAACAACGTCATCGCTTCGGCGAATCGGTTAATCGACGTCCGCCAGTCCTGCTTGAAGAGCAGCAGAATTGCCGAAATCAGTGTGCCGGCGTGACCGATGCCGATCCACCAGACAAAGTTGATGATCGGAAACGCCCACGCCACCGGAATCTGGTTGCCCCAAACGCCCACGCCCTTGAACAGCACGTAGGTCAACGACATGAGGAGGCACATCAGAAGTGAGAACCCGACCGCCATGAACGCAAACCACGCGGTTGGCGTGTTATGCGTCAGGACAAGGGCCGACAGTTTGTCGTTGATGCCCTTGTAGCTGTACCCGGGCGCAATGACCGGTACGGCCCCGAGGGGATCCTGCTGATTGTTGTTGTGGCTGACGTCCACCGACTCTCTCCGTTCGTCCGGTCTCTAATGACCGGAAGTCTTGGTACCGGCCGACACTTCACTGGGAAGCGCCGGATTCGGGTTGCGCACGACGGCCAAATAGGTCGTACGCGGGCGACTGCCGAGGTCCTCGAGCAGGCCGTAGTTACGGTCTTGCGCCGCCAACTTCGACACCTGGCTCTCGGGGTTGTTCAAATCGCCGAACACGATGGCTTCGGCTGGGCACGCCTGCTGGCACGCCGTCTGGATTTCGCCGTCGGCAATCGGACGCTCGCCGGTCTTGGCATCAATGCGCGCGTGGTTGATGCGCTGCACGCAGTACGTGCACTTTTCCATCACGCCGCGGCTACGAATCGTGACATCCGGATTGCGCTGCGCCTTGAGTTCCGGCGTCGTAAAGTCGGAATACAACATGAAGTTGAACCGACGCACCTTGTAAGGGCAGTTGTTAGAGCAATACCGCGTGCCGACGCAGCGGTTGTAGACCATGTCGTTCAGGCCTTCATCGCTGTGCACGGTGGCCGCAACGGGACATACCACCTCGCACGGGGCGTTCTCACACTGCTGACAGGGCAGCGGCTGATTGTAGGTGCCGGTCGGTTCCGCCGGGTCGCCCTCGAAATACGTGTCGACGCGGATCCACTGCATTTCGCGGCTGCGCCTGACCTGTTCCTTGCCCACCACGGGAATGTTGTTCTCGGAGACGCACGCGGCAATGCACACGCCGCATCCGTTGCAGGCATTCAAATCGATGGACATGCCCCACTTGCTGCCGTTGTATTCGTGCGGCGGATACAGGGACATGTTGACGTCAGGCACATGGCCCATGTGCGAGATGATCGCCGGATCTTCCTCGTAGGCCGCCGCATCAACCACACGAATCGGCGCACGGCCTTCCATCGCGAAATGCGTTTGCGTCGAAGCCAACGGGTGCGTCTCGCCAGTGCGCACGATCGAGGCACCGCCGACGAACCAGGGGTCCTGTGCCGTGCGAATCACGAACGGATTGAATCCAATGTTCGACCCCACCCGGCCAGCCTTCGTGCGACCGTAACCAAAGTGCACAACGATGACCCCATCGGCAGTGCCAGGCAGGACCCACACAGGCATCTTCACGGTGCGGCCATTCGACGTGATGTCGATCATGTCCTCGTTCTTGAGCTGGTATTCCTGCGCCGTGGTGTACGACACGTACGCCACGTTGTCCCACGTCAACTTGGAGAGGGGCTTGGGCAATTCCTGCAGCCACCCGTTGTTGGCGTACCGCCCATCGAGCACGGTCGGGTCTGGGCGGAACACGATCTCAAGCCCCTCGGAGCTGCCGACAGGCGCGTCAAAGGCACCATTGGGAGGTGCAGCGGGCATCGTCGCGCCATCACGCATCATCGACGTACTCGCGATGAATCCTTCGTGGAGCGTGGCGCGCCAGAAGGCATCCGCCGACGCAAACGCCTGGCCCGCCTGATCGGTGAAGCCGCCCGACGCCGACCGTTCAGCCCAATAGGCCTTCACCAAATCTGCGGGTGAGCGCCCCGGCGCACCGTTGAGCGCAGCCAGCAATTCGATGGCCTGATGACCGTCGTAGAGAGGCGCGATCAGGGGCTGCTGAAGCGAGACGGTACCGTCAAAGGCCCGCGCATCTCCCCACGACTCCAGGAAGTGCGCCTCCGGCACATGCCAATCGCACAATTCAGCGGTCTCGTCGTAGTAGAGCCCCAGATGCACGCGGGTCCCCACATGACTGAGGGCTTCGGTGAAGCTAAGATCAACCGGTGAGGTAAACACGGGGTTGCCACCGAGAATCAGCAACACATCAACCTTGCTGCCGTTCATGTCAGCCACCAGGTCAGCCAGCGAGGCGGCACCGTCGGCGGGAGTCGCGGCAATCGGCGCAGTGTAGACCACGGTGCTGCCGACATTGCCGAGCGCTTCGTTCATCGCACGGGCCAACGCGTGCACGGATGCGGGCTGGTGCGGACCAGCCACAACGACGGAACGGCCGCCGTGATCGAGCAGATCCTGCGCCATCACTGGCAGCACCTTCTGCATCCGTTCGGTCAGGGCTTCCGGAGCACCGGCGCCCGGCGTCGCCACGCCGACGGCGGCGGCCAAGGCCAGAGCGATGTGATGCACGTCGCGCGCCTTGACGGCCACGCGGTGTTCAGCCTGGGTCCCGGTAATCGTCGGAACCGGTTCGATGGCATACAGCCGATTCTGCTGATCAGCAGGCGTGCCGATGCGGCGGCGCGACGAAAAATCCTTTGTATAACGCACCGAAGAGGGGCCGAAGCCCATGAAGTCGGCGTCGAGTGCGACGACAATGTCGGCGTTCTTGAAGTGATACAGAGGCGTGGCCGGCGCCGCTCCCCCCTGCACCGTGCCGTACACCGCGTCCCACTGGTGCCACTTCGCCTCAGGCAAGGCCGTGAGCAGTGCGTGCATCTGCTCGATCAAGGACGGTGAGGTCACCGGCTCGGTGAGGATGCGAAGACCGGCCCCCTTGAGAGCGGTCTGCGTTGACAACACGGCCTGCAATGCGGCCGTAAAACCCGCCCAGGTCTTCGTGTCGCCGCGATACCGAAGCGTGCGCGAGCGGTCAGGGTCATACAGCGACAGGACCGCAGCCTGTCCAAAAATGTCGGTCGCACCCAGGCTCGCGGGATGTTCTGGATTGCCCTCCAGCTTGGTGGGCCGGCCGAGATGGTTCTCAGCCAGCAAGGGCATACCAAAGCCACCCTCAGTCATTGCCGTCGCAAAAAACAGGGGACGACCGGGAATCACTTCTTCGGGCTGGCGCACATAGGGCACCAGCAACTCCTCAGGCTGGCGCGTGCAGGCACTGACGCCGGCCAGCGCCAGAGAGGCGCCCATGAGTTTGAGGAACTGACGCCGACCAGCTGGATCGTTGAACTCCGAGGCTTGTGACGGGAACTCCCGCGCCACGAACTCCTGGAATTCGTCCGTGTTGGCCAATTCGTCGAGGCTGCGCCAGTATGCGGGACCATCCGGGGTCGTTGGGCTGGCGAGGCGAGAGCGGATATCTGCGAAGGTCATCGTTCTCTTTCCGATCAACGGTGGCAGACCGAGCAACTCGTGAGATGCCGCTCGTCAGCGACGTTATATTCCGTCTTCAGAGCCATCCCCAGCTCGAGCTGATTTGCCGGAGCCTCATAGGCCATGTTGAAGACCTCGGCCCGCGGCCGCAGGAACTTCTCAGGCGCTCGATGGCACGCAATGCACCATTCCATCTGCAGGGACTCGGCCTGATACATGAGCGGCATCTTGTCTACTGGGCCGTGGCAGGTTGCGCAGCCGACGCCCTGCTTGACGTGAATTTGGTGGTTGAAATACACGAAGTCTGGGAGGTCATTCACCCGAATCCACGTCAAAGGCGTGTCATCCCTAAAGCTCGCGCGCACCGGCTCAAGTAGCGGCGCGTTCGTCCAAATCTGTGCATGGCAGTTGATACACGTCTTGGTTGGCGGAATTCCCGCGAACGAGGACTTCTCAACTGTCGTATGGCAATAACGACAATCGAGGCCGACGCCACCCACGTGGTGGGCGTGGCTGAACTGCAGGGGCTGCGTCACAAACTCGTTCTGCTTGGTCACCCAAGATGACCGCATCAGTGTGAAGATCACCCATCCCAGAAACAGGACCAGCGTCAGCACACCGAACAATGACGACCGTGCGGCGGCATTAGCACTTTTTCGAAAAATCTGGCTCATAGCGGGCTGCGGAAAACGCCCCTAGCCTACTCGATTGACAGCCAAATGCACACAATCGAAGCCGGGGCCCGTGTTTTTAGGCCACAATAGCGGCGGGTGACAAATCGTAGGCGTCTGGACCGATCACCCGGACGGGCGGAGAGCCAGGGCAACGAGCCTTATTATGTGAAAGTTTTCACAAGGCTGTCAATCCCAACCAAAGAGGTCCGAGTTTAATGAACGCAATCGCCGTGCAAGGCATTTCGAAGCGGTTTGGTGAACACCAAGCCGTCGATGAGGTGTCCATCACTGTTCCAAAGGGGTCGATTTACGGGTTCATTGGGCCAAATGGCTCAGGGAAAACGACGACCATCCGGATGATTATGAACATCCTGGTGCCCGATTCCGGCACCGTCTCCGTTCTCGGCCACACGCGCGCCTCGGACTTTCGCGACGATGTCGGATACCTGCCGGAAGAACGGGGCCTCTATAAGAAGATGACGGTCGGTCGAGTGCTCCGGTACTACGGACAGCTCAAGGGCAAGCCAATCACCGAAATCGACAAAGAAATGAAAGAGTGGCTGGCCCGCCTCCAATTGTCGGATTGGGCTGACAAGAAGGTGGAGCAGCTCTCCAAGGGCATGGCCCAAAAGGTCCAGTTCATTGCGTCGGTTATCTCGCAACCAGAGTTACTGATTCTTGACGAGCCGTTCTCTGGCCTCGACCCCGTGAATGCCGAAGCGCTCAAGGACGCGGTGCTCGAACTGCGCAGCCGCGGCACGACGATCGTCTTCTCGACCCACGACATGAACGCCGCCGAACGCCTCTGCGAACGCATCTTCATGATCTTCAAGGGACGCACCGTGCTGGACGGCACGTTGGATGAGATTCAGAAGGAGTATGCACTCGACACGGTCCGCGTCCGTGTCACGGGCGGGGCCCCCATGCTGACGGGCCTGCCTTCAGTGGAGTCGGTCAACGATCACGGAAATTATCAGGACGTGCGGCTGACGGGAGATCCGCAAGCCTTCCTGCAACAGCTCGTTCAGAAGACGGCCGTGCAGCAATTCGAAATCAAGAAGCCGTCGCTGCATGACATTTTTGTCCGCATCGCGCGCCCTGCCGAGGCCGACCTTACTGCGGCTGCCCTGGGAGCTAACTAAATGAGTCGCGTCCTTATCGTCGCCAAGTCTGAATTTCTCACGCTGGTCAAGACCAAGGCGTTCATCATCAGCATCATCCTCATGCCAGTACTGATGGGAGCGTTCTTCCTCTTTATGAGCTTTGCCGCGCGCAACATCGACGTCGAGACTCGGCCTTTTGCCGTCATCGACGGCACCGGCGTGCTGTTTGAGCCGCTCAGGGCAGCCGCCACGGTCCGCAATGCCCAGGCGATCACCGACGGCGAACGGACGGGCCCGGAGTTTGTCCCGTCAAAGGTCGCCACAGACATGCGCTCAAGTGACGACCTCAAACTGGAGCTCTCTGAGCAGGTGCGCACGAAGAAATTGTTTGCCTTCGTTGAGATTCCGGCCGACGTCATCACGGCCACCGGTGGAGGGGTTTCTTCAGTGCGCTACTACGCCGAGAATACGACCTACGAACCGCTGCCACGCTGGCTTCAAGCCGCACTCAACGAGGAAATCACCAAGCTCAGGTTCGACGGTGCGGGCATCGATCAGGACTTGATTGCCAGACTCAACACGCGGATCCCCCTGTCAACATTCGGGCTGGTCGAACGCACCACTGATGGCACTGTCACCGAGGCGGTGGAAGTTGATGAGCTCGCACGGGCGTTGGTTCCTGGGTTCTTCCTTATCCTGATGTTCATGACGGTCATGACATCGGCCCAGCACCTGCTGAACGCGATCATTGAGGAAAAGATGAGCAAGATCAGCGAGGTCCTGCTCGGGTCAGTCACGCCCGTACAGCTGCTCATGGGCAAACTGTTCGGCGTCGTGGGGGTGGCACTCCTCCTGACATTCGTCTACTTCTCAGGTGCGCTGTATGCGCTGTTTTCCAGTGGCCGCTGGGACCTGTTCGATCCGGCCTTACTGGCATGGTTCGTGGTGTTCGTCGTGTGTGCAGCCCTGCTCTATGGGTCGGTCTTTCTGGCACTGGGGTCGGCGTGTTCGGATCTCAAGGACGCCCAGAGCATGATGCAACCCGCGATCATCCTCCTGCTGCTGGCCTACATGGGATCATTCGTCGTCATTCAGAATCCTGAGTCCAACATCGCCATCGGCATGTCGTTCTTTCCGACCATGACGCCCTTCGCGATGATGCTGCGCATGGCCATGCCTCCAGGACCGCCGATGTGGCACGTATTGCTGTCGCTGGCAGGCCTGATCGGCACAACCGCGTTCTGCCTCTGGGCCGCGTCGCGCATCTTCCGCGTCGGCATCCTCATGCAGGGAAAGGCGCCGACGTTGCCTGAATTGCTGAAATGGATCAGGGCGTAGGGGGGGGGCGGCGGTGCTGGGCGCTGAGGCCGAGAGTGAAATAGAGGCGCTCGATTACATGGGAGACGAATCATGAGAAGACACACGTTATGGTTGGCACTGGCGGTTCTCGTTGCCCCGGCCCTCGTCCAGGTGGCGTCGGCGCAGACGTCCGACCAGTCGGCGGTCGACGCAGTCGTGGAGAAACACTTGGCGGCCGTGGGTGGCCGGGCGGTCCTGGCCAAGTTGACGTCGCGACAGGCGACCGGCACCGTCACGGTTGGCACGCCAAACGGAGATCTGTCTGGACCGGTCGAAATCTCGACGACCGCACCCAACAAGTCGCGGGCGCTGATGGAAATCGATCTTTCGCCAGTGGGTGTCAACCAGACGATGACCATTGATCAGCGGTTTGATGGCACAACCGGGTGGACGCTGAATCCCCTTCAGGGCGATGCCGAGATCACCGGGAATCAACTGGAGAACCTCAAGCACAACCTCTTTCCCAACCAGTTGATGGGCTACAAAGGGGTTGGCACGACGGTGACACTCCAACCCGGGGAGAAGATTGGCGACAAGGACATGATCGTCTTGCTCACCGCGCCAAAGACCGGCTCTGCAGTCAAGATACTTCTCGATGCGACCACCTACCTCGTGGCGCGCACCGTGACCATGGTCGAGGCCCCGGAACTGGGTGGCACCGTCGAGCAGGTCAGCGACCTGTCTGACTATCGCGCGGTTGATGGGGTCCAGTTGGCCTTTTCGACTGTCACCAGCGCCGGCCCGCAGACGGTGACGATCACGCTCACCAAGATCGTGCACAACGTCGCGCTCGACGAGGCCATGTTCAAAGGCAGATAGTTCTTATTTAATGATGACGTTGACGTCGAAGCGTCGATAGTTGGTGTACGTCGACTCGGCCACGACCAGTTCGCGCAGGCGACTGGTCGTGTGTTCGTAGCGCTCAGTGAGAAACCTGGGCAACCACAATTTCAAGATCTCGTGTTCGACAAACACGGTCGTCACACTGGCCTGAGTGTCGTCGTTTTTCAGCGTAATCGTTGTCTGTCGCAGGCGCCCCGTGGTCGCCTCGATCGTCATCTCACCTGTCGCAAAGATGTCACTGCCGTCCGAACCACGGACCAGTGTCGGCCGGTCGCGTTCGGTGAACGCCACGCTGACGACCGGCCCGTCTGGCGTCTGCTCAACCGTGCGCCTGCTGAAACGGAAACGATCGCGATTCTTGTCGCCAAGAATCACCAGTGCCAGCATCGGATCATTGAAGTTGCGATCGATGGCTCCGATATTGAACCGAGCGTTGCGATTGGCAATCTGTCGACCAATGCGCGCGAACGAACCACGACTGAGCAACAGGCGCAGATTGTCACGTTGCTGCACCGGCACGCCGTCGACGGTCACGATGTCGCGTACGGCTAACCAGCCTCCATCTGCCGGAACGTAGGCGAGAAAGAAGTCGCCCGAAGTCTCACGCCTGGCCACCCGGTTCCCGTCGGTATCAAAGACCTCCTGAACGGTTGCTTCGTCTGCGATGACGAACTTGAGCGCCTCCTGGTATCCCTTGACGAAGGCGGCAGCTTTGTTGACCACCGCGCGGGCCGACGTGTCTGGCGGGCGCCCCTGGGCAAAGGTCTGGGGGCCCAACATCGCCGCCATGGACAGGGCGGTCCCCATAATCGCAACGCGCCCACGCCAAGTCGCTGCCATGGTCAGTTGCGCTCAGAACGTGAAACCGCCACCAAAGTTCACCCGGGTGCCGGCGCCGCGCCCGTGTGCGACTGACAGGCTGAG
Source organism: Acidobacteriota bacterium (assembly GCA_013203475.1). Taxonomy (GTDB): domain Bacteria; phylum Acidobacteriota; class Vicinamibacteria; order Vicinamibacterales; family SCN-69-37; genus SYFT01. Next base: position 36,091 of record JABMNV010000184.1, read on the forward strand.
CCGGAAGACGGTGGCTGTCATCCACACGCTGCCGCCCACACCCGTGTATCGGATCTGGTCCTTGAGTCGTTGGCCGTAGTCGTATGCCGTCCCCGTGTCCACGAACGCGCTGACGCCGAGGCGCCCCATATAGAGCGGCGAGGTCAACGGCGCGAACAACTCGACGGACCCGGTCACCACGATGTCGCCAACAAACGCGCCTGCCTTGAAGCCGCGCAGATTCGACCAGCCGCCGAGCAACGGCCTCAGATACGCGGGTTGGGGCCCGTTCGTGCCGTCGCGGGACACGCGCGCAGCCAGCACGGTCTGCCCAAGCAGCCCCAGGTAGCCCGTCCCTTCCAGGCGGGTGCGGTGCAGCGTGCCACCAGTGTCGAACGCGACCCGCTCCCAGGCGGCCGTCGCCAACACGGCATTGCGGGGATAGGCTGGGTTGAGTCGCGTGTCGATCGTGACGTCCGCACCCAGAGTCTTCAATGTGTCGGCAAGTGGACCAAACGTGACGCGCTGCCGTCCGGCCGTCGCGCCCAGATGAACATGACTGATGGCCCGCTCCGCCCTTGCCCAGATACGCCGCCGGCTATCGTCTTCTTTGTAGGCTGGATTCGTTCGGCGCTGAACGCCCGACCCCACTTCAACGCGGGTCAGTGGACCGGACGCGAAGTTCTTCTCAAGCTCCAGGGCGGCGCGTTTCGTTCCGCCCCAAGACAGCGGCAGCGACAAACGACTTCTCTGGCCGACGACGTTTGCCAACGAAGCGATGACGCCATGCGTGACGCCGTACCCGTCTTCCCCGGAAAGAATCGGCAGGTACATGATGTTTCCCAGAGCCCAGCGTCTGGTAACAACGGCGACGTCCTCGCCATCGGGTCCTCGAGTGAAGCTGAGTCGGACCGGACCCTCATTGACGATGATGATTAGCGTGACTTGGGTGGGATCGACGATGGACGCGAACCGCTTCAGGACCTCAATCTCGTCGAACTTGCCGGACGCCTTGAGGCGCGCATACACCTCGGCCGGCGTCTCGGGCGTGAACGCCTCTCCGATCGCGACTCCGGAGAGCGCGAGGACTTCCTCGTTCGTCGCCACGTGGTTCCCGTGGACACGAACGTCGGCAATGACCTCTGCCCTCTGAACCGCCTGAAAAGCCGTCGCGGTCGGGCCAACCGGTGCAGTGGTCGCCAGTGCCAGCAGGGCCGTCAAGACGAGTGCCGTCACTTGATCCTCGCCGTCGCCGTCGCCAACTTGTAGTTCTGGTAGTCCAGGCTGTACCTGGCGTCGATCTCGCCTAGCGCGAGCATCGCGGAGAAATACACTTCCACGTCCTTCGGGAGCCAGACGTCAGGAAATGGCTGCGTCATGTTCATCGTGGCCCGCAGGTCCGTCAGACGAACAAGCCAGGCGGCGGGCAGGAAATCCACGTTCACGTTGTCGAAGACGTACTTCACGATCTGGTGTGCGGACGGCTCAATCCATAACGTGACGAGCGACACCTTGTTCATCATTTGTTCGAGCGTGGCGTCGTAGTTGCCCTCGCTGTTCTTGTCACCTTGCGCGCGGCGTTTGGCACGTGAGTCTTGTTCGTGCGAGAACAAGCTGGACGGATAATACTCAACCTTGAGCAGTTCACGCCCATCCACAGTCTCGCGTCCGACAAACGCATATTTGCCTTCTTCGAACTTAAAACGGAGGAAATACGCCGATGAAATGAACTGCGGCTCGCGGGATTGACGAATCAGGCTCTGGGCATCCATCGCTGCGCCAGTCTCGGGTGCTGAGCCTGGCCCCCGAGGGTGCTCCACTCTGATGCCACCCCCAATCGACACGCTGCCACTCTTGCCGGTGCGCCTCTCCTCAAGCGCCTTTTCGCGGTCCAGAAACTCGTCTTCATACGTCCGTCGATCGTCCTCGGAGACCGCGACGCCATTGGACTTGACCGGACTGCGGACGAAGAAGCCATCGCGCAGGTACCACGTATAGTCACGCCGGTCTCCCCAGATCGGCACTTTCCCAGGCCCGCGCACTTCAATCTGCTCACGCTCATCGAGCACGTACTGCTGGAACTTCTTCCAGTTGTCGTCACGCTTGGCCACGACGTTCTTCATGAACACATCGAGGTCGTTCTGCGCGATCGGTGCGGCCGCACCATAGGCGACGGCCATCGCCATTACCGCCAACAGTCGCTTCGGCAAGAGAACCTCCAGACTGATTATTAAGGACTCAGTCGAACATTTCCGGGTAGTGCGTGCGCTGGCAGTCGGGACACATACTGTGGCTAAAGTCAGCCTCGCTATGTTGCCCGATGTAGTCCTCAAGACGCCGCCAGTACCCTCGATCATCGCGGATCTTTTTGCAGTGGGCACATATAGGCAACAACCCACGAAGCACTTTGACCTTGACCATCGCTTCCTGCACGGCTCGCTCCAGGACGTCTGCCTTTCGATGGAGGTGCCGAGTTCTCCATCGCACCAGCCCGAACACCACCAGACCCAATCCAAGCACGCTGCCAACGATGGTCCAGCGTGTTTCCCGCCAGTGTGGTGCCACGGCAACCGTGGCGATGAGGGGATCCGTCCACGGTTGAGCCGTGGCGGACGACACGCGGGCGGCGACTTCAATGGTCCAGGTGCCTGCTTCGAGACTTTGAATCCGCAACTCGGGAGTTACCTGTGGCTCCGACCACGCGTCATTCGACTGGGCCGGGCGCGGGCGGGCAATGCGTGTGCGGTACTCCACCCGTTCTGGTCGGGGCCAGGGAGCCATCCATTCCAGGTGCAGCCGACGATCATGGGCCGGCAAGACAAACGACGCGTCCACGGTACCTTGACCCGCGGCGGCACCACGCCAGTGCAACGAAAGATCCGGCAACGGCAGCGCCTGCACGCCGGCATGAAAGTGGGCGATCCCACTCATCGTTCCGAACAACACGTCGCCGTTAGCAAGAGGTACTACGCCAAGAGCGTTCGCCTCCTCAGAGATCAGTCCGTCACTGGCGTCGAACCGCTGCCAGCGGCCTTCGCTGAAACGGCCTACTCCCAACGAGCCTCCGACCCAGACAGCCCCGTCGTCGGCCCCAGCCATCGCATACACCGTGGCACCAGGAAGGCCGTCGGCGAGTGTCAGCATGCGCCACGAGTCGCGGTCACCCACAGCAATGCCGCCGACGCCACCGACCCACATTTCTTCGTCTGACCGCTCCAGCAAGGTGAGTGCAGACTCGAGGCCGGCGGGCAATTCGACGGCGCCAGGGGTCAGCGCTGTGCCACGAAAGGCAATGACGCCGCGGTCGGTCACAACCCAGAGATCCCCGTTTCGGCGCCACACCATCTGCCGCACATTCTGATCAGGCAGTTGCGCATTCACGTCGTCGGCTGGCACCCACGTCGTCCCCGTCCGCCGAAGCAGACCCTGACTTGAGGTCGCGGCCCACCACGTCCCATCGGGTCCTTTGAACAGACCATTCACGAAACCGAGCGGGAGCGAATAGATTTGGTGGAAGGTGCGGCCATTGGTCGATTCAAACAGCGCCTGACGCCCGCCCGCCCAGATCACGCCTGGAAAGGCCTCAACGACGCATCGCACGTCTTCGGTGATGCCTTCCTTGCGGCCGAACGCAGTCATGGCACGACCATCCCATTTGAGGACACCCCGACTGAACACGGCCGCCAGAAACCCGCCGTCGCTCGACGGCGTGAGGTTGAACGTGAACATCGAGTCTGTGTCGTTGCCAGAGGTCCAGAACGTACGATGTGACCACGCCTCGCCGATCCACTGCTGGAGGCCCGCGCCGTTGAATCCGAGCCACACGGCTCAGGTGCGGTCTGCCTGCAACGCGGTAACAGTGGCGCCTTTCACGCCGTTGGTCGACGACCATCTCGTGAAGGGCGTGGTGTCGGACCCGAAGGCAACGTTTCCATTGTCGCCGCCGACCCAGAGGCGGCCATGACGGTCTTCGGTCATCGATCGAATGCGTCCGCCCTGCCATCCGTCGATGGAGATCGCAGTCCAGCCGTCTGCTGGGCCCCGTTGTGACCTGCAGTGGTACACGAAGCCGTCGTCTCCGCCAGCCCACACCGTCCCGCGGACGTCGACATGCAGGCGCCGTACACGCGTCGGGGGCGACCCATTGCAGATCATGCGACCGATCGCGTCGTCCACAATTTCGAAGACGCCGAGTTCCCCACCGACAACCACGGCGCCATCAGGTCCCGCCGCCAGCGTTTCGTATCCGTTCGCGGGGGCTCGGGGTACATCAACCCACACGTGTGTCTCAACCGACCGACTCATGAGACGACCAGTGGTCGTGATGCCGATGAGCCGACCGTCTCGCGCCTCGACCACACTGATTAGAGGTGCTGGAGTCGGCGTCCGTTCCCAACGTGCGCCATCCCAGGACCACAGGCCGCCGGTACCAGCAACGTGCACGCCGCCCAGGCGCCGTCTGGCAAACGTGTTGAACACACCGTTCAGCGGCGCGTCCGGCAGCGGTCTCAACCGCTCGACGAGGCCACGTTCCACGACCGCGACGCCGCCCAACGTGGCAATCCACACGGTCCCCTCTGCGTCTTCGTGAAGAGCGATAACCGTCGACTGCGGCAGGGACCCGGTCGAAGATTCTCTCGTGAACGACCGGAACGCACGAACAGGTGTCGGGCCGTCCTGGGCGCTGGCAAGTGATGGAACGACCAATGTCCAAGCGAAGAGGACCAGGAGGACCGGAATCACAACAGCAACGCCTCAACCCGATGGGCGTGAACAAGATCTTCGCAAGGCGACCACTGGAAAATCGTCATCCGTCCGTCCTGTGACGCCACAAGCGCCATCGCATCCGGCTGATCGTGAACAAACTGCGCCGCGGACAGGTGACGGGTGCCCCCAAGTTGCGCCGGTGTCACAACCTCAGGTTCACGATCGCGAATCGGCTCGGTCACCAGCACACGTTCGACGGGTGCATGCGAGCGGCGGCGAGTGAGTTTCGCGCCGAATGCCAACAGTTGGTACCCGGTAGACATGACAGTGGCACCGTCAACGGCAGTCAGGCCGGCCACGGCAGCCACGGCGCGGCGCAAATCCTCCTGCCATTCGTGTGTGCGCCGTTCGGCAGGTTCGCGCCCCATCAAGTTGGCCAGTTCGGTGAATCGTGGTGCGACCCGATAGAGCATCGGCTCAACGATCGACTCGCGCCAAGGCGCACTTGCCGACGCCCCGACCGCTTCGTCGTCGGGCACGACCAGCAACGCACCTCCGCGGTGGTGCGCGCGCATTGATGCAGCCAGATGCACGAGGAGATCGACCGATTCACCGCCGGCGCTCATCTCCTTCTGCCCCAGCAGCGACTTGAGCAGACCAGGGCAGTCAGGCTGGGCGGCGTCTCGGTCGTCAATGATCTTGACCTGGTCGCCCTCCAGGACAGCGATGTTCACAAACTTGCCGAATGGCTCTGACCGGTGTTTGACAACGAGCAAGCCAGAGCCGATGACTTCAAGGACAAAGCAGAAGGCGGGGATGCTTCGCGTCGTGCCCCAGACGCGAAGCTCCCCATCAACCGGCCAGACACCGAGATGAATCCCCGGGCGTTCAACCGCCGGGGCGAGCTTGGCCAACGCCGCCGGACGCAGGGGCAGCCATTCCGCAAACGTCAGCGCCTGCCCTGCGTGCCCCGGTGGCAGCAACGCGAGAGAAACGGTTGGCGTAAGGCCCTCTTCGCGCCGCAGGCTGGCCCAGAACGCGGCGTCAATGATGGCTTCGATGGCCGAGGCGTCTGGGGCTGGACCGAGATCAATCCGTCCCTGTGCAAGCGCCGCCGTCAAGTGCCGCGCGAAGTGCTCCTGAACGGTGGTTGCTATCTGACGAGCGGCCGGGTACCCCGGTTCAGCCATGTAAGCGATCGTGTCACGAAATGCAGACGCGAGGGCAGGGTCGACGTGAGACTACTGAATCACGACAAAACGCCACAAGCGAGCGGTTTCCTTCTCGCCAACGTACTTGCTGATTTCCTTGTCGAACTGCGCCTTGGTCTTCCAGGGTCGGTATTCATTGAACTCGCGCACCATTCGGGCGCCAGCGCCAGGGATGCTCAGGATGTCTGCGTCAGTCGCCGTGTTGAGGTCCACCGGAATGAAGACGTACTGCTTGAGGCGATTCGTCTCGTCCTGTCCGACGTACTTGCTGATTTCCTTGTCGAACTGGGCCCACGTCTTCCAGGGACGGTATTCACCAAACTCGCGCACCATTCGATTACCGGCGCCAGGAATCAACAAGATCTCTTCGGGAGTGCCCGTGTTCAGGTTGACGTGAACAAATGCCTGCAAATAGAAGGCCGCGATCTGCGCCTCAGTCAACTTGTGGTCCACGAGAAACGTGTTGAAGTCCACGATGCTGGCAAAGGGACGGGCCGCGACCAGGGCCGTCGCGATATCGGCCGTCATGCCTGGCATTGCGGCCAGTTCAGCTTCGGGAACGCTGTTGGCATCCAGTAACCCGGCCCCGACCTGGCCGTGAGTGGTGGAACCGACAGCGAAAGTCAGCGCGGCGACACAAAGAGCACCGAGAAAGGCTGAGCGAAGACGTGACATGAGAACTCCTCCAAACAAAGGGACCGCGACGCTAGAAACGATAGCGTAGACGCATCTGGACATTATGACTGGGGGCATCAACCCCCGAGCCGTGAATTCGAAAGTTCCTATCCAGCAGGTTCTCGCCAATCAGGACGACACTCAGGCCCTTGGAGAACGTCCACCCCGCACGGAGCCCCACGGCCACGAACCCTGGCGTCCGGGAAAACAGAATGGCGGGACAAATGTCCCGATAAAGTTCTTCTTGTCGAAAAAATTGACGCCGTTCTTGACGGCGACGCCCGAATCGCCCTGCGACAGCGTTGTGGTCGGCACACGCACGACCCGAACGCCCCGATGCGCGACCGCGGCCGCGGCCGCAAACGAGGCGACGTCAAGCACCGCTCCACCACCAACAGCGAGGACATACGACTGGCGGTCAATTCCCGCTGCGTTGATCGCCGAGACGATCGTCATCGCCGATGCGATGCCTTCTTTGGCTGCCTCGCCGCCGTCAATGACGATAGGAGGTGCGGCCAACGTCAGCGATGAGGCGTGGACGTCGACATAGCGAGTGATGTCCTCGACAAGAGCCGGCCAGACGGCTCTGACGCCAGCGTCGATCACGACGAGCAGCCGATGACACCGCTGGGGTTCGAGTCGAGTCACGCACTGAACAAGCGTCTGGTTCGTCGCCTCGAACACGCCGGTCGTGAACGCGACGGGCACGTCAAAGGACAAACTAAACCGATAGTGGCGTGTCGGTATTGCAGTCTACGCTCGGCCGGCGAATTCCAAGGTGTCGGTGTGCACCTTGATTTTTTCGCCCTCTTTGATGAACAGGGGTACTCGCACTTCCATGCCGGTTTCAAGGACGGCGAGCTTGGTGACACTGCCACTGCTGGTATCGCCGCGGACGGCGCCCTCGGCAGACGTCACGGTCATCTCTACATGGGGCGGAAACATCACGGCGATAGGATTGCCGTTGTACTTCTGGATCTGCACTTCCAAATTGTCAACGAGCAACAATCGCTCATCGCCGAGCATGTCCGCTGTGAGTGTCATGGTCTCAAAGTTGGCCTGGTCCATGAAGTGAGAGCCGTCGGCGTCGCCGTACAAGAACGTGGCCGGCGCTTTAACCAAGTCAGGGTCACCAAATTTTTCGCCAGCCTTGAACGTGCGATCGAAGACAGCCCGAGTCAGGAGGTTGCGCATCTTGATACGCACCAACGTCTGTCCTCCACGGGCCGTGGGCTTCGACACTTCAACATCCAGGCAATTGTAAGGAGCGTTTTCGTACTCGAAGTACGACTTCCGCTTGATCTCAATCGCTTCTATCAGGGCAGCCATCAGCCTATTCTACCGGTCTGCGGCCGTCCCCTCCCACATCGTTGTGATGGCACCGAGACAATTGGTGGTGGCCCGCGGGCGAAAGTCGGCTCAGTCCGCGCGCAAGGCGAGCAGTGGATCGACCCTCGAGCCTCGGCGCGCCGGCACCCACGACGCCACCCCAGACACCACGATGAGCAGCAGGGGCACCCCCGCAAACACACTAACGGCACCAATTTGCTCCGGGAATAACACCAGAACGCTGACAAAGGCCAGAAGCCACCCGACAAGCACCCCGGCGGTGACCACTCTGAGGCTGGCGGCGAGCACGGTCCGCTGTAGTCGGCCCGGCGTAGCACCCAGCGCCAGTCGCACGCCCAGTTCGCTCGTCCGCAGCGAGACGGAGTACGAAACGAGGGAGTAGATGCCCAGACCGACCATCAGAAGCAACATCGGCCCCAAAATGGCAAACAGGCGTGCCGGTACACGGCGGAACACCAGGTTGGTCTCGACGTGCTCGGTCAGAGTACGCACGTTGAACAGCGGCAAGTCGGCATCAAGCGCCTTGACGACTCGACGCACGCCTGCAGACGCTGCGGATTCTGCGCCGGGGCGTGTGCGCACGTGCAGCTCACCAAACGCCGGTGCGCCGTCTCGATAGGAAAAATACAGGGTGGGCGTGGGCGGTTCACCGAAGGCGTTGGAGAGCGAAGTGGCGACCACGCCGATGATGAGGTGGGTCTGGCCTCTCGCTTCCAGGCGTCGGCCCAACGCATCAGTACCCGAGGCACCGGCGTCCAGGTAGCGGTCAATAAACGCCTGATTGACGATGACTTGTGGTGGTGCGTCACGATTGTCGAGTCTGACGAAGTCGCCACCGGCGACGAACGGGATCTGCATCACCTCAAAGTAGCCGGGCGTGACGGTATTGGCGAGCGCTTGGTCAAGTTCGCCATCTGCCCGCACACGACCGTCGACCGTGAATACCCGGCTGGACCATCCGTGGATATCGAGTGGGACCGACGAGGCAATGGCGGCAGTTTGGGTTTCAGGCAGCGCGCGCACCTGTTCGAGCATTCGACTCACGAAGGGGCCCATCCCGCCTGGCGGGACCGGCCGTCCAGAGAAGTCAAACGTGGCGAGCATCACCCCTTCGCGTGTAAAGCCGGGGTCGGTACTCCGGGTCTCCTGGAAGCTCCGCAGAAACAAGCCCGCGACGATCAGGACCATCACGGCCATGCCGGCCTGCACCGCCATCACGACATCGCGCACGCGGCTCTGGCCTGAGAATCGCGCACCAGAACGAAAGGCTGACTGCGCGTCCAGCCGGGACAACTGCCAGGCAGGCACCGCGCCGACGCCGCAGCCCACCACCACACCAAGGACCACTGAAAGCAGCAGTCCACCCCAGTCAAGCTCGGTCTGAAAACGAATGGGGAGCCCTGTGAGCGGCAGGACGACCAACGCCCGAGTGCCCCAGACGGCCAGCGCTGCGCCGCCGACCGCGCCCACCAGGCCCATCGCGACGGTCTCGGCCATCGATCGAAATGCCCGACGACCAATGGTTCCCCTCCATTGGGCTGTAGAGGGAATAACTCATGTGCTGCACTCCAGGCACGAGACTGATTTCCTCGCGTAGACGACGATAGGTGGCTGACAAGCGTTCGACGTCTCCGGCCAACGACGCCGGGAGGTCGAGGCGCACCATCGCGCGACCCTCAGGCTCGAAGCCCAGAGGCTGCTGTTGCAATTGCCCCAGACTCGACGCCAACAGCGCCGCGCCCGCCAAGAGGACAAACGAGAGCGCCGCCTGAATGACGACCAGTGATCGGCGAGGCACAAACGAACGCGACTGACCACCGCGCCCGACACCACCCAGGGCTTCCATCGGATCCGTACGCGACATGGCGAACGCCGGCGCGGCAGAAAAGATCCCACCGGTCACCAGCGCAAGTCCTGCGGCAAACGCAGCACGGCAGCCGACGGTGTCACATCCACGGGAAGCCCCACCGCATCGGGAAAGACCAACGCGAGAATGCTCCGCGTGGCCATCGACGCCACGACAATGCCGACTGCGGCGCCCGTCAACGACAACACCGTGACCTCAACAAGCGCCTGCCTCACCAGGCGTGCCCGCGGAGCGCCCAGCGCAACCCGAATCGCCGTCTGGACTCGATCGGTGTGCGCGATCATCAGATTCGCCAGGTTCGCTGCCGCAATCAGCAGGACGAGCCCCGACATCACGAACAGGATGGTCAACGGCTGTTCGAAGACCATCCGAAGCGTCTCTACACCTGCTGAGGCTGAGACGATGGGAGTTGTCGTGGCGGGCAGCGCCGCGCGCTCCTCCTCGGTTGTCGCCAGATGGTCACCCAACCACTGGCGTAGCGCCGCATCCGCCTGGGCCTGCGTCGCTTCAACTCTCCCCCCATCGGGCAGCCGACCGATGATTCTCAGCCAGTCCTGCGCCTCGCGGTCGATCATCGAACTTGCTCCACGTACCTGTCGTTCGATGCCGAGCGGCAGGAACAGACCGGGCGGTTCAGGACGCCGGGTCTCACCAAAGAAGCGTTCCTCGGAGACGCCAACCAGAGTCATTCCCGTCCCGCCCACGACGAAGGTCTGGCCAATGAGCGCGGGATCGGCGCCGAACTGATCGCGCCAGACGCGATAACTCATCACAAACACCGCTGGTCTGGCGGGGTCATCGTCGTCAGCCTTCAGTAGGCGGCCCAATGCCGGAGCCACGCCGAGGGTGTCGAAGTAGTTTCCGGACACGTAATCGGAGGACGCCGAGAGCGACACGGATCCGCCTTCTGGCCGCACACTCATGTCCTGCAGCGAGGCTTGGAAGCTCGCCAGCGAGGTGAATTCCTAAATTTGGTCGCGAAGATGCGAATAAAGCGGATAGGAGAATAGCGAATACCGCGACTGCATCCCGGAATTCACGCAACAGTTGTCATCGTCACCAAGCCGGTACAACTCGGAAGGTGCGCTGACCGGAAGCGGCTGGGACGAAACGGCACACACGAGCGTGTAAATGGCGATGTTGGCGCCAAGACCCAGTGCCAGCGTGGCACACGCGACCAGGGTCAGGGCCGGTCGTTGCCCGAGCCGACGGGTGGCCTGCCAGAGATCATCAATCAACGGTCGCATCTAAATTTCCGCATTCTCTCATTCGACGAGATCGACGCCCCAAGGGTTGGGTCGGATCCGATCGTGGCCTGTCCGCGTCGTGCGTCAGCCCACGATCGCGTCAGCCGACCGCAGCGCCAGCGCGACAAACGTCAGCGTCCCGTTAGTGCACCCGCCGGTCGGAAGCGTGGGCGACCCCACGACGAACAGGTTCTCGTGGTCATGCGTCCGGCCATGGGAATCGACCACGCTGGTCGCAGGATCGGTTCCCATGCGACACCCTCCAGCCGGATGGTCCTGATACGGCAGGCCGCTGATTCTCCCCACGTGTCCATCGTTGGCTTTGGCCATCGAGGCAAAGAGCTGTTCGAAGTGTGCTCGCGTGCTGGCCTCCCGCGCCTGGGTCGCCGCGTCGATTTTGTGGCTGACCAGCGGGAGGGCATCGCCCCACCGATTCTTCGACGCCGCGCTCAAGGTCAGTCGACTGTCGCAGTCGGGGTGCACGTCGTAGTAGCCCCGCACGCGTGCGGTCCCGCGCCCAGTCCGGCTCCGCCAGTCGTCGAGCAACGCGTCGCCCATCAGCAAGCCGCCATCCTCGCCGCGCAATCGCGGCGCTCGTCCTCCGCCGCTTTCCCAGACGCGGAGGTCATGTCGCACATACGGCGTATCGGCGGCGCATCTGAAATATTGCCTGGAAATCAGGCTGTGCTGTGCGTTCATCCCGGGATAGATCTTCAGGTCGAGGTCCATCGTCGTCTGGTACGCCAGATGGCCCGTCATATACCGACCGACGTGGTCTGATCGGTTGGCGAGACCATTGGGAAACCGGCTGTTGGCCGACAGCAGCAACAGGTGCGGGCTCCACGTGTACCCGGAGGCCAGCACGAACGTCTTCGCACGGTATTCTTCTTCACGCGCGGTACCGTCTTGCCTGACCGCGTGGGCAACGGCGACGCGCGTCGTGGCCTCGTCCAACTCAAGCCGACGCACGAGGGTCTGGTCGTGCAACTGCACGCGCTTGGCCCCAATCAGTTGCTTGAACGTCCAGTCGGGCGAGTACCGGGCACCGGTGGGGCAGATTTCGCATGTATTGCAGCGGAGGCAGATGCTCCGGCCGCCGTAACCATTCACCGTATTCTTCGCCTGCGGAGTCGTCCAGAACGGCGCGCCGCTCTTCTCCGCCCATGCCTTCAACTGGATGAGGTTGAACGTCATCTCCATCGGCAGCATCGGATACGGTTCCGATCGCGCATCTTCCGCGATCGGCCCCGGTTCGCCAGACACGCCGATACGGCGCTCGGCTTCGCAGTAGTACTTCTCAAGCTCGGCCCATTCGATCGGCCAATCGACCGCCAACCCGTACCGCGACTTCAGTCGCGTATCTTCTTCGGAGAACCGATTGCAGACGCCACCCCAGTGAAGCGCCGAGCCACCCACGGCCATCGTTCTCGAAATGATGCCGTCGGCCGACTGGTCTTCCACAAAGTCGCCCGGCCATTGATTCTCTGCGTAGTCGAGACCCCGTTGGCGGTACTCAAACCGGTTGTCGTCATCGAACAACGACTTTCCCGCCTCGACAACGATGATCGAAAGGTTGGGGCGGAGGGCGGCAAGTTTCTCGGCCACCATCGCTGCCGTGATCCCGCCGCCGATGATGCAGACGTCACATTCGTGGACGGCCATCAGCGACCTCCCTGCCGAATAGGCCATGGCCCCGGAGCCGACTCCGACCCGTCCAGGCCCCGGCAGTCTTCGCGGTCGATCGCGGCGCGGTACGCCAGGTTGTACCCTTCCGAGCTGTTGAAGAACATCCCCATGAAGTCGGCCACCACATGCGTACCGTTGGGCCGGTCGGGCAACTGCGTCACTCGGCTGGGCGTCGTCAAGGCGTCTTCGATGACGACGCGTCGGTCGGCGGGTGACAGCGCGCCCAGGGAAGTCGCGCCACGGGCGCGCGCGGCGGATTCGAGTGCCTCGAGCTGGGCGGGATACGCCGTCGCGGGCGAGGGCCCGGTGTTTCTCAGTCGGGTGCTCCCATAACCGTGGCCCATCTCGGCGCCCTCGCGGTAACCCGCGATCCAATTGAAGAATGCCGTCACCGCCGCCCGCCGTTCGTCGGCCGTCAGTGACGAGGGCAACACGACTTCCGCCACGGCGGCAAGCGTGGTCGCCTGCCCGTTCTGCGGCGAGGCAGCGACGTGGGCGAAGACCTTGAGCGACGACAGCGGCCAACTCGCGGCCAGAGCCGCAACCAGACGCAACACAATACGACGTGTCATTCAGCCTCCTGATACCGGTCCATCTGGCGATAGGGAATCTCTGTGAACGGTGGCAGGCCGGCCTCGCGAATAATCTCAGTGAGCCCGGCACGTTCATGGAACTCACGGTGGTCCCGGTTAATGACCACCGTGTTCGGATGCAGCGGAGCCAGTCGTCGAAACTCTGCATCAATGAGCTGAAATCGCTCGACCGTCTGCTCGATGTTTTCGTGCAGTCTATTGCGCTGTCTGATGTGTTTCTCGATCGTGTCTGTGCTCGATGTCAGCACGATCACCTTGTCTGGGCACCAGGCGTCACCGATCCGTAGTACCTCGCGCAGCGAGGCATGATGTTTGGCTGGGTATTCCACGATATGAGCCTCGAGTGTAATGCGCGACCCTTCGAAGAAGATGACCTTGTCGGAGTCATCGTGTTCGGTGGCGTCGCGGTAGTTCGCGTCGTACAGCCACCCGAAGTAGGCCGTCACACCAACGGGGTTTCGCCCGGCCTCAATATCGGCGAGCACACGCGGGTCCCACACGCCTTCCTCACCTTCGCCGTAGGAGCCATGGTGATACAGGTCGCCGAGTTGGCGTACGAGTGTACTCTTGCCGATTCCTGGACCGCCGACGATCGCCACGCGCATGGGTGCGCCATCGTATCAGCTGTTCGAGCTGGAGGAGGCAAGCTGGAGCAACCGCGACCGCCCCGGCAACCAGAGGGCCAAGAGGCCGATTGCCGGCAGGAACGAGCACAGGTGATAGACGAAGTCGATGCTGGTGACGTCGGCCAACCATCCGAGGGCCCCCGCACCGGCCCCGGCCACCCCGAACGCAAACCCGAAGAACAACCCTGACACGAGGCCAACTCGGTGCGGCACGAGCTCCTGTGCGAAGACCAGAATTGCCGAAAACGCAGATGAGAGCACGAGGCCGATCATGACGCTCAGCACGGTCGTCCAGAACAGACTCGCGTAGGGCAGAGCGAGAGCGAACGGCAACACGCCAAGAATCGACGCCAGAATCACTGGCTTGCGGCCAAACCGATCTCCGAGAGGGCCACCCATGAATGTGCCCGCTGCGACTGCACCCAGGAATCCGAAGAGATGGAATTGGGCTTGTTGAACCGAGATGCCAAACCGGTCGATGAGGAAAAACATGAAGAAGCTGACAAAACTCGAGACGTAGACGTACTTCGAGAAGACCAGGGCCAGCAGAATGGCCATCACTTTCTTGACCTGCGCCGGCGGCAGTGTGGGGGCGGCCGTCAGGTGGACTGCGCTACGGCGCCGCTCCTGCCCCGTCGTCCAATACCAGCGGCCGATGCGCCAGAGAATCACGATCGCGACAAGTGCCAGGACCGAAAACCAGGCGACGCTGCCCTGGCCCCGAGGCAGGATAAAGAACGCCGCCAGCAGCGGGCCCAGGGACGTGCCAAGATTGCCGCCGGTCTGAAAGAGCGACTGCGCCAGACCATGGCGGCCACCGGACGCCAGCCGAGCGATTCTGGATGACTCCGGGTGAAAAATCGAAGAACCGATGCCGACCAGGGCCGCCGCTACGAGCAGCCAAGGGTAGGTGCTGGCCGACGCCAGCACCAGCACACCGGCCAGGGTCACGCTCATCCCGAGGGCCAGCGAATAGGGATGCGGCCGGGCATCCGTGTAGTGGCCCACCAGAGGCTGCAGGAGTGACGCGGTGACCTGATTGGCCAGCGTGATCATCCCGATTTGCCAGAAGTCGAGTGAGTAGGAATCTTTGAAGACGGGATACAGCGCGGGCAACAGCGACTGCAACAGGTCATTGAGCAGGTGGCAGACGCTCAGCGCGCCGAGAACGGGGAGGGCGGTGCGGTGCGAGGAAGACAAGAATGGGCTCGTGGCCGACTACAGTAGCGCAATCAGCCACAAGCCCGTGAGCGTTCTTGCTTGATAATGGCCGTGGGCTTCTTGTTCTCCCACATCAGGGCGATCTCGTTGGCCGTGCAGAGGTTCAGCTTCGTCCACACAATTTCGTCGTCATCTTCGTCGATGACCTTGAGGTCCCAGTTGCATTCGGTTTCTGAGCTTGAGAACTTGATGTCGACCTTCTCGCCATCATCAAGGATGTCTTCGCCCATCACGTCCTCACCACACTCGTCGGAGCGGGTCGGTGACAAGTAGACCTCCATGACCACCACGCCAGTCTTGTTGGCCAGCGTGAAATCGAGGTTCTTACGTTGTGGTGCTGCGCCGAGTGCAGCCGACGACATCGAGACCAGAGCGACAACGCCGACGAGGGATCCAGTAAAGAGGGAAAGGGCAAGTTTTTTCCATAAGCGATACCAGGGAGTTGACGACAACCCGGAGGTATCTCCACTCCGAGCGTGTAAGAAGTGTGCAGTGGGTCCAGCTTGGAAAGCAATCGACATCTAGCGTTTGCGGCCAAGCCGCACGACGATGTCGTACTCGGCCTTGGTGACCGGTTGGACCGACAGCCGACTCCCCTTTTGGACCACCTTCATCGCTTCAAGGCCGGGCGTTGACTTGAGTGACTCGAGGGCAATGGTCTCGTTGAACGCGACCACAAAAGCAAGGTCCACCATGTACCAGAGCGGCTTCTCCTTCGTGCTGGCCTCGTCAAAGTACTTGTGGCCCTTCTTCCAGCAAAACTGGTCGGGATACCCTGCTTTCGAAATGGTCGCCAGCCCAGTCACGCCTGACGGGTCGGCGTTCGACGCGTAGAACAACACCGCGTCGCCCACCTGCATTTCGTCGCGCATGAAGTTGCGGGCCTGGTAGTTGCGTACGCCTTCCCAGTTTGTTTCGCCGTCGCGCTTCAAGTCGTGAATCGTGTACGCAGCCGGCTCACATTTCATCAACCAGTACTTTTTCGCCATACGCCACACAGAATATAACGCTCTGCCCCCGTAAGATGGAGGCGATGATCGCCATCAGCCGAATCGCTCAATCAGATGCGCCACCCCCAGATGCGCCACGCCGATCGCTGGTCATGCTTCACGGCATCTACGGTCGAGGCAGGAACTGGCAGAGCATCGCCAAGTCCGTCGTCGCGGCCCGGCCCGAGTATCAGTGCTTTCTGGTCGACCTTCCGCACCACGGTGACTCCGGCCCGGGCGCACATGGCGACACGGTTATGGGACTGGCAGCCGACCTCGACGACTGGCTCGCTGCCAGCGGCATCGTCGTGGATGCGGTCCTGGGCCACTCTTTTGGTGGCA
Organism: Acidobacteriota bacterium; assembly: GCA_013203475.1. Taxonomy (GTDB): domain Bacteria; phylum Acidobacteriota; class Vicinamibacteria; order Vicinamibacterales; family SCN-69-37; genus SYFT01. Next base: position 52,584 of record JABMNV010000184.1, read on the forward strand.
AGGTCGCCCTCGCGTTTGCCAAAAACCATCACGACCAGCCCCTCCACACCTGGGTGATCGACTCCACGCCTGACGCGCGTGCGCCGTCAGGCAGTGCCTGGGGCATGCTTGACATCATTCGTGAGCTGCCCGAACACTTTGCTTCTCGCGGCGAGGCCGCCAAGGCAATCACGGCCGCTGGCTACGCCCCTGGTGTCGGCCAGTGGATGAGTTCGAACCTGCGCCGGGCAGGCGACCGCTTCGTCTGGCAGCTCAACTTCGACGCCATGGACGCTTTGATGCGAAGCTTCTTCGCCACCGAACTGTGGTCCGAAGTCGAATCACCTGCGCCGGATCACACGCTGCACTTTCTCAAAGCGTCTGAATCCAGCGTGCTCTCAGCGGACGCCGTGGCGCGCCTCGAACGCGCGTCGCCAGGCCAGGTCTTTCTCCACCATCGCACCGGTGGGCACTGGATTCATTCGGAGGCGCCCGACGTGGTGACCGAACTCCTTAGCGGCGCGCTGCCACGGTAGGGGTCGACGCAGTAAGATGCGGGGCATGACCATGTCAAAACGAGTTCCACTGATTCTGTTGGCTCTGTTGGTGCTATTCGGTACCCAGTCAACCATCAGCCGCCTGACCGCGCAGTCAACGCAGACGCCAGCATCGACAATCTCGGCCGCCGACTTGTCAGCCCTGCAATTCCGCAATATCGGTCCCGCCAATATGAGTGGGCGATTCGTGGATTTGGCGGTCGTCGAGAGCGAGCCATACACGTTCTACGCGGCCAGCGCGACCGGGGGCATCTTCCGCACCAAAGACAACGGCGTCACGTTTGCACCGGTCTTCGAGAGAGAAGAAGTGCATTCCATCGGCGCCATCGCCGTGAATCAGGCGAACCCGGACATCCTGTGGGTGGGCACCGGTGAACGTGCGAATCGGCAGAGCTCGTCGTGGGGCAACGGTGTCTACAAGTCCACCGACGCGGGCAGGACGTGGTCCCACGTCGGGCTGCGTGACTCACACCACATCGGTCGCATCGTGCTCCACCCGTCCAACCCGGATGTGGCCTTTGTCGCAGCACTGGGACACTTGTGGGGAGCCAACGCCGAACGCGGGCTGTATCGAACCAGCGACGGTGGCCGCTCGTGGACACCGGTCCTCCAGGTCAACAGCGACACCGGCGTCGTGGACGTGGCCATGGACCCGTCCAACCCAGACACCATGTACGCGGCAACCTATCAGCGTCGCCGGACCGCCTTCGGTTTTGACGGCGGCGGACCCGGCAGCGGACTCTACAAGTCGTCGGACGGTGGCACGACGTGGCGCAAGCTCAGTGGCAATGGACTGCCCGCAGGCGAATATGGACGCATTGGCATCTCGATCTATCGGAGAGATCCCCGCATCGTCTACGTCTCGATTGAACAGGGCGAGAAGTACAACGCATCGACGGCGTACCTCATCAGAAAAGGTGGCGTCTACCGATCTGGTGACTCCGGTGAGAGCTGGACGCTCATGAGCGACTGGAACCCTCGGCCGATGTACGCGAGTCAAATTTTGGTCGATCCCAACGACGACCAACGCATCTACATGGTCAACTCCTACAGCGTCTCGCACGACGGTGGACGCACGTTTGAGTCAGTGCGGCAATCGCTGCACGGAGACGACCGTCTGGTGTGGGTCGACCCAAAGAATTCTCAGCATGTCATCAAGCTCGACGATGGCGGCATTGGGCTGTCGTACGACCGAGGCCTCAAGTGGCTGTACGTCACGTCGTTGCCAGTCAGCCAGTTGTACCGGGTCGCGGTCGACAACGCCGTGCCCTACAGCGTGTACGGCGGGTTGCAGGACAACGGTTGCTGGGTGGGCCCAAGCGCAAACTACTCGTCGAGCGGCATCCTGAACGAGGACTGGCGTCGCTTGTGTGGTGGAGACGGGTTTGGCGTGGTGCCAGACCCGGCGAATCCTCGCAACGTGTACGCGGCGTCACAGTACCTCGGTCTCTCGCGCAACGACGTCCAGACATCGCAAAGCGTCGACATCAGACCTGGCGACCCCACAGGCGCCATCGGCGCGCGACGCAACTTCGACGTCTACGCGCAGTCGTTGCCGGAACCAGAACTGGCCAACGCCATGCATCCGGCCAATTGGGATGCGCCGTTCCTCTTGTCGCCTCACGACTCGAACACGGTCTACGCCGGCGCACGGCATCTCTTCCGCAGCCGGGACCAGGGCAGCACGTGGGAAGACTTGGGAGACATGACGCACGGGGTTGACCGACGAACACTCGAAATCATGGGGCGGCTGCCGACGAACGATACGTTGTCTCTCGATGACGGCGTGCCGTATTGGCCAACGACGTCGGCTCTCGCGGAATCACCTCGTGTAAAGGGTCTGCTCTATGTCGGCACAGACGATGGCCGACTGCGCGTGTCGCGCGACGAGGGTGTCACGTGGACGGACGCGCAGACGCGTGTGCCGGGCCTGCCGGCTGGGGCGTGGTTCTCGGGCCTCGAGTCGTCACGCCACGTCGACGGCGTTGTCTACATGACGGTGGACAATCACCGAAGCGACGACTTTGCGAACTACGTCTACCGCTCGGCGGATTTCGGACGGACGTGGACATCAATCGTTGGCAACCTGCCCGCGTCGCGGGTCGCACGGACCATTCGGGAAGACCCGAGGAACCCGAATGTCCTCTATCTCGGCACGGAACTCGGCCTCTTTGTCTCACTCGATACCGGTGCCCACTGGATGCCGCTGGGCGAGAACCTGCCGACGCTGGCGATCAATGACCTGCTCATCCATCCACGCGACAACGACCTGGTGCTGGGCACCCACGGACGCGGTGTGTGGATTCTTGATAGCGTCAGCGCGCTGCAGGGCCTGGGCGGATCCTCGGCGCCCCCTCCTGCAGCGCTTTTCGCGCCAGCCACGGCTGACATGATTCGCTACACCAACCTCAAGGCCCACATGGGCGACATGGTGTTTCGCGGACAGAATCCGGCGGATGGAGGCGTGATCGACTACTGGCTGGGAACAGCCGGGTCTGCAGTCACGCTGTCGATTCACGACGCGTCCGGCACCGAGATCGCGCGCATACCGGCGACCCGCGAGCGAGGCATCAACCGTGTCGTCTGGAATCTCAGACACGCCGATATCGGAGGCACACCTGCTGCCAGCAGCGTCGGGGGTGGCACGGGTGGTCGCGGCGGCGGTGGTGGAGCCGGCAGGGGCGGTCGGGGTGGAAATGGGGGCCGCTTGCGGGGGCC
>JABMNV010000185.1 GCA_013203475.1 Acidobacteriota bacterium
GGAACGAGTCTAGCCATGATCGTTAGAACCTGTAGTGCGCAAAGGCCTTGTTGGCCTCGGCCATCCGATGCACGTCTTCGCGCTTCTTGACCGCACCGCCGCGCAGATTCGCGGCGTCCATGAACTCATTCGCCAACTTCTCTTCCATGGTCTTGCCGTCGCCGCGACTTGCCGCGAACCCAGACAACCAACGGAGAGACAGTGACAGCCGACGGGTCGGGTTGACCTCAATCGGCACCTGATAGTTCGAACCACCGACGCGGCGAGACTTGACCTCGAGCGCGGGCTTGGCGTTATCGACGGCCTTCTTGAAAATCTTGAGGGGGTCGTCTGACGTCTTATCTTTCACGATATTCAGCGCGCCGTACATGATGCGCTCGGCCGTGCTCCGCTTGCCGTCCTGCATGATGGTGCGGATGAATTTCGTGACCAGCGGGCTGTCATAAATCGGGTCCGCCGGAACTAAACGCTTCGCTATTTCTCTTCTACGCGGCATGGTCTAAATCCCCTAACGCCTGACTAAGCTTTCTTGGGGCGCTTGGCGCCGTATTTCGAGCGTCCCTGCATACGCCCGGCCACGCCAACCGTGTCGAGCGTGCCACGCACCACGTGATACCGCACACCCGGGAGGTCTTTGACACGGCCACCGCGAATCAGCACCAGCGAGTGCTCCTGCAGGTTGTGTCCCACACCCGGAATGTAGGTCGTCACTTCAATTCCGTTGGTCAGCCGCACACGCGCGACCTTGCGAAGCGCCGAGTTCGGCTTCTTCGGAGTCTGGGTGAACACACGCACGCACACGCCGCGCTTTTGCGGGCTGCGCTGCAGCGCGGGACTCTTGGTCTTCCAGAGAATTTTTTCTCGACCCTTGCGAACCAGTTGGCTAATCGTCGGCATACTGAACTCTCGTCAACAATTTCGAAAACGCGTCGCACACCAGTCACCCAGGCACCATCGCGACCGCACAAACGGCGTCGCTTCGGCATCTGGCGATGCGTGTCGCCCCAGGCCTGAGAACCCAAAGGTTCGGCACCTGAAACATTTCCCCTATTGCTGGTGTCAGCGTGGGCGATGGCAAAGGTCGCGCACAGCGCAACGAGCCAATCACTCGGATACAACCAAGCCATTTTTCTCAGAACGCGTCTCGATCGCGTTCGTTCGGCTTGACGCGGATTCTAGATAGGGTGTCCTAGAACCCGAAGAACCTAGCGAGCTTAGCAGAAGAGCGCCTCGTACAGCAACGTACCGCCGACAAATAGTCCGTCTGTGCCAGAATCGTCTCATGGTTAGACGCTTCGCCCTTGCCGCCCTGCTTGCCCTGTTCTGCGCTCCAGTCCTCAAATTGACAGCCGATCAGGCGGTTCAGCCTGTATTCACGGTGTCATTTTCGGCTGCGGCCCGACCAGAGGCCGTCACGGGACAGGTGTATGTCGCCATCAGCAAGGTCAACGACCGGCAGACGCCCATCCGGCAGGCTGGGCCCACGGGGGCGCCTTTGTTTTCGGTGGCTGTCAACGAACTGGCGCCCGGAACCGCCGTCAGGTTCTCGCCCGCCACTAAAGGCCATCCTGTCGCCAGCCTCGCCGACCTCCCAGCCGGCGAATACTGGGTGCAGCCGTTCGTCAACGTCTACACCCGGTTTCCGCGGGCCGACGGCCACACGGTGTGGCTGCACATGGACCAATGGGAAGGCCAGAACTGGCGCACCTCTCAGGGCAACCTCTATGGCGACCCGGTCAAAGTCCAGGTCACTCCGGGTGCCCTGCCACCCATTCGACTGGTCGCCGACAAGGTTATTCCGCCCATCACGCCGCCTGCCGACACCCCATCAGTCAGGCGGTTTCGAATTCAAAGCGACCTGCTGACCGCATTCTGGGGCCACCCCATCTATCTGGGCGCCACTGTCCTGCTGCCACGCGACTACGACAGTCACCCTGACGTGAAATACCCCATCGTGTTTCAGCACGGCCATTTCTCAACCGGCGCGCCGGGAGGCTTCGACCGCGATGAGGCCTTCCAGAAGTACTGGCAGGCCGACGACACTCCCCGCACGATTTACGTGACCGTTCAGCACCCGTCGCCCTACTACGACGACTCCTACGCGGTGGACTCCGAGAACAACGGACCGTACGGCGAAGCCATCCTCAAGGAACTCATCCCCGAGATCGAAACCCGGTTCCGCGTCATTCGAGAGCCATGGGCGCGCATCCTGACCGGAGGCTCCACGGGTGGCTGGATCGCACTGGCCCTGCAAGTGCTCTACCCCGACTTCTACGGTGGCACCTTCTCGCTGTGCCCCGATGGCGTCGACCTGCGTTATCACCAAATCGTGAACGTGTACGAGGACGCCAATGCCTATTGGCTCGAGCGCGACTGGATGAAAATCGAGCGCCCCAATCAACGTCGCCCTGACGGCAACATTCAATCGATGATGAAAGACGAAAACTGGTACGAGCTGATCGTCGGTGACAACTCCCGATCAGGGGGACAATGGGACATCTGGGAGGCGACCTACTCCCCCGTCGGCCCCGACGGCTACCCGCAGCGCCTCTGGGACAAGAAGACCGGTGTCATCAACAAGACCGTGGCGGAACGCTGGAAAAAGTACGACCTGCGCGAGATCCTCGAAAGCAACTGGACGACGCTGGGACCAAAGGTCGCGCACAAAATCAACGTCTATATCGGTGACATGGACTCGTACTACCTCAACATGGGCGTGCGCCACCTCGACGAATTTCTCAAGGAGCGAGCCGTGGACCCACCGTTCACGGGTGAGATCGTCTTCGAACCGATGGCGCCGCACTGCTGGGGGCCGCGCGGCGCGGACCTGCATCAGCGCATGGTCGCGCATATCCTCAAGTACGCGCCAGCTGGAGCGGACATCACCCGCTGGCGGTAGGTGCGAACTTCCGGCTCACGAACGCGACGCGCCACGCAACTTCCACAATGGCACCAGGGGCGCGAGCGCCAGGACTGCGCCGATCACACTTAGCCCGGCAAACCCGACTCGGGCCAGCATCCATCCAGAAGCGACGCTCGCCACGGCGCCACCGCTCCAGATCATGGTGTCGCCGAGCCCCTGCACACGGGTGCGGTCGTCGTGCGGCACGCTGTCGGTCAGGAGTGCGCTTCCCGCAACGAAACCAAGATTCCATCCAACGCCGAGCAGGAACAGCGACAGCACCATCAGCGGATACGAGGTGCTCCACGCCGCTGTGACGGCCGACAGGCAGGCGAGCACAAGTACCGCCACACCGGCCGCCAAGACCTGAACTCGACCGAAGCGGTCGGCCAGCTTTCCGGTGATGGGCGACAGTCCAAACATGCCGAGCGTATGCGCAGAAATCACCAGTCCAATTGCGCCCAGACCATACCCCTCATGCCGGATGTGCACTGGCGTCATCGTCATCACCAACACCATGACGAATTGCCCCGACACCATCGACACGAGCGCGAGCGTGACTGGAGCGCGTCGCAGCAGCGTTCCTGCAGACGAGCCTGGGCTCGCTGGGCCGTTGGCCGTGATCAGGGTCCGCCGGGGCATCCGCTTCGGCGCGGTCAACGTGATGGCGCACGACAGAGCAGCGGCCAGCATGCAGATCAGGTACGGCCCCGTCAGGCCGTACAGCGGAATCCACTCGGCCAATGCGCGTGAGGGAGCGAGAAGTGCCGGCCCCGCGACCGCTCCGATCGTGGACGCCCACACGATCCACCCGATCATTGTGCCGCGTTCTGCGACCGGATACAGGTCGGCCGCGACATACCGCGCGAGGCGGTTGGAGCCAAATCCGACCCCGAACATGAAGAGGGCGGCCACGAACAAGACAAAGTGCTGCGCGAGAATCGCCGAGGCCGCCGTTGCGATGGCCAACGTCGCCAGGGCGTAGCCAAGCGCGAGTGCGGTCCGTGGCCCTACCCGCCGCACGACCGCCGAGATCGCCATCGCCCCCACCGCCGTGCCAAGGACCGTGGCGGCTCCTGGAATACCGCTCCACGCCGCGCTGCCGGTCAGGTCTTCGGCGACCAGACTATTCACGGTCGCCACCGCGATGAAGCCGGTGGTGGACGTCGCCACGCCGGCAAAGAGGGCCGAGTAGGTGCGGCGTCTCTGAGACGTCGAGAGCAACAAAGGGTCAGTCACGTCGGACACACGCTACCGACCACGGCTGACGGTCCGAAAGCCGACGTGGTTGCTTCCGGTCGAGACCTCACCCTTGCCGCGAGTGCCGACCAGGTATCGCGAGCAGTACTGATCGGTGCACAGGAATGAGCCCCCTCGTTGCACGCGCTTCCGGGCACCGGGTTCCGCCGGATCAAAGGACGACGACGGCCCCTGAGGGTTGTCGGCCACGCCACCAGCCTCAGCCAGCGCTTGGTAGTAGTCGGAGCGATACCAGTCGCTCACCCACTCCCAAACATTGCCGGCGAGGTCGTGCAGACCATAGTCGTTTGGTGCGTACTGGGCCACGGCGGCAATGCCGGCAAATCCGTCGGCGCCCGAGTCGGTGCTCGGAAACATCCCTTGATGAATATTGGCCCGGTGGTTTCCGTCCGGAGTCAACTCGTCGCCCCAGACAAAGAGCTTGCCCGTCAATCCGCCGCGGGCCGCAAATTCCCACTCGGCTTCGGTGGGCAGTCGTCGACCAATCCAGGACGCGTATGCATCGGCGTCCTCAAACGCCACGTGCACCACGGGATGCTGCTCTCGCCCATCGAGGCGGCTGTCGGGCCCTTCCGGGTGCCGCCAGTTCGCGCCCTCGACGTAACTCCACCACTGCGAGGCGTTCCTCAGATCGACTGGCCGCCCTGGTGACGCAAACACAGCGGAGCCAGGTGTGAGCAACTCTGCGGGAACGCCTGGAAACTCGGCCGGATCAGGCTGTCGTTCGGCGACCGTCACGTACCCGGTCGCCGCCACAAAGGCCGCGAACTGGTGGTTGGTGACCTCGGTGATATCCATCCAGAACCCATCAACGGATGCCCGGTGAATTGGCCGTGCATCGACGGTCACGCCGGGCACATCGGACAGTGCGTCAGCAGACGCGTGGATTCCCATCGAGAACTCGCCGCCCGGAATCCACACCATTCCGGCAGGCCCAGCCAGCGGCGTCGGTGATGAGTTGGGGATCGTCGCGTCGAATGTCGTTTCGGCAGCCCCTTCCATTGGAGGAGGACGGGAAGCCTGACACGCGGTGGTCACCGCCAACAAACCGACCAGACCGCACGTCAGGGAGCAACGGCGAAGATATGACATGGGCGTGCGGTACTCTATTACGCAATCCGGCGATTCGTTGCGATCATCCGTTCGTTCAGCAACATCGTGTCTTCATGTTTCCCGACAACCTGGGGTGGGGCGAGGTGGGCGCCTACGGCGGGTTTCCGGACCGGTCACGCCACGCCTCGACAAAATGACCCCACGCACCAGCCACGAAGCCCAGACGAGTTCCGCGGCCGGCATTAATCCTCCGAAACCCGGCCCGCCGCACGATCGAATTTGGGACGCTACAACGCGATCTTTGAGGAAAGCGGTCAAATCATTTGTCAACAACACCGGAGACGTGTCGTGACAAGCGTCCGGCCAGGGGTGCGCTCGGCTGCGCGCGTCCAGGCCTCGCGTGCCGCGGCGTCTTGCCCGAGGCGTGCGAGTTCCTCCCCCCACAGTTCGAACGTCGGTTTCGCCATGGCGGGCGGGCCAAACTCGAATGGCAACGCGGCTTCGGCCGTCGCCGCCGCACCAAGTTGCCTGAGGCCGTCGTCGGTCTTTCCGTCGGCGAGCGCGATCAGGCCACGTAGCTCCTGGGCATGGATGTTCGACGTGTCGTCTGCGGGAATGCCTGTGGCGAGCAGAGCACGGGCCGGCGCCGCGTCACCC
>JABMNV010000186.1 GCA_013203475.1 Acidobacteriota bacterium
CCAGCACGCTGACCTTTGTCGGCATTCCCCCTCCTCCCTCCCCCCCTTTTTCTTCTTTCTCTTCCCTCCCCCTTCCCTTTCTTCAACTGGCGCTGGGCTACGTAGTCGGCCGTTTCATCATCAGCAGCTTGTTCATCCCCCGGTATTTCTCCAAGCGGTTGCTGACCTCGTACGAAGTGTTGCATGAGCGTTTCGGCGCGCCCGTCCGCAACCTCGGCTCCGCCATGTTTCTGCTGACCCGAAGCGCGGGAGACGGGATCCGGCTCTTCGCCACGTCTTTTGTGGTCGCCACGATTGTCGGCGTGCCCGTGTCCGCCGCCATTCTGGTGCTCGGCGTGGCCATGATCGTCTACACCTTCTATGGCGGCGCGGCCGCCGTCATCTGGACCGACGTCGTCCAGATGTTCGTGTACCTGGCGGGCGCCCTGATCGTCGTCTGGTTTGCCGTGGCGGGCGTGCCTGGTGGCTTCTCGGGCGTGGTCGACTACGGCGTGGCCACCGGACGATTCGCGGTCTTCGACATGGGCCTCGACTTTTTCAAGGCCTACACATTCTGGGCCGGCATTGTCGGTGGCTTAACGCTCACGCTGGCCACGCATGGCACAGACCAGTTCCTGGTGCAGCGCTTGCTGGCGGCGCGTTCGCAACGCGATGCACAGGTGGGCTTATCACTCTCAGGCATCCTGGTGTTCTTCCAATTTGGATTGTTTCTCTTTATCGGTGTGGCGTTGGCTGCCTTCTATCAGACGCACGACGCCCCCATGCTCTCTCGACCGGACATGATTGTTCCGGCATTTGTCGGCAGCCAGTTGCCAGCCGGGTTGACGGGCCTTGTGGTGGCCGCCATCGTGGCCGCAGCGCTGTCGCCCTCGATCAACTCGTTGGCAGCCACAACGGTCAACGACTTCTATCTCAAGTACTGGAACCCGACCGCGTCTGACGACGCCATGATGTCGGTGGCCAAGCGGGCCACCGTCGCGTGGGGGGTCGTGCAGATCGCGATCGCCCTGCTCGCCACGCAAATGACCCGCTCGGTACTGACGGCAGGCCTGAGCGTGCTGGGACTCGGAGCCGGGCCCGTGCTCGGCGCGTTCCTGGTCGCCGCCACTCGTCGCGATGCCAGCGCCAATCGCATGGCCTCGGCCATGATCGCAGCGTGGGTCGTGGTGTTCTCAGTCTATTGGTTCACACCCATTGCGTGGCCATGGTATGCCGCGATTGGCGCGGGCCTGGCGTACACGCTGTCCTGGACCTCGGCCTCGCGTGCGGCCATGGCGGTCGTGCTGCTGGCGTCGCTATCAGGTGCGGCGGCCTGCAGTCGCGAGGTCGTCTCCGACAGTACGCTGACGGGCGCCATTGAGGTCTCCGTCGAGCCGACCCGACTCACCGTCGTGCGCCGCGTCGTCAGCGCCCGAGGCACGGTGACACCGGTGCCGGATGCCGACTGGACCGTCTACGCGGTCGAGACATCGACCGTGATCGATCTGCCGGTCGCCGAAGGTGAGCGGGTCGCCGCGGGCGACATCATTGCGCGTTTCGAAGTCCCAAGTCGGATGGCCCAGATTGAGGCGGCCGAATTGGAAATCAGCCTCGCCGTACGCCGCGTCGAGACCGCCCAGGCTCAGGTCGCCCAACTGGCGGCGCTGATGGATCGGGGGCTGGTCGCCAGAGTCGAACTCGACAGCGCAACCTTGGACCTGGCGGCCGCCGAAGCCAGCGTGGCCACAACCCGCCTCGCGCTGGGCGCCGCACAGGCTGCCGACGACCGCGCCACCATTCGCGCCCGATTCGATGGTGTCGTCCAGCGCCGATGGCACGACCAAGGCGACGCGGTACTGGCCAACGACAGCGACCCAGTGATTCGCATCATCGATCCGTCGCGCGTGCGGATTACGATCGACGTGCCGGTGCAGGATCTCGGACACGTGGTCGTCGGCCAACGGGCCACAGTGACGCCGCTGGCGGCGGCTCCGCTGGACGCCATCGTCTCGGTCACCCCCGTCGTCGCACCAGCGTCTGGCACGGCGGAGGTGACGCTGACATTCGTGCAGCCCCCGATGCCGGGACCAGACGGCACCCCGGTGCCGCCGCTGGCCGTCGGCACGGCGGTGCTGGCCGACATTCTCATCGCCGAAGTCCCTGAGGCCATGGTCGTCCCCACTGACGCGATCCTGCGGTTGAGCGGCGCGTCGTACGTGCTGGTCGTCGGGCCAGACCAGCGGGTCATCCGCCGCGACATTCGCGTCGGCCTGGCCACTCGTGAGCTCACACAGGTGCTCGACGGCCTGAGCATCGGCGAGTTCGTGATCACATCGGCACTGGCGGAACTCAACGAGGGCGATGCGATTGTGATGGCACGCTGAAGGCGGACAAGGCCCCCATCGGCAACCGAAGCGAGGCGCGGCATCCCACAGCGCCCGTGCGGTTTTCGAGCGTGATCGTTCCGCCATGCGCCTCGGCAATCTGCCGACTCAGTGCCAGCCCAATACCGGATCCGTTGGGCTTGGTTGTAAAAAACGGCACAAAGAGATTTGCCGTGTCGGGAAGTCCCTTGCCC
>JABMNV010000187.1 GCA_013203475.1 Acidobacteriota bacterium
CCCCCTGGAGTGCCTATCTGCGGATCGGCGGTTGTCAGAGTTTGAGGATGGCATCGGCGCTCCTCGTCACAGCATCCCAGTCGAGGGCGAGGCCGGCGCCGGCCTCCGTATCCACGGCGCATATGCCGTCTGCAATGACCGGTTCACTGCGGAGGAGCTGCCAGGACAGCTCGACCCCAGTGTCTCTGGGAATAACTTCAACGGCCGAGACGATGGGCCTCGCGGCGGCCAGTTGGGCGTTGATACCGGGCCAGATCACGGGCAACACGCTCCGACCGGCGGGCTGGGAACGATCTATGGCCGAGAGGGCTGTCGTCACTCCACCCGACGAGGTTGCGTCGATCCTGACGACATCAGCTGCTTCGATGGCATCCTCGAAGCCTTCAATCCCCACGACGTCCTCGCCGGCCGCGATCGGCACACCGAGCGTCGCTCGAAGCTGCCTCGTGAGGCGCCACGCCTGAGGCGCGAACGGATCCTCAATGAACTCGAGACCGAACGGCTTGAGCGTCCGGCAGGCCGCCAAGGCCTCGTCGACGGTCTGCCACGCGGCGTGCGCATCGCAAGAGAGCGCCAATTCCCGGCCGAAGGCTGCACGAAGGGCGGAGAAGACTGCGACATCGCGACCCCGCAGGCCGGGCGTCAGAACGAGCTTCACGCGGCGGTATCCCTCCGTGACGCGCGCGCCGACTTCCTGGACGACCGACTCGACAGAGCGCTGGTCGGCAAAGTAGCCCGCTACAGCCAGCGCTGGAATCTGTGCTCGGAGTTCTCGCGTTGGCTCGATCAGCCGGGCCAGCGGGACTCCGGCCATCTTCGCCGCGATATCCCAGAAGGCCACATCGAGCAAGCTCGCGCTCCGAACGAGGCCCGGCCATCCGGGGATGAACGCCCGCCGAACGGACTCAAGCATGGCGGTCGGATCGGTCGGGCGTCGCCCGATCGCGAGCGGCGCGATGGTGCGCAGGCCGTCCACCACCCCGACACCGCGGGCAAAGCCAAGGGCGTAGCCGACAAGCCCATCGCTATCCATCGCTCGTACGGCGACGTAGTCCCTGGTCCGGTACACCATCGCCCCGAGCCTGATTGGTTTCGAGAGGGGCAGCCGACATAGGCCGACTTCGATCCGTTCGACGACCACGGCGTCAGTCGTCCCCCCTCGGTGACGTGATCATGGTCGGGCCACGGCCCGGTCGCATCGGAGGCGAGGGCGACGTGGAGTGGTCAAGTCTGGCTCGCCCAGCAGCGAACGTGCGTCGCGCACAAGCTGTCGAACACCACTGCCAATCTTGCCGCCGGATACGCAACCCGACGGCGCCCAAGGATCACCGGCAACCCATATCCGCTCTCGGAACAGCTCCCCCAAACGGCCTGGGGTGCTGACCGCGCCGACTCTCTTGAAACTAGCGACGGAGCTTTCGAGCTGCCCTGACACCCTCGGGCGTTTCCTCGCGCCAGAACGCGAACTGCACACCCAAAGCTTACGCAGGGCTTGCTGATCAAGCCGGCTGGCTGGATCAGATCGGTCCACTTGTGCCAGCTGTCGAGCTGCTCACGCCGGCGGAGGTACAACGTCGGGCGAAATCGACCTGATCGCGTTGGTGAGGACGCCCAGGCGGTCGACTTCGAGGTCGATCCGATCGCCCGGGCGCAAAGACCTGCCGCGTTCCAAGGCGGAGCCGTTGCCGACAGTGCCGGAGCCGAAGATCTCTCCGGGCCGCAGATACTCCCCGGCCGAGGCATGGTGGATCATCTGCTCGAAGGTCCAATGGATGGTCCCGGAGTTGCTGTCGCACCATATCTCGTCGTTCACGCGGCCGACCATTCGCAGAACGTACACGTCGGGGATCTCATCACGAGTCACCAGGTGCGGCCCGAAAACATGCGCACCATCGAAGTCCTTGCCCTTGGCGGGCCCCAGGCCGACTGTCATTTCGCGAGCCTGGATCTCGCGCGCGCTGAAGTCGTTGTAGATCGTGAAGCCATAGATGTGCGAGGTGGCATCGTCGACGGAGATGTCTCGCCCACCGCGGCCGATAACCGCCGCCAGCTCGAACTCGAAATCGATCTCGTCGGCGTAATTAGGGATCACGATCGCATCCCCGGAGGCCGACACGCTGGATGGGTTGCCCTTGTAGTAGACGGGCATTGCATACCACTCTGGCGGGATCTCTCGCCCCAGTCTCGGAAAGACATTCCGTAGGTGCTCCTCGAAGCCCATGAAATCGCGAAGGAGCGGAGCGTTGAGAAGCGGCACAAGATGAGGCCGCTCGCCCGGTCCGTACCACATCCGTTCGCCTTCTGCGCCAACGCCGCCGCATGTCTGGGCCCAGTCGATGGCGTCGCGGGCGGCGTCGAGCGTTCGATCTTCGCCTTCGATGAAGTCGACCATGTCCGTTGGCAGCAACGCTTCGCTCAGGCGCTCCGCAGAGCGTCGCGTTGACCCGCGATCCATCAGCATCAGCCGGTACGCTAGCTGGAGGTCTACTGTGTGGCTGTCGTCGACGGCGCCCACGCGTGTCAGGCTTCCAAGGGGCGTCGCAACCTCGAATGACAACAGCTTCATCGTCCGCCCCGCGCTATGGGATCACGCGCCGGAAGAGCTCGCGCTCCCGGCGCTCGAGCATGGGCACCACCAGTCCCTCGATGATCTCCTTGAAGTGCTTTGTCTCGCGATGCCCGGTGAAGGCCGCTTCGTCCCGATACTCCTCGTATAGGAGCAGCAGGTTCTGGTCGTCATCGGCACGACTGACGTGGTAGACCTCGCAATCGGGCTCATGAGCTGCAACCAATGGAGCCATCCGCTTGAGCGCGGCGAGCACATCATCGACCTTGCCCGGCATGACGTAGTAGCGAGCCGTCAGAACGATCATGAAGTTGTCTCCCGCAGTGATGTAAATCCGAGGACACCAAATCTCACAGACTGACGCCCTCGCGGTTCGCCTTCGATTTGGGCGTCAAGTCGTAGAGAGTGCGGTGCCCTGCGAAGAATCGCTCGAGCTCATCCACCATCAAAGTGAACATCCGCGGATGGACATTCTTCGAAAAGCTGGCAATGTGGGGTGTGATGAAGACGTTGGGCAATGTCTTGATTCGGCTGCTGGCCGGAATGGGTTCTGGGTCGAAGACGTCGAGTCCGGCACAGATGTCGCCGCGCTCGAGGCGGGCGATCAGCGCGTCCGAGTTCACGATGGCGCCGCGCGAGACATTTACAAAAACTGATCCCGCTTTCAGCCAGTCGAGCTCCCGCGCGGCCAGCATGCCGCGAGTCCTGGGCGTGAGTGGCGCCAGGCACACGACCACATCGTTGTCACCCATGACGTGTTCCAGCGTTGTAAGCGTGAACCCGTGGGATTCGGCCATATCCGTTCCCAGGTACGGGTCGTAAACCTGGATCGGGCATTTGAAGGGCTCGAGGAACTTCATGAGGCGCCGCGCGATGTGTCCGCCGCCGATCAATCCGACTGATTTCTCGTACAGCTCGCCATGTTCCCAGGAGAAATCCATCTCGGGGGCCGGCCGTACGTACTCGACTGGCCTGATCGTCTCGCGGTAGATCATGCCGACGTTCTTCAGCGCGATGATGACCAGCGCCAGTGCCCATTCAGCGACCGGATACGACGATCCATTGCTCGTGTCCACCGCTGTGATGCCTCGATCCCACGCGGCGTCCAAGTCGATCCGCAGGGCGAACCGATCGCCCTCCAGGTCGCCAACGAACCGGAGCCTCGGAGACGCGGCGATCAACTCGGCCGTGGCTCCCGGCGACTGATGGCAGACAATTAGCGCGTCGGCGCTGCCGGTCGCCTCAGTCAGCCGGGCGATGGCCGCTGGATCGAGGTTTGGGCCCCAGTCGACCCAGCGATCGGATTCCTCGAACTCGACGAATTCCCAGTCGGCGAACCGTCCCAGGCGGTCGAGATCGGCGTCGCGCATGTAGAAATCCCGAACATGCCGGCTGGTCGAAATGACGACCCGAGGCTTGCCTGCGGGATGTGTGGTGTCCACGTCAATAGCCCAGAGAACGCAGATACGCGCGGTTCCGGCGGCAGCCCTCCTCGGCCTCGTAATCCGAGTAGGACGAGAGCTCGGTCATCACCCAACCGGTGTAGTCCAACTCCGTCAGCGTGCCCAGCACGGCGCCGAAGTCGAGACCAATCGTGCCGTCGCCCATCACACAGAATTTGCCCTTGGTCCAGTCCTTCATGTGGACATAGGCCAGCCGGTCACGGTATTTCCTCAGCTGCGCCAGCGGGTCTTCCTGCATGAACGCGGCAACCGAAACGTCGACGCACACTTGCAGGCGCTCGGTCAGGGCCAGTAGCCGATCCTGTTCCTCTTCGCTTTCTGCCGTGCAGAGGGGGTGGGCATGGTAAGCGACGGTAACGCCAAGCGGCTGCGCTGTGTCGATCAGGGCCTCCGCCTGGTCCGCGAGTTTCCTGAAGTCATCGTCGGTTGGCAGGCGATGGGCAACGCGGGTCGCTCCCACCAGGCAGAAGACGGTGCAGCCAAGCTCCGCCGAGTATTCGATGGATCGGCGCAGCGTTTCCAGCGACACCTCGGCGTCGTCGGCGATGCTGATGGCATCGAGCATTGCGACTGGGACGAGGTCGTGGCGCTTGAACATCTCGCGCATTCTTGTCGGCGTGCCGAGCCAGCCCGGGCTGATGTGATTGAACTCGACGCCTTCCCATCCGGCGGATTTCATGGTGCCGAGCAGTTTGTCCAGATCCGGGTTGTAACCCCAACACGAGGATGTGTAGCCGAGCCGGAAGGGGTACGACCGCCGGGACGACCCTAGGTTCATACTTGCATCAGTCACCCGATTCGTCCCCCTGGATATCGCTTGAAGAGGTCCGGGTCATAGGCTGGTATCAGCAGGTCGGCAACCTTCCGGATTCGCGCGTAGCTTCGGCGAGCCTCCTCCAGGCTACGGCCGATCCCGACCGGAATGTCCTCTTCGACATTGCGAAAGTAGAAAGACGAGTCGGTGTAAACCGCGCGGCCGTCCACCGTCTCGATCACGATCGCCATCGAACTTGGGTGGTGAACGCCTGTAAAGAACGTGGTAATACCCGGCGCGATCTGATCGTCTTCCTCGAGCAGGTGGACCTTCGGCCAGCCCGTCGTGAGGAGATAGTTGAGCTCGCGAGCCGGTACGCCCACCGTCGGCGGCCGATCCGGTGAATAAGGTCCGGGCGCGAGCAGAGCTGCCCAGCCACTTCGCAGGATGCAGATCCGAGCGTTCGAAAACATGCTGATGTTGCCGGCCGAATAGGAGCCGAGCGGGGTCAGGACGACCGTATCAACCTCGGCCGGCTGGACTCCCATCTTCGCGAGCACGGCCTCGACTCGCTCGTCCTCGGAGCGCGCGAATATCGCCTTCGGATGCCACTTCGGAAAGCCGTCGACGAGGTGCCCAACGTCGGACTCGAACCCGGTGTTGATGGCGATGGTCCGGCCTTCGCCACGAACGATGGCCATGGTGAACCAAAGCGGCAGGAACACATCGAACGAATCCATGAAGAAGACTTCCGGTCCAGGCGCTTGCTGGCTGCCGACCTTGGCGATTTGGATCGAGTACGGCACGTCATCTCCCCTCAGCTCGCCAGCAGACCGAGTTCTCGGTCGATGTCATCCTGATAAGCGGTCACCGCGCCGGTCATGATTTCGGCCATCGTGACCGATCGTCCGAGGAGCGCGGATTCGTAGACACCCAGGATCGAGGCAACGGCCGTCATGCCGAGGTGCCCGTCGACCTCGGGCGGCCGCCCGTCGAGGATCGCGTTGCCGAAATCCCACAACTCGAACGCGAGATGGACCGCGTCGATTTCCATTCGATCCCACTGGTGGGTGACGCGACCCGGGCCGAAGATCCGAGTGGTGAGTTCGTCCATCTGGAAGTTCGGGACAACACGGAGGACCTCCTCGCCCGTCAGAACTTCGTCGTGAGTACGAAACACGACCGGCCTGCCACTGCGGTGAGGCGGCAGTTCTAGGGCCCCAGTGCGGCCGTGGATCCGCCGCTCGTCGTAATACGACTCGTTCGCGTCGAGCATCGCCGGACCGGCCGGGACGTAGGCCAACTGTGCCATGGCACCGGACGCCATGCGATACAGGCCAATGACCGAATCTTCACCGGTCGGGATGATCCACGAGGGTGGATCGTTGGGTCCCGCACTTGGAGCCGGCGACCGGCGGCGGCGAGGCTCCGTGATCAGTCCGCGACCGAACATGCTCTCAAAGTCGCCCAGGAGGTACTGGATGATGTCCGTGTAGTGGACGGCCATGTCCAAGCCGATCGCTCCGTGGAACTTGGAGTGGCGCCAGTCGCCGGCCGCCGCGTCCGTGCCCCCGACTGTGTTGTGAACCATGAGGAACACCGTGTCGAGGAGCCCCGCGTCCAAGACCGCGCGGGCGAGCCTGATGGATGGATCGCGTCGCAGGTTTTCGGCCGTCGCCAAGATGACGTTGCCCTCGGCCGCCGCGTCAATCATCGCCTGGCAGGCCCGGATCGTGAGCGCGAGGGGCTTCTCCGAGATGACGTGCCTGCCCGACCGCAGAGCGGGGATGGCGATGTCCTGGTGAGTGCTTGGAATGCTAGCGATGTCCAGGGCCTGCACGCGTGGGTCCGCGATGACCTCGTCGATCGACGCATAAACGGCCGGGCGAGTGCCGAACCACTCCTCTACGCGCCGGGCGGCTAGGTTGGCCTTGACTTCGTCAACATCGCAGACCGCCACGATCTCAAGGTTGGACAGGCCGGCCTCTTTGAGCCGCCGATAGCCTCCGATGTGCCGCGTTCCCATGACGCCACAGCCCACCAGACACACCGGAACTGACGCCACACTCCACCTCGGCCTGTAGTCACCTGCTCGTGGTTACAAGGATGAACGATAATCGATGATGTCGCGGCGCGCTAGCCTTTTGGTCCCGGATCAGCCTTGCGCCTCTCACTCGACGATGGCTACGGCCCGCACGGGAGCGCCGGTCGTGCCTACCCAGAGCACCGGAAACAGGGCAACTTTGAAGCCGAATGGCACGGGGATTGATTCGAGATTGGCGAGGTTCTCGACGTGCCAGTACGTCTCCTCTTCCATGACCCGATGGGCCTCCCAGAGGTGCCCTGTCTCGAACATTGACCACACTGGCGGATCGAAGGTGATCGCATCAATGCCCATCATTCGGACACCCTGCGAGATGAGGAATCGCGTGGCTTCGGCGCTCATCCCGCAATGGTCGGTTCGGTATCGGCCCTCGGTGTTGTATGAGCCAGCGCCGGTGTGGATGAGGACGATATCGCCTCTATTCAGCTGGTACCCGATAGCCCCAAGTGCCCCGATGATGTCGTCTTGGGTGATCGCATAGCCGAATGGGCGGTCTCGAAAGTCCAGGACAACGCCGTCGCCGAAGCAGGCCTCGAGTGGAATCCCCTCGGCGCCGGGGGCCTTCGGGACGACGTGGTACATCGAATCCACGTGGGTCCCGACGTGGTCATTGATCACGATCAGAGAGGTCGCGGTCAGCGATGTCACGCCCCGCGCTGATGCGCCGATCCGGTCGGCAAATTCGGTCCAGGTCTCGTACATGAGAAGGACCGGCGGCGGAACTCGCGGAAACGTGAT
The DNA here is from genome assembly GCA_013203475.1 of Acidobacteriota bacterium. GTDB lineage: Bacteria > Acidobacteriota > Vicinamibacteria > Vicinamibacterales > SCN-69-37 > SYFT01. The sequence goes on from JABMNV010000187.1 coordinate 7,626, forward strand.
CGTGTCCCGCGAGACGGGCATGGACAGATCGATAAGTCGAGCCATGATCGGTGGTTACGTCCGTCAGGTATGCGAGATGGCCGAGGGTTGATCCGAGACTTCGAGGCCTCGCCGAAGGATTTCGCGTGCATCTAGCAGGTGCGCTCGGGTGACCTCGGCGGCTTTATCCGCGTCCCCGGCGCGGATCGCCTCGAGGATTGCGTCATGCCTGTCGGCAAGGTGAGCTAGGTTCGTCGAGGCAGCCGACGCGAGTGTCGCCGTGATGTACGTCCGAGCGAATGGCTCGAGCACCCCCCACACTCGGGTCAGGGTCTTGTTGTCGGCGGCCTTGACGATCGCGGCGTGGAATTGGGCATTGGCGAGTGCGTGGGCGTGGACATCATCAACTGCCGCCGCCTCGCGCATGAGCGCCATGCTCTCCTCCATTGCACGAAGGGAAGCATCGGTGATTCTAGGCGTGGCCTCGCGAGACGCGAGCGCTTCGATCTCAGCTCGGACTGAGAATGCTTCGAGCAACTCTCGACTGGAGGGCTGCCTCACCCGAGCACCGCGGAACGCCTCGATTTCAACGACACCGAGCGTCTCGAGGTCGCGCAGGGCCTCACGGACCGGAGCCTGGCTCGTGCCAAGGGTGCGGGCAACGCGGGTCTCGACGATTCGTGAGCCCAGCGGCAAACGGCCTTCGACGATCCACCGAAGGATGACGTCCTTGATCTGCTCACTGAGCACCCCGCGCAGGACGCCCGGTTCCGCGACATCGCCGTCAACCGCCGCCGGCCCGGCCTCAACCCGTGGGCGCGAGTCGGCGGCTGAAGCGGTTGCGGCCCGACCCGGCTGCCGGGGCAAACGTTCTTTCATGATCTCTCGCCTTTTGTGTCAGCAGGGCGAATCGGCGTTCGCGTTGAACATTATCGATTATCGTGGACAGGCATCTTCGATGAGTTTGTGGGCATCCTGCGCCCCACGAGCCACCCGCGGACGTCAATGTCGCGCCGCATGAGGAGGGATCGATGGCCACCGTCTCGTTCGAGAGCGTCAGCAAGCTGTACGGTCCCGTGAAAGCCGTGGATGAGCTCAGCCTGGAGATCCAGGACGGCGAGTTCATGGTGCTCGTCGGTCCGTCCGGGTGCGGCAAGACCACCAGCCTCCGGATGATCGCCGGCCTCGAGGACATCTCGCTCGGAACCGTGCGGATCGGCGATCGCGTGGTCAACGAGGTCGCCCCCAAGGACCGCGACATCGCCATGGTGTTCCAGAGCTACGCGCTGTACCCGCACATGAGCGTGCGCGACAACCTGGCCTTCGGGCTCAAACTGCGCCACGTGCCCAAGGAGGACATCGCGCGACGCGTGAACGACGCGGCCTCAATCCTGGACCTGGGGCCATACCTGGATCGCAAGCCCAAGGCGCTGTCCGGCGGGCAGCGGCAGCGCGTTGCGCTGGGTCGGGCGATCGTGCGCGAGCCAGCGGTGTTCCTGATGGACGAGCCGCTGTCCCACCTGGACGCCAAGCTGCGCGTGCAGACCCGGGCCGAGATCGCCCGTCTCCACCAGCGCCTCAAGACCACGATCGTCTACGTGACCCATGATCAGGTCGAGGCGATGACGATGGGCAACCGGATCGCCGTGATGAGCGACGGGCGCCTCCAGCAGGTGGGCACCCCGCAGGAACTGTATGACCACCCCATCAACCGGTTCGTGGCCGCCTTCATCGGCAGTCCGTCCATGAACCTCATGGACGTTCGGCTGGGCGTCGACGGTGCCGCCCTCGAGTCGCCGGGCATCTCCATTCCGATTCCCGACCGGTACCGGGATTCGTTGCAGGCAACCGGCCGGATCGTCGTGGCCGGCATTCGACCCGAGCACTTCGAGATCGGCGAGATGGGCGCCGGCGCCGGCGCATCCGTGACCGGAGTCGCCGAGGTCGTGGAATACATGGGCAACGAGGAGCTGCTCCACGTGAACGTCCATGACCAGGATTTCGTGGCCATCGTGGATTCCTCCTCGCAGGTGAAGCGCGGCCAGAACGTGACGTTGCGGGTGCCCCTCGACAAGGTGTACATGTTCGACACGGAAAGCGGCCTCGCCCTGGACAAGCAGCGCCAGCCCGTCGCCGCTTGACCGACCGCGGACGCGACCCGGACGAGGATCTTCGGGCGAAGGGGGGAACAAGGCGCCGAGGAGACCCTTGACTATCGCGGCGGACCGACCCAGAATAATCGATTATCGAGCATGGATTACCGGCCGGCCGAAATGGCACGAGTCCGTTGCCAGTTACCCCAAGTCGGATCGAGCTCGATGGAGGCACTAGGAGGAGCGATGAGGTCCGCTACACGCGCCATCACACTCGCGTCCATCGTGGTCCTGCTCGCCGCGGGATGTAGCTCGACGCCGAACGCGTCGACGACGACAACGGCGCCCACGGCGGCCGCCACGGCCGGTCCAACCGCAGCACCCGCGACACCTGCCGCGACGGCAACACCCACGGCAGCACCGTCTGCCGCTCCGACCGCTTCGGCAACAGCCGCACCAGAGGCATCGGGCGTCCCGATTCCCACCGATACGACGCCCGTGACAATCGACTGGTGGGTGAATCCGGCGTTCCAGAATGCGCCCGGTGTCGAAGACCTGACGAAGGAGTTCGGGGACTGGGAGCGCTACCAAGCCGACCAGTTCGCTGCCATGCACCCAAACGTCACGATCAACATTCAGGTCGTGCCATATCAGGACTTCACGGTCAAGCTTTCCGCTGCCTTCCAAGCCGGACTCCCGCCGGACATCATGCGGACGGGTTGGCAACGTCAGACTTCCGTGCTGTATGAGGTTCCAGACGAGTACGAGGACCTCAGCCTGCTCGTTCCCGACGCATACGCCCGACTCACGGATTACTTCAAGGGAATCAGCCACATCAACGGCGTTGTCAAACTCCTTCCATTCACCGGCGGATCCGTCAGTGGTATTGCGGTGAATACCGGGATCCTCAAGGAAATCGGCGTCGACTACCCTGAAGACGGGATTTGGACGCGCGAGGACTTCGAGAACATCTGCGCGAAGGCCGTGAAGCCGAATGAGCGCTGGTGCGTCGCGATGCAGGTGGCAAATCCCACGCTCGAACCGCTGGGCTTCTTCTGGGCCGGCGGGGCGCAGTACCTGAACCCCGACTTGACTGAAGTCGTGATCAACAGCCCCGAGGGGGTCGAGACGCTCGATTGGCTAGTCTCTCTGAAGACGAAGGGCTGGCTCCTGCCTGGCGAGTCGACGGCCACCTACAGCGACGACTCGGCGGCGTTCCGCGACGGTACGGTGGTCTTTGCCGTCGGGTGGGGCTATGTCAGCTCCATCCCCTTCTTCGACACTTTGGGTCCGGCGCCGGCAGGCTGGGAGTTCAATTTGCTGCCATACCCTCAGAAGTCGGGCGTGAAGAACGGCGGCATGACCCTGCAACCCTCAGGTTTCGCGGTGACGAAGCAGAGTGACCCGCTCAAGAAGGCTTGGATCGCTGCGTTCCTGGATTACGTGATGTCGCCCGAGTACCTGGCTCAGTATCAGGTCGCGGGTTCGGCAGTCCCGGTCGTAGACAATCCGCCCCCCGCAACCGGCCCGTACGCCGACGTCCTCAACCGGCAGGCAAAGTGGGTCGAGACGCTGGGCCTGAACGATCTGGCTGTGTCCGCCCACAACTTCTCCAAGTTGGTCACGTCGTTCTTCCCCGAAATGCAGGCTGCATTCCTCGGCAAGAAATCGGCCAAGCAAGCGCTCGACGACTACACCGCGAGCGGAAACGCGTTCCTCAAGGCTCCCTGAGACACGCCAGTCGTGCCTGACCCCTCCGGCACCGAATCCGCCCGGCCTACCTCCTCGAGACCGGGCGGAGTCGGCATGCCGGCAGCCGGCACGGTTGCTCGCAATTTCAGCGGCGGGCTGATACGCGCATGGCGTGAACGGTGGGCATACATCCTCCTCGCGCCGTTCGCTGTCTGCTGGGTCTTGTTCTACCTCATCCCGCTGGTCCGACTCCTCTGGACCAGCCTCCACCGAGAGGGGATCAAACGCAGCGAATTCGTAGGGTTGGGCAACTTCCAAGACCTACTTCACGACGACCTTTTCTGGACGGACCTCTATAACACGGCACTGATCGTTGTCGTGCTTGCCCCGGTCGTGATCATCATCGCACTGGTCGTCTCTCTCATCGCAAACGAGATGTCGCCGCGTTGGCAGTCGTTCTTTCGACTCGCGTTCTACATCCCGGTCGTGGCGAGTACCGTCGTCCTGTCGGTGCTCTGGCTGAGCATCTACCGGCCGGTCGGCGGACTGCTCAATGTATTGATCGGCACCCTCGGAGTCGAGCCCGTCGTCTGGCTCGGGACCGTCGAGACCGCGCTGCCCGCAGTGATCGTGGTCCTCATCTCGTTCAGCCTCGGCGTTCCGATCATCCTGTTCCTGGCAGGACTCGCGGCCATCCCAATCGACCTTTACGAAGCTGCGGAGATCGATGGAGCGAGCCGTCTCCAGCAGGCGCGCCATGTCTCAATTCCGCTACTGCGCCCGACACTGCTATTCGTGGCCGTAACCCAGACGATCGCGGCGTCGCAGGTCTTCGCCCTTGTGCAAATCCTCACCAAGGGCGGCCCGGTGAACTCGACGGACACGCTCGTGTTCCGGATCTACCGGGACGCCTTCACCCACTTTGACTTCGGATACGCCTCCTCGATCACCGTGATCCTGGTCCTGCTCGTCTCCGTCGCAGTCTGGATTCAATTCCGACTGTTCGGCCAGGACGTACAGTATTGACTGCCGTCGCGCGTCGCCGCGCCGGGAAGCCAGTTTCCCTGAGGCGCGGCCTGCTATTCGTGTCGATCATCGTCCTGGCCATCATCTATCTATTTCCGCTGTACTGGTTGCTCGTAACCTCGTTCG
>JABMNV010000188.1 GCA_013203475.1 Acidobacteriota bacterium
CAGCGTCGGCGGGATATGACGAACCTGAACCATGGGTCCATTATCCCCGCCGACGCGTCAACCGCGTATGTGTCTACTGCTTGCCGAAGCCCTTGATGATGGCCTCGGTGTTGTGGCCGAAGCGCACGCCATAGTGACCGTCGGTGGACTTGAGCTTACCCTCGCCGACCAGCTCGGCCTTGGAATAGGAGGCCACGACCGTGCCGTTAATGGCACACGCAACCGTGTCGCCCGTGACCGACAGGGCGATCTCCTGCGTCACAGGCTCGCCGACGGCCGCTGCTTTGTTGACCGCATCATTCGCCCCGCCGCGGCGACCGTTCATCGCGAATGCCGCTGGACCAAACCCGCGGACGATGAAGTTGCCGTTGCCGTAGGCTGAGCAATACAGGAGGCTCTGGGTGTCGGTGCCAAGGTCGTTGCCGCCAATGAAGATGCCGTATGGGTGTGCGTGGCCGTTCAAGCCCTGGAACTTCGGCTCGGTGAACGTGGCCTTGATCGTGTAATCGCCAGTGGCCGTGTTGTCAGCTTTCCAGTAGTTGGCTGCGGGACCGGTCACGACATGGATCGTATCGCCCTCAGAGGCGAACTTGGAATTGTCGATCGTCTGGCCGGCCTTGGCTTCGCCAGCATCGACCTTTCCGGTCCAGCCAGCCGCCGTGATGCCGCCGCCGGCAACCGCCACGGAGGCGTCCTGGGCCAGAGCCTGCGACGGAACAACAGTGGGAACAACAAGCGCAAGGGCAGCAACGAACGTAAAACTGTGGCGCAAACGCATAGAAACCTCTCTGAAAAAATGTGGGCGAACAATTACCTTAGCCTCAGATGGGGCCTGATGCCAAGTCTAGGGTGATACAACACTGCAGTGAACTCATTTGACGTCGCCGCCATCCTGATCGCGATTGCCGCCGCCGCCGGATACATCAACCATCGGCTCCTGAAGCTGCCAGTGACGAGTGGCACCATGGTGGTGGCGCTTGTCAGTTCCCTGGTGGTGGTCACAGCCGAAGCTGCGTTTCCCAGCCTCGGCTTGAGCGCGAATGTGGCGCTGTTCCTGGCCGAAATTGATTTTAACCAAACGCTGATGCACGGCATGCTGTGTTTTTTGCTGTTTGCTGGCGCACTCCAAGTCGATCTGGACGGCCTTCTCAAGAACAAGTGGACTATTGGTGCGCTTTCCACCGTTGGTGTTCTCATCTCGGCGGTCGTCGTCGGTGGGGCATCGTGGTGGATGTTTGGCATTGTCGGCGTTCCCGTGTCGTTGATGGGCTGTCTGGTCTTTGGAGCGCTGGTCTCGCCTACCGATCCCGTCGCCGTTATGGGCCTGTTGAAAGAGCTGCGGGCGCCCAAAAGGCTGGAAGCGCAGATTGCCGGCGAGTCGTTTCAATGACGGCATCAGCGTGGTGGTGTTCTTTGCGCTGCTGGCCGCGGCCGGTTGGTCGTCCGGGGCCGAAGCTGGTCATGCCACGATGGGGGGTGTCGGCCTCGCGATTTTCTTTCTTCGCGAAGTTGGTGGCGGAGTGGTTCTTGGGTTGTGCTTCGGGTACGTCGGCTACCGCGCGCTGCTGAGCCTCAACGACCATCCTCTTGAGCTCATGATCACACTCGCGTTGGCGATGTTCCTGTACGCCACGTCGTTCTGGATCGGCGTGTCAGGCCCGATCGGCATCGTCACAGCGGGATTACTAATCGGGAATCCTGGCAGAAAGTTCGCGATGAGCGAGCGGACACGGGAGCATGTGGATGCGTTCTGGAGCATGATCGACGAAATCCTCAACGCCGTTCTCTTCCTGCTGATCGGCCTTGAGTTTCTCGCCGTTCCGACGCGTCCCATCGTCATCGTCGCCGCACTGTTCGCGATCCCGATTGTGCTGACCGTGCGCCGTGTGCTCGCGTATTACGGCATTGGCGAGACGACCGTCGCCTAGATCAGAGGCTCAGTTTGCGACGGACGTACTGCAGCACTTCAGGAAACTCGCGGTCATCCACGAAATGACCGCGGTCAGTGAACTCGAAGTAACTACATCGGAGCTGCGCGGCAACAAACCTGGGCTCAGAAATCGGAATGTGCGGATCGTCAGTCGAGTTGTAGATGGCGATCCATTCCTGGTTCTCGCGAATGTGGTCCCAACGCCACGGCTCCCGGTAGTAGCCACTGGCGATCTCACCACCGTCGCCCAGGTCAGTGTGGCAGACGCCGATAAGGACCGATCCCAGCAGTCGGTGAGTTTCCGCATACCGCAAGGCCGCCACCGCGCCTGAGGAGTGGCCAACCACGATCGTGTGCTCATCGGCGCCCAGAGCATCAAGGTGTGGCAGCCAGAACTGGGCCCGAGCTTTCACGTTGTCCGGAAATGTCTTGTTGATGACGGAAAGGCCGAGTGCGATGAGTTCTCGTTCCAGCCACGGCAGCCAGACATCATCAGCCGTGCCGCCGCCATTGCCGTGGATCAGAATGACCTTTGTGTCGGCGTGGGCCACGTTGTGAATCGTATCCTGACGGAACTGTACGGTGTCCGGAACCGTTCTATCCGACATGTCTACGTTCCTTGGTGACGTTCGCTTCTCGCTCAGGCTTCTCTGGAAAAATCGAGGCTTCACGGCGATTGCCACCATCGTCCTGGCGCTGGGCATTGGCGCCAATTCGGCGGTGTTTACGCTGGTCAACACGCTGATGCTCAAGCCCAGAGTGGGGTCTCCCCAAGGCGAGCTCATCAGTGTCTTTGACTGCAACACCAAGGAAACCGACGCATATCGAGCTTTTTCCTACGAAGACTTCGAGGAGCTTCGAACCCGGAAAGACGTCTTTGCATCACTCTCAGCCCACACCCTGACGATGGTGGGGATGCGTGAAGGGGACGCCACTCGTCGACTCTTCGTGGACATCAGCACGCGGGACTTCTTCGAGACGTTCGGTGTCACTTCCATGATGGGGCGCATGTTTACCGCTCAGGAGGAGCGCCCTGGGGCTGATATCCAGGTCGTCATCGCCAGTTACCCACTGTGGCAGCGCCTGGGAGGCGGGTCTGACATCGGCGGCCAGAGCATCACGCTGAACAATCGGGTATTCACCGTGATCGGGGTGGCACCACGAGGATTTGGTGGGCCGCTGGTCGCCATTACGCCGGATGCGTTCCTGCCGACGGGCGTGTACGACAACCTCGCGAGCGATTTTCTGAACGATGGAGCACCCCTCAAGCTCGGCGACCCCAGGAGCTTCAACCTGTTTGTCGCCGGTCAGCTGAACCCTGGAGCCACTCCAGAGTCGGTGGCACCGCTGCTCAAGTCGATGGGTACCCAGATGGCAGAAGCCAACCCCGCTGATCGCGAGGACCGCGAGCTGCTCGTCACCAAGATGTCACGAATGAGCATCAACACCTCTCCTCAAGATGATGCGGAATTGTGGCGATTGGCGGTCGTCCTGTTGGGCATGTCGTTCGTGGTGATGTTTATTGCCTCACTCAACCTGGCCAACATGTTGCTGGCGCGCAACAGCGCCCGAGCCAAGGAATTTGCGATTCGACTGGCCATCGGCAGCAGTCGCCAGCGCATGGTTCGACAAATGATGACCGAGGGTTTCATCTTGTCGCTACTGGGCGGCATCGGTGGCTTGGCGCTGGCTGCCAGCTCGACGAAGTTGATGACGGCATCGATTTCGCCCCTGCTCCCGATCCCGGTCGCGTTTGACGTGTCGCCCGACTATCGCATCATCGCCGCCACGATTCTGTTCTGCATGATCAGCACCATCGTGTTCAGCCTCGGTCCGGCGCTCCGGGTGGCCCGCACAGACGTGATCCCTGAACTGAAAGAGCAGGCGGGCGGGTTGGGCAAGCGGTCGCGGTTTGCGATGCGGGACGTGCTGGTGATGGGCCAACTGGCGCTGTCGCTGGTGCTGCTCACCGTGGCCGCACTCTTTGTCCGGGGCGCGGTGAACACAGCGACCGTGGACCCGGGCTTCACGTTCGAACGTGGTCTGATCATCAACGCCGATGCGAGCCTGGCCGGCCGTTCACAGGACGAAACACGACTGCTGTATCAGCGTGTGGCTGACTCGCTGCGCAGAGTGCCCGGCGTCACGGCCGTCAGCTTTGGATCAATCATGCCGTTCGGCGAAGTCACTGAGTCCAAGAGTGTCCAGAAACCCGGCGCAACTGTCGACGGTGCAAGTACCTCGACTTCGAGCATGCAACTGGGAGGAGGAGCCGCTGAAGGCGAACGAACGGACCTCGTGGCTTCGATTGCGACGTCAATCGGGACACAATATTTTGATGCACTCGGGTTGTCCGTGCTGCAAGACCGGGACTTCACCGAAGCGGAGGTCTTCTCCTCAGAGGCCACCCATGTCGCGATCATTGACGACGTGCTGGTTGGGCGATTGTTCGGAGCCGAGAATCCGGTGGGCCAGCAGTTGCAATACCGAGGGCGAGAGGAGGACGACCCGCCTGTCGTGCTCACCGTCGTCGGCGTCGTTCCTGGGATCAAGCATGGGCTCCTCGACGACGCGCCAGGGGCACACATCTACACACCACTGAGTCAGGACTTTCGCTCAGACATCCACTTCCATATCCGTACGGCGGCGGCCACTGCGGACGACGAGGCGGCGATGCTGCCTCAGCTGCCGCAGCTGCGACAGGCGATTCAAAGCGTGGACAGTACGCTGCCGGTGCTCCGGACAGAAACTCGCGGGCAATTCCTCGACCGCAATTTTATGCTCGCCATCGTTCGACTTGGCGCGTCCATCTTCGGTGTGTTTGGTGCCGTCGCCCTGATTCTGGCGTCCATTGGCGTCTACGGCGTCAAGGCCCACATCGTGTCGAGGCGCACCTGCGAAATCGGCATTCGCATGGCGCTGGGTGCGACGCCCAAGAACGTGGTGTCACTCATCGTCATGGAAGGTGTTGCGCCAAGCGCGATTGGACTGACCGTCGGCCTCGTCTTGTCGCTAGGGGCGGCGTTCCTCGTGAACAGTTACGTGTTCCAGGCTGCCCCATTTGATCCGGTGACCACGAGCGCCGCGTTGGCGGTTCTCCTGACGGCCACGTTGACCGCCAGCTGGATTCCCGCTCGAAGAGCGACGCGGGTACAGCCGGTGACGGCGCTGCGGTACTGAGTAGCCATCGCGGTCGTGAGACCCAGCCCGCGCTACGTCGGCTGACCGAGCAACAGTCTGTTCTTCGGCGTGATGCTGCCGGGAATGGTCTGAGTCCATACGCGATAGCCGCGTGCCTGGAGCCGGACTGCCCTCATGGCATCGATGGCCAGACTCTGGTCGAGCCAACCCGACAGCGGCCCAGTGTCGCACGTGGCGATAGCGTGACAGCACGGCAAAACAGCCACCCGTGCCCGCGCCGCCGCCGCGCGATCAAGCACGACGTCGGTCAGCGCGCCACAGGCGTGACTCGACACGACAACATCCTGTTCACAGAGTACGACCGACTCGATCGGCTCATCCGAGAAGACCACACGACCGTCCAGACGCGGCCACGCCTTCACCAACGTCTCGTGGAGCGTGTGGGTTGACGATGGCAATGCGGTGTCGACGACCAGGGCCGAGGGCGACGAGTCATCGAGCAGGAGCATGACGTGGGCGAGCAGTCCGTGGCCACCCGCGAGGTCAACCACGCGTCCGCCGCGGAAGAGGCGCCGGGCCCGTCGGGCCAGCTCCCATGATTCGAAGAACTCCTTGCGAGGGAGGCACCCGGCTTCGCAAACAGCTCCGCCAAGTCGATCATGGAGCGACTCGCCAGAAAAGCGGCCGAGGTCGTGACGCGTCAGCCGCGTCTTGGCTCCACGCAGGAACGTGGGCGACAGAGACACGGTGCGCCCAGTCTCCCAGCGCCTTATCGATGTCCGCGGAGGCGCTTCAGGCGTTTGACCAGTGACCGCCAGGCTCCGTTGGCCGCTCGATCCACGGCGACGAACAGATCGCTCTTCGACGCCTTGACCACCACGTCTGGCTGTCCGGGCACACCCACCGTGACCAGGCAACGTTTGTCGACACCCCCACGTGGTCCGTTCTCATCGGACAGGCGCACGACGATGCGCGTTAACTTGTCGCTGAATCGGCCCAACGCATACCGAAGCCGGCGGTGAACGTGTTCGTGAATGCCGTCGGTCAGGTCAAGGCCGTGCGTGTGGATGGTGATCGTCATGGCAACCCTTCTGGCGAATGGTGTCGATGGTTGTTTCGGCTCTGGTCCCAAGTATCGGCAATTTCGCGGCTTCAGGATAGTGGCGGCAGCGGTGGACCGACGTTTGCGGGTTCCATCCGTTCTCTGGAGTTGGCGGGGAGTGCCATCACGATGGCACTCGACACAGAGAGACTTCCCGCGCATCCGCACCGGCCAAGCGCCAATACCAGACGGGACAATCCATGATATTGCCTGCGATATAATTGGCACTTCGTGATTTGACTGGTCCTCGATACGAATGTACTGGTCGCTGGGGTCCGAAGTGACCGCGGGGCTTCGCGGGTCTTGCTGACGGCGGCGCTGGAACAACGGTTACGGTTGTTGGTTTCGGTTCCGCTCATGATGGAGTACGAGGCGGTGCTCATGCGGGCGGAACATCGCACGGTATCCCTACTATCGGTCGATGACGTTGGCGTGCTCCTCGACGCAATCGCGGCAGTCGCCGAGCCGATCCGCTTGGCGTACTTGTGGCGTCCCACATTGCCAGATGCCGAGTACGACATGGTGCTTGAAACGGCAGTGAACGGAGGGGCTGACGGACTGGTCACGCTGAATCGTCGCCATTTCGGCGCCGTCACCGCCAGGTGTGATATCGCGCCACTCTCCCCGGCGCAGGGTGTGACACGTATGGAAGCCTTCGCTAATGCAAGAAGCCAGCCGTGTGGCGAAGGCTGAAGGCGTGGCGGTCAATCAACTGATTAACGTGGCGGTGGCCGAGAAAGTGTCGGCGCTCCGAACTGAGGAGTACTTCGCTGAGCGCTCAAAGCGCGGCGACGTCAGCAAGGCACTCAAGACCCTCAAGCGAGCTGGCCGTGGCCTCGAGCCAGTTGCAGGCGATGAGCTGCCATCGGCCTCTCGAGGTCACCGACGCGTTGGGTCAGGAAAAGGGGCGGCTTGAATCGACGGCGAATGAAAGGTGTGCAGCCACACGAAGCCACCCTGCGCCAACACCGGAAGAAGGTCGAAGAGGATGGACAGCAGATGAATATGGCTGGGAGGCAGGGATTCGAACCCCGATAAGCAGAGTCAGAGTCTGCTGTCCTACCGTTGAACGACCTCCCAGCAAGGGGGAAACGTGCGGAAGAACCCTGCAAATTTACCAGTATTCAAGGGGGTAGAGCAAGGCTCTCCACCCTGAAGCAGCGGGTTTTGCGCGTCGTCGAACCGGAGAGCAGACGCACCAGTCGGCCGCCCAACTGAAGTCCCCCCTAACCGAGGAACTCGGCCACCCGCTCGCCGATCATCACGAACGCGGCCTGCGTCTGAGCATTGACCACCGTCGGCATAATCGACGCGTCGGCGACGCGAAGTCCCTCAACGCCTCGAACGCGCAGCTGGGGGTCGACGACGGCGTCCGGGCCTGTACCCATGCGACACGTCCCGCCGGGGTGGTAGATCGTTCCCGTCGACCGTCGGACATACGCCCGGATCTGATCTGGAGTCACTTCCGAGTCGAGAGGATCGATCGCCGCTCCTCTGAGCCTATCGTAGGCCTTCGATGCGCCAAAGGCTCTGGCCAGACGGACGGCTTCAAGCGCGGCGTCCATGTCGCGCGCATCGGTAAAGTACCCAGCCCGGATCACGGGCGCCGCCAACGGATCGGCGGACCGCAACGTGATCGACCCTCGACTATGAGGTCGACTCACCGTGACCGAGAACGAAATACCTGGGTCGGGAGCACTCAATCCCCGCCCGACGTAGAACTGAAGGTCAGGCGCCCCGCGAGTCGCACCGCGAGACGAATGCGTCAACAATCCAGCCGACACCGTTGATCCGGGCAACACGGTCTTGCCTTCCCAACGAAATCCCAACCGTGGATGGTCGTGCAGGTTGCCGCCAACGCCAGGCAGATCAACCACCACCGGAATCCCGTGCTCGCGCAAATGCGCGCCGGGACCAATGCCAGACAGCATCAGGATCTTCGGCGACTCAATCGCGCCGGCACACACCACCACCTCGCGTGCCACATGCTCCTGTTCGATGGTCTGCGACTGGGGCGTCCGCCGCTGACCGGCCACGGTCCGCACATATTCAACCCCGGTCACTCGGGTACCAGTGAACAGCAGTCGCTTCACCTGGCAGAACGGGCGGACGGTCAAATTGGGCCGGCTCAAGATTGGCGTTAGAAATGCGGTCGCGGCCGACTCGCGCCGCCCGTCCCTCAGGTTCTTCTGGTAGAACCCAGCCCCACCTTCCTGCTGAGCGCCGTTGAAGTCCCACGCGGGATCGGCGGCAAAGCCCAACTCTTGCGCGGCGGTGAGAAACGCGACGTGCGCGGCGTGGGGATCAGTCGTGTCGGCCACAATCATCGGTCCGCCCACGCCGTGATACGCCGATTCCCCACGCACGTTGTCTTCCGACTTGCGGAAGTACGGCAACACACTGTGATAACTCCACGAGGAACCCGTCTCGGTCGCCCACTGGTCAAAGTCAAGTTGATGCCCGCGTGCGTACGCCGCAGCACTGATCGCCGTCGACCCGCCATAGGTCTTGCCTCGCGGCCACGCCATCACGCGCCCGTTAAGCCCAGGCTCGGGCTCGGTGGAGTATTTCCAGTCGAGGTCACTGCCAATAAGCGATGTCCACTGACCAATGACGGGGATGGTCGGATTGGAATCGGGTCCGCCGGCCTCAAGCAGCAACACCCTGACCTGCGGGTCGGCTGTGAGTCGATTGACCACGACACATCCACTCGCCCCTGCGCCAATCACGACATAGTCAAACTGGTTCTGAGCGCCCAGCGTCCTAGGCAGCATCGTCGCAGCAGCAGTCAACACCATCGAGTCCTTCAGGAACCTGCGCCGCGTTGAACTCATCGGCCTTCGAACCAGAAGGCTGGACGCTTGGTGGTACCACCGACGTCGTTCAGGTTCGCATCGAGCAGACGGCCATTGATCATGACCATGTGCACAAATTCGGTATTTCGAATGGTCTCGAGAGGATTCTGATCGAGCACAAGCAAGTCGGCCAACTTGCTCACTTCAATCGATCCAATCTCTTTGTCGAGTCCCAACGTCTTTGCCCCGTTGATGGTCGCAGCCGCCATGGCCTGAAGCGGTGTCATGCCACCCTGCTCAAGCATCCACGTTTCCCAGTGCGCACCCATGCCCTGAAGCGGCCCATGGGCGCCCATGCCGCCGCGACCCAACAGGCCGAGAATGCGGTAACGCCCTTCGAGCATTTCGCCGGGCTCGAACCGCCCGTGGTCAATGGTTCCTGACGAAGTCAACCAGCCGGTAGAGGAACTAACAGACGTCCCTCCGGGCCGACTTTCGGCAAGTCGCGCGGCATCGGTGCCATCGCCCAGGCGAGTCTCGTCGTTTTCGTTGTTGTCTTTTTCGGACACCCGGAGATTCTAGATCGGGAGCGACAGTTCCACCTCGAGGCCGCCGGCAGCCCCACGACGAAATTCCACCCGCATGCCGAAGCGGTGACACACCTCGTGCACCACGGCAAGACCCAAACCGATGTCACCGCGCAGATCGGCACCGCGGCCTTCGTCCCCACGAAACCGCCGCACGGCGTTGAGTTCCCGAAGGTCGGCGTCGCTCAGGTCAGGCCCGGAGTCAGCAACTTGAAGCGAACATCGACCCTGCACTGAGCCCTGCACCTTGATGATGATCGTTCCACCTGGCGCCTCCCGTTCCAGTGCCTGCGCCATGAGATTCCTGACGCCTTGCGTCAGGAACACCGGATCACCCTGGAGCGTTGCCGCTGGGTCCAACTGAGTGATGTCGAGGTGCACACCTTTGTTCCGGATAGCGGGTTCAAACTCTCGCGCAACCGATTGGACCACGGCCGAGATCTCAACCGTCTCAGTCACACGGATACCCGGGTCTCGAAAGCGCGCGCCCACGAGCAAATTGCTCAAATGCAACGCCAGGTCCGTCACCTGAGCGACATCACCTGTTGCCAGTGACGCTCGCAGAGGTTCGTCGACCTCGGCCGTCACATTGGTCACAAAACGGCGGAAATCGGCTTCCTGGCCGCGAAGGTCAGTATTGAGGCGGCGAATGTTCACGGCGGCCTCGTTGAACGCAAACCCCAAACTGCTCAATTCATCGCGACCATAGACCAGGGCCGGATCCTGATAGTCGCTCCGGGCCGACCCACGCAGAGCCACCCCGACGGCTCGAATACGCCGATCCAGGGGCCAGGCGATCGCCAACAGGACCAGGAACGCGCCGGCCGTGAGATAGATGAAGATCCGGACGCGTTCCATGAACTGACCAGGAGGCGGATGCATCCGAAACAGCAGCGCCACGCATGGACCACTCCACCCCGTCGAAAAGGCCGTCTGCACGCCCGTGCCTTCCGGCGTCTCGAACGGTGCCGTCACAGACTTCGTGCCGGCGCGCAGAGCCGCTCGCATGGGCTGGGGCAGCCTGGGTGCGGCCGTGCTCTGGCCGATGTACTCCACGTCGTAGGCGAAAAACTCTACCGGTCGTGGGTCGGAGTCGGGCCTGGGCGCCAGCACATCACCGTCTGGCTGTGCGAGCAGCGCAGCACTGGGTGCCGGGCCGCGAGGTCCGGCGAGAAACCAGTTGGGATTAGCCTCACACCGCTCGCGGGCCAGATCTGTCGTCTGGGTGGCGGCCATGCGCTCGATCGCCAGTTCGCGATCGCGGTACCGCACACGTTCCATGCTCCAGAGACTGATCGCTGAAAGACCGAGCGACAGGAGCAGGCTGACCAGAAGAAGACGGCGCAATAGCATCTCGCTTGGAATACGTCCTCAGTCGGCTGGCTGTTGCTACTCGAGCGAACGCCACACGTACCAACAGGCGATCGACCGATAGGGCCGCCACACGTGTGACGCACGCTCCATGGTGCGCTCCGCCGGACGCCGTTTCATTCCCAGAATCCCCTGCATTCCCTTCACGATACCGAGATCTCCTGTCGGCAGTACGTCCGGGCGACGGAGGCAGAACATCAGAAACATCTGGGCTGACCAGAGTCCGAATCCCTTGACCGTCACAATCGCTTCGATCACCTCATCATCTGACTTGTGACCAAGGGTTGGCAGGTCAAGCCGGCCATCAGCCACTCTCTCGGACAGGTCACGGAGATAGGTAACCTTCTGACCACTCAGGCCGGCAGCCCGGAGGGCGAGTGGATCGACCCTCAGGAGGTGGTTCGCGGAAAGAGTGGGGACCAGCGCGAGGACGCGTGCGTGGATGGTATCGGCGGCCTTGGTAGAGAGTTGCTGTGAGACCAGAGCCCGCACGAGGGCGGCAAGAGGGTCGCGTGGCTCAAAATCAGGACGAGTCCGACCCACCCGCCTAATCACGGCTGCCAAGCCAGGGTCGGCCCGCATCAGCGCGCGTCGGCCTCGTTCGAAGCGGGTTCGAGGGTCATCGTTGCCCGCGGTTGCGTGGGATTGCACGGGGATCAGAGCGCGGGAAGACCGTCGAGTTGCAGGCATTGTGGTTTAGGGCCGATAGCAGCATACGATGACGTTCGCCGCACACGACAGTATTCCAATCGGTACCACGCTGGCGTACACCCGATTCTTCTTTCTGCGGCCTGACGTGCTCGACGACAAGGTCCGAATCAAGCTGCGCGGGATCGGTGACCAGTTGGCGCGGGGATTCTTTAACGTGTTCGACCTGGAAGGGGGTGCCAGAGACTTACCCCCGCACGAGATGATCCAGTTCTTCACGCTCAACGGGCACGGGGTTGACAAGTCCGCCAACGCTCACGTGCTGCCGGCGACGCACGTCGTACAGGTCACCTCGAAGTATCGGCCCTCAATGGTTGATGCCGAGAAGGAAATCCGACGAAGAGTTGGCACATTGGCAGAGGTCTCGGCCATTCGTGGTGCGGTGCGCACGCCCCGCTACACCAGTTCGGAGATGTACACGTGGGCGTATGGCACCGCCAAGCCGCGAGCCTCCGGCCGCATCGCGTCAAATAGCATCATTCTTCCGATTCGCAAAACGGCCGAGTGGTGGGCGATGCCTGCGATGGAGCGGCATCAGTATTTTTATCCTCACCGCGACCAGGCCAGCGGTGCCACAGTCCCCGGACACGCCGAACTGGGAAGAAAAGCCGCAGGAAAAATCCACCGGCGCTTGTACTACAACCCGGATGGCGAAGGGCGTGCAGGCGAATGGGATTTCATTACCTACTTCGAGTGTGCTGACGACGATCTCGGCTTGTTTGATGAGACACTCGATTCGATGCGCGACACGACGAAGAACCCGGAATGGAACTTCGTCGAAGAAGGACCGCTCTGGCGAGGCACGCGATCGCTACGCTGGTAGGCAGGCCGTGAGGCGACTGACGACTCTTGCCTGGCCGACTAACTCGAGCACCTCAAAAATTCCCGGACTGACGGCCTGGCCTGTCACGGCCACACGCGTCGCGTGGATCAGGATTCCTGCCTTGATACCGCGGTCGACCGCCAGCGCGCGAAGCGCGGCCTCGGTGGCGACTGGCTCAAGCGCCGGCAGGGCACGAACGGCCTCCAGCCAAGCCGCCAAATGGTCCCTGACGCCATCAGGACGCATGTGTTTGGCCACGGCCGCCTCGTCGTAGACCACCTCATCCGAGACGAACGCAGTGAGTGCAGGCACGATGTCGTGAAGTTTTCGCGCGCGAGGCTTCAGCAGATCGACGACGCGCGCAATCCAGGCCGACTCTGACGTCAGGTAGGTGTCACGCCAGAGGCCGGCGCCGACAATGGCAGGCCTGAGCCGACGGAGAATGTCGGCTGCCGACAGGCGCATGATGTGCTGCTGATTGAACCAGTCGAGCTTTTCGACGTTGAACACGGCGTTGCCGCCGCTGATGCCGTCAAGCGCAAAACGTGCGATCAACTCGTCGCGACTAAACACTTCCTGGTTGCCACCCGGTGACCAACCAAGCAGAGCCAGGAAGTTGATCATCGCCTCTGGCAGGTAGTCTTGCCGTTCATAGTCGCCAACAGCCGTGGCGCCGTGCCGCTTGCTCAGTCGCTTCTTGTCAGGACCGAGAATGAGCGGCACGTGGGCAAACGCCGGAACGGGTGTGCCCAACGCTTCGTAGAGCAGGACCTGCTTCGGAGTGTTTGAGATGTGGTCATCGCCGCGCACCACCTCCGTCACTTCCATCTCCCCGTCGTCGACGACCACGGACAAGTGGTAGGTCGGGTGGCCATCTGACCTGAGGATGACGAAGTCTTCGATATGCTCGTGTGCAAACTCGATGTGGCCTCTCACCAGGTCGGTGAACGAGGTGGTCCCTTGGGGAACAAGGAACCGAGTGGCGCGGGGGTGACCGGCTGCTTCGCGGCGAGCGACTTCCTCCGCAGGCAGAGCGTGGCACGCACGGTCGTACATTCGGACTGGGTCTTCCAGTGCCGCGGCCTGCCGGCGGGCGGCGAGATCGTCCGGGCTGCAGTAGCAGTAGTACGCGTGGCCGGATGCGACCAGGCGATCGGCGGCGGCTCGGTATTTGGGTAAACGCTGGCTCTGGAAGTACGGCAGGTGCGGCCCCTCCACACCTGGCCCTTCGTCCCAGGTGAGGCCGAGCCATTTCATGCTGCTGAGAATGCCACTGACCATGTCGTCCGACGAACGCTCGGCGTCGGTATCCTCGATGCGCAAGATAAACGTGCCGCCGTGCCGTCGGGCATAGAGCCAGTTGAAGAGGGCCGTACGGGCACCTCCGACGTGGAGGTAGCCGGTCGGGGACGGCGCGAATCGTACGCGTGGAGGCATACGCACGATTCTGACACGGGTGAGACTCGCGCCCTACGGGCCCGTTGCCTACGACTTGGTGGCCCGCACAAATGCGCTGCCGAACGCGCCGTCTACGGTGGGTGCAATCGTGTCCGCATCCAAGCCGGCATCAGCGAGAAACTGTCGCGCGTCGGCTGCCCGATACTCGCGGACGATTTCGATGTCGACGTTTTCAAAGCCCGCGCGGGTGAGTTTGTCGCGGAAGTCGTCTTCGTGCAGGGCACCGGCAACACATCCGATCCACAACTCCACGCTGCGGCGGATGTCGTCCGGTACATCGCGGCGGCGACTGACCACGTCAGAGACGGCGAAACGCCCACCTGGTTTGAGCACCCGGAACGCCTCGGCCAGCACGGTGTCTTTGTCGCCTGAGAGATTAATGACGCAATTCGAAATAATGACGTCCACCGAATTGTCCGGCAGCGGGATCTTCTCGATGTGGCCCTTGAGAAACTCCACGTTGGTCGCGCCGGCCTTCTTCTGGTTTTCGGACGCCAGCGCCAACATGTCGTCGGTCATATCGAGTCCATACGCTTTCCCTGTGGGCCCGACCCGTTTGGCTGAGAGCAGCACGTCAATGCCGCCTCCAGAGCCCAGGTCGAGCACGACGTCGCCCGGGTTCAACGTGGCGAGCGCGGTGGGATTGCCGCATCCCAGAGAAGCCTGAACGGCCTGATCAGGGAGACCGGCGGTCTGAGCTGAGTCGTACAAATCACTGCTGATCGGATCGCCGCAGCACGAATCGTCGCAGCATCCTTGTGTTCCGCCGGCAGTGACGTTGCGAGCGATTTGGCCATAGCGGGCCTGAACGGATGCAGTGAGAGAGTCTGTGGGAGGAAGCATGGTTAATCTGCAATCTGAAATCGGGAATCGGGAATCGGCAATCGGCAATCGGGAATCGGGTCATTGGCCAATTAATATATGCGCCAAGACGAATATAATGGCGCGTGATATATATGTCAAGGCGAATATGAAAATCACGGATCCACCCGTTCTTGAGCAGCTCTTCAAAGCGCTCTCTGACGACACCCGGCGTCGCATTCTGGCCCTGCTGGCCTCGGGCGAAGTGTGTGTCTGCAACATTCATGGCGCGCTGGGTCTGCCTCAGCCCACGATCTCGCGCCATCTGGCGTACCTGCGCAAGTCAGGCCTGGTCGCAGCGCGACGCGACGGGTTATGGATGCACTATCGGCTGCAGATGCCCACGGACGCGGGTGCCAGCGAGATCCTCAAGGCCACGCTTGAAGCGGTTGGTGACCTGTCGGCTGCGGGGTCCGATCGAAAAACACTAAGCGGGTTGGTGGCCATTCCGCTCAGGGTCCTCAACGCTGCGGCGACCGACTGCTGCCGACGTTGAACGCGGCCATCTCCTCGCCGTTACGAACCAATAAGACGTCGCCGACCAGGACCGGATGGTTCCAGGTTTTCCCATTCAGTGCTGAGAACCTCGCGACCTCTGAGAATCCTTCGAACGTGGCCTGGACCAGGGCCAGCTCGCCTTCTTCTGAAATCACGAGCAGCAGATCCTGATCGGCCAGCAAGATGAGTTGGCCGTTACCAGCGGCCTCCCTTCCACTTGCGTGTGCCGTCAGCGAGGTCGATGCACGCGAGGATGTTGCCGTCGAAACCGAACGCCAGTCCGTTGTGAACGACGAAGTCGTTGAAGTAGGGCTTCAACCCGTTTGACGTCCAGCGTTCCTCGACCCGCCATCCTTCGGCGCTGCGCGTCACCGCGAGGCGGCGCGTGCCCATGCCGCCAGTCATCGTGATGGCGTTGATCAGGATGTCGCCATCTGCCGTCACGGCCGGCTGCACGATGGCTCCAGATGCCCACGTGTGCTCCCACAGCAGGGATCCGTCCTCGGGCGAGAGGCTGAACGCGCCCGGTCCGGCAAGCAGCAGGACCTGAACGACTCCGTCGATCGTCACGTGATGAGGTGAGCTGTAGCTCCCGCCGCGGGAGGGACCAATCCACCGCACTTGCCCGGTCGCACCGTCGTACGCGGCCAGCGTGCCCTCGACGGCGACAATCACGACGTCGTCTATCACCAGTGGTGAACTCGTAAAACCTCAGCCGGGCAGTGCCCGACCCGTGTCAGTCGCCCCGTTGCGCGACCAGACGATCTCGCCAGTCGCAGCGTCGAGCGCATTCACAACTCCGGTGGCGCCAAATGTGTAGACGCGACCATGAGCGAGGGTTGGAGTCGCGCGCGGACCTGCCCCGCCATTTGACTCCCAGAACCGAACAGTGTCGCGGTGGCGCCAGACCGGCTCACCGGTCGATACCCGATAACACGCCACGATCTCATCGTCTCCTCGCTGTTCTTGCGTGTAGAACAGATCGCCGCTCACAGCGAACGAAGACCACCCGGGCCCAATCGGTCGGCGCCAGAGTTCGAGCGGCGGAGATTCAGACCAGTTGGTGTTGACATGCACGCCGTGCACGACGCCGTCGCGATCGGGTCCACGGAAACCCGGCCATTCAACTGGTATTTCATCGTCGGACCGAGCACCTGCGGCTGCGACACTCTCGGTTTCGTCGGTCGTGGCGGGCTCGCTTGGAACCACCGCTGGGGTTGAGGGTAAGAGAAGCGCCTCCGGCTCGTCGTCGACCTGAGCCAGGAGCTGCGCTTCCGGCGTCGGCGTCCATCGCCAATGGAACTCTGATCCGATGACGTCGCTCGTCACGCCGCTGGTGCGCACCACCGTGAACAGTCCGCAGGCAAGAAGAACGGTGACGACCAACGATGCTCGCCGAAATCCAGGAGAGAGGTTCCGACTCGCGGCTGCCCACACGACCAGGGCAACGCCCAAGACGGGGATTGCCTGAACGTAGAGCAACATCCCCATTCCCGCTCCGGCAATCGATTCATGGGCGACTCGACCGGTCATAGCGAGCACGCCGATCATCAAGATGATCGCGGCCAGACGATCGGGCCACGCCGCCCGGCTGAAGACCACCCACCACACCGCGATCGCCACGGCGCCGAGGATTGAGCCCATCACGCCGACGAGTTGAACGTCAAATCCGAAGAAGGAGGCCTCGAGCAGAACGTGAGGAATGACGACCCTCACCACACGCATGAACACGACGGCGACGATACCGGGCCACAATCTGATGGAGATCACAATAACTACTCCGATCTGAGCGCTTGCAGAACATCGACCCGCGACGCCCGCACAGCGGGAATCAGTGACGCGACGATCGCGGCACTGGCAAGCACGGCCGCCGCGCCAAAGGTGGCCATCACGCCTGGCAACTGCACGTTCTCGAGATAAGTGGCTGCCACACCAGAGAACGCATAGCCGCCGACGGCACCGGCAACAACGCCGACCCCTACAATGAGCGCACCTTCCAGCAGGACTCGCATCAGCAGATGCCGTGGCGCCGAACCGATGGCGAGCCGCACGCCGAACTCTCGGGTACGCGCGCTCACCGAAAACGCCAACACGCCTGCCACCCCGACCACGGCGATCAGCAACGCGACGATCGCGAATCCAGAGAGCACAAACGCGTTGACCCGCTCGGGCGCCAGCACTTCCGCGCGAATATCCTCGAGCGTCGCCGCGCGCTCCACTGGCTGCTGCGCTGACAGCTCATGAATGATCTGTGTCACCGGTGTCACCAGCGCATAGGGATCGCCCACCGCACGCACAAAGAGGCGACCCGCAACACGCATCTGCTGCACGGGGTGATAGACGGCCAGCGCGGGTCTGCCAACAACGTTCTCGTCATCAACATCCGCCACAACGCCGATAATGCGACGAGGCGCGGGTGGACCGAAGTAGGGATCGGTCCACCACATTCTTCGATTGAGCGCGTCTCTTTTTGGAAACAGCCGTTGAGCTACGCTCTGGCTGACGACCACCACGAGTTCGTTGCCGGCACGGTCCTCGCTGGTGAAGTCTCGACCGTCGAACATGGGGACACCGAGTACGGCGAAGAATCTAGGCGACACGATCCGGAGCCGCGCCCTGGGGTTTTCTTCGCCGTTTTCTGGCGTGAACCCCTCGACGGTGAATTGAACACCGGGCCCAAATTGGCCCGCGTCACGCCACGGCACAAAACTCCCGAGCGCGACACCCTCCACGCCGGACAGCCGACCGATGCGCTGCGTCGCCTTCTCGTAGAGGTCCAGTTCCTGCGCGCTACTTGCGCCGAGGGATGGCTTCAGGATATCAAACGCCAACACTTGTCCCACGTCGTCCCGGTGTGCGCTTCCTGCATGGCGACGAGGGCGGCAAGCAACGTGACGGCGCCTGCGAGTAACACAAACGAGAACGCTACCTGAGTCATCGCGAAGGCTCGGAGGCGTCGGTTGGTACCTGGCGTGATCCGCGCGCTGCCAGTGGCCAGCCCGCACCCGGCGGACGCCTGCGTGGACGGCAACCGCGGAACAAAAGGCAGCACCACGGCCGCGGCCATAGCCAGGCCGGCGCCGACCCACAAGAGGCTCGAGTCCACCGTCACGTCAAGCGCACGTACGGAGAAGCGCGCCGCATAGCGTCCAACGACGGTGACGAACGGGCTCGCGAGCAGCACACCCAGAACGGCGCCGGCGCCGCATAAGACCAGACTCTCAGCCAGGAGCGTCCGCCGAAGCGCACCTGCGCCCGCGCCAAGCGCGGCGCGTACGGCCAACTCACTCTCGCGACGCACAGAGCGCGCGAGGATCAGATTGGCGACATTCGAACAGGCAATCACGAACACAATTCAGGCGGCGGCGAGCAGCACTATCAGGAGTGGTCGAGCTGGTGCCGCGAGTTGGTCGCGAAGTCTCACGGGGCTGAGCCGAATGTTTGCGGTCGCCGAATAGCTCTCCGGGTGCTCACGCATCATGTCGGCGTGAACCGCCAGCAGTTCGGTCCTCGCCGCTTCGAGCGTGATCCCTGGCGCGAGGCGCCCAAACAGCTCCGTCATGCGATGCGTGCGCCCCGTCACCATCGTCGCCTCAAGGTGGTGGGGGCTCGTTACAACGTTCGCGATGATCTCGGTGTCGTCCGGGTACGGTACCGATGGTTCCAGGACGCCAACCACCGTGGCGGTCAACGGTCCGAGGCGGAGCGTCCGGCCGATCATGGTCGGGTCGCGATTGAGCAGGTGCTCCAAAATCGATAGGTCAGCACCACTGCGCCCGCCGCATCAGGGCCGTCATCTGCCGCCGTGAGAAGGCGGCCGAGCACGGGCCGGAGCCCCATCACGTCGAAGAACGAGCCGCTGACGACACCGGCCTTCACCACGCGCGGTTCGCCGACACCAATCATGGTGAACTTGATGGTCGAGAAATCGGCGAAGGCACTGATCGTGGTGATTCGTGATTTGAAGTCGGCGATCTCGGGCACCGAGAACGTCGTGTTCTCAGCGCCGATGCCCGGTGCACTCTGGCGGATATAGATCAGGCGATCTTGATCCTGATTGACGAGCGGGCGCAGGAGGACCTCGTGGACGACGCTGAAGATTGCGGCGTTGGCGCCGAGGCCGAGCGCAAGAGTGACCACCACCGTGGCCGCTAGGCCTTTGGCGCGGACGAGAGAACGCAGGGCGAGCCGGACATCCAACGCGAGGGCGGCGACCGCGTCAAACCAGCGGCCGTACCAGACCCGCCGCATCGAATCACGGATGGCCGGAGCGTATCCGAACTCCTGCATCGCCGCCCGGCGGGCGGCGTCGGGATCTTCGCCGCGTTCAATCCGCTCCTGGAGGCTGAGAGCAAGGTGGCTGCGAATTTCCTCGTCGAGGTCGCGTTCGTCAGGCCGCATCTGTCAGTCCGTTGCTTGCTCGGGGTTCATGATGCGACCGATGGCGCTCACCATCTGTGACCAGCGGTCACTCTCGCGTGACAGTTGCACTTTCCCAGCAGCACTGAGTCGGTAGAACTTCGCCCGCTGGTTGGCCGGACTGACGTCCCATTCGGACGTCAACCAACCGCGCTTCTCAAGACGGTGCAACGCCGGATAGAGGGAGCCGGTTTCGACCTTGAGCAGATCGTCGGACTGCGCGCGGATGGCCTGGGCAATGCCGTGTCCATGCTGGGGCCCCCACTGGAGGGTCCGAAGGATCAGCATGTCCAGCGTGCCCTGGAGGAGGTCGAGGCGTCGGTCGTCGGGAGTCTTGGCCATAGCTGTAGATAACCTACAGCCTTGGACGTAGGACGTCTACAGCTTGTTCCCAGCGTTGCTTACAACGTCCACCCAGCGTGGTGTTCCCGTATACTTGCAGACGCGCGGTGAGGTGGCTGAGTGGCCGAAAGCGGCGGTTTGCTAAACCGTTGTACGGGCTTAAACCTGTACCCAGGGTTCGAATCCCTGCCTCACCGCCAACGTCGCTCAGCCTCCGCTCCTGCGCAAAGGGTTCAGGCCTTCGCTTCCGGCGTCGCGCGCATCCTGTTGATCTGACGCACAACCAGGAAAATCGAGAATGCGACGATCAGGAACTCCGCCATGGTGTTGATAAACGCGCCGTACGCGATCACGGGGGAACCGGCCTCGCGCGCTGCGGCAAGCGTGCCATACACCTAGCCGTTGAGCGCCATAAACAGATTGGTGAAATCCACGCGGCCCAACGCGATGCCAATGACAGGCATGATGACATCTGCCACCAACGAGTTCACGATCTTCCCAAACGCGGCACCGACCACGACGCCGACGGCGAGATCGATGGCATTGCCCTTGTTGACGAACTCCTTGAACTCCGTGAACATGTGAGTCTCCTTTTGATGCCCAGCACCCAGCACCTACTTAGCGTAACTGACTCGATAAATACGCCCCTGCTGATCATCGCTGATCAGCAGCGAACCGTCTGGCATCACGAGCACGGAGGCCGGTCGCGCAAACGTATCCGCGGTCGCCCCGCGAGGCGACGTACTGCGAATGCCCTGCATGAACCCTTCGACGAAGGGCTCGTAGCTGACGACCTTGCTGCCTTCCACCTTCGCCGCCATCACTCGGTAGCCCAGCGGAACACTCCGATTCCAAGACCCGTGCTGCGCGATAAAGACGGTGTTCTGGTAGGCGGCCGGAAACATCGTCCCGGTGTAAAACGTCATGCCGACCGCAGCCACGTGCGGTCCCATCAGCTGTGCGGGCGGCACAAAGTCAGCACACGGGCGCTTCGCCCCGAAGTCCGGGTCGGGCACATTTCCTTGGTGACAGTACGGAAAACCAAAGTGCTGGCCTGCCTGTGTTGCCACATTCAGTTCGTCATTCGGCACGTCGTCGCCCATCTCATCGCGACCGTTATCAGTGAACCAGAGTTCCTTGGTCGTAGGATGCCAGTCGAACCCCACCGTATTGCGAATGCCACTGGCGAACACCTCGATGTTGCTCCCGTCCGGCTTCATCCTCAAAATCGTCGCAAACCGCGGATCATCAAGGCGCTCACACACATTGCAGGGCCCACCGACAGGCACGTACAGCAATCCGTCTGGACCAAACGCGATGAACTTGAATCCGTGATGTGTGGCTGTCGGCAGCGCGTCCGTCAGGACGACGGCCGCAGGCGGGGCATCCAACTTCGACTCGATGTCGTCATATCGCAGCACCCGACTGATGGCCCCCACATATAGGGACCCATCGCGGAACGCGACGCCGCTGGGCGAGGTCAACCCCGAGGCAACAACCTTGACGCTGTCGGCCTTGTGGTCGCCGTCCGCATCAGTGATGGCATAGACTCGCCCGCCGGCGCGTGACCCAACGAACAAGGTCCCTTTTGGCCCGATCGCCATCTGCCTGGCACTGGTGACGCCCTCGGCATAGACGTCAATCTTGAATCCTGCCGGCACCTTGAGCTTCTCAAGCGGGGGTGGCGGCGGATCAGGGCGCTGCTGAGCGGGGCGCTGCCGGGCCTGTGCCGCGAGTAACCCGACCGAAGCCAGCAGCAGCGACGCCAGTGCAAACAGGTGAATAGACCTCCAACGGGAGATTACTGTGACCATGATGCCGCCCATGCTACCAGCGCGCCACCCGGATACACTAGAAGCGAATGTCACTGGCCGTCTGGGCCGTCATCGTCAGCCTGATCGTCATCAACGCGCTGTACGTCGCTGCCGAGTTCGGAGCCGTCGGAGTTCGACGGAGCCGCATCAAGCGCATGAGCGACGATGGGCACCGGCTCGCCCGGGTGTTACTGCCGCACATCCAGGATCCGAAGGGACTCGATCGGTACGTGGCGGTGTCACAAATTGGCATCACCCTTTCCGGATTGGTGCTGGGTGCGTATGCTCAGGCAACCGTGGCCGTCTCACTGGCCCCCAGACTCACGGACTGGTTCGCGCTCGATTCAAGTGCCGCGGTCTCGGCGGCCGCCATCAGCGTCTTGCTTGTGCTGACCGCCGTGCAAGTGGTGTTGAGCGAACTGATTCCAAAATCTCTGGCGCTCCAGTTCCCTACGCAGGTGGCGCTGGCCACGGTCATGCCGATGCGCTGGTCATTGGCGGCCTTCGGACCGTTCATTACCGTGCTCAACGGTTCAGCCACCGGGTTGCTGAAACTCGTTGGTGTGGACGCTGGAACCCATCGCCACATCCACTCACCTGACGAGATTGAGCTCCTGATCGTTGAGAGCCGCGATGGGGGCCTGCTCGAGCCCGACGAACATCGCCGCCTGCACCGTGCGCTGAGACTTGGGCTTCGCACCGCCGGCGACCTCATGGTGCCAGTCTCGAAGTTGACGATGCTGCAGGTGGATACGCCGTGGGAGGAAGTCGTTCAGGTCGTGGCATCGAGTCCCTTCAGCCGTTTGCCTGTCTACCGAGAAACGCCGCGGGACATCATCGGCACCCTTCGAGTGAAAGACCTCGTCTACCACTACGTCGTCGATGGGCAGGGGTCTCCGTTGGAGACATTGGTCCGCACGATGGTGCGAGTGCCGGCCACGCTGTCGGCGGACCGGGTCATCGGCCTGCTGCGCGAGCGCCGCGCCCACCAGGCGGCGGTGACCGATTCCGTTGGTCACGTCGTGGGTCTTGTCACCATTCAGGACGTCGTCGGCGCATTTCTGGACCCTGTCGGCAGTCGAACGGAGGGGCCCGCGTGATGACACCCGTCATCGTCGTCGCTCTCCTTCTGCTGGCCAATGCCCTCTTCGTGGCCGCGGAGTTTGCGATCGTGGCGGTGCCGCGCACGGCGGTGGAACACCGTGCGAGCAAAGGCGAGGTGGTGTCTGCGCGACTCCTCGCCCTCCTGTCGTCTCCGCAACAGCGGGACCGGTTCATCGCCACGGCGCAGTTGGGCATTACCATAGCCAGCCTGGGCTTGGGCATGTACGGCGAACACACGCTGGCAGCATGGTTTGAGCCACACCTGACGTTCCTCGGGGAGAGCAGTGTCATCACCAGTCACGCGGCAGCCAGCGTCCTGGCTGTGGCCGCGCTGACCTACTTGCATATTTTTCTCGGGGAAATGATTCCCAAGGCGCTGGCGCTGAGCCGCGCGGAGGCCACGGCGCGTGCGGTGTTCTGGCCGATGCGCGTGTTGTTGCTCGCGGTTTATCCCGTGGTCGTGAGCCTCGATGGCGTTGGCGCGCTCCTACTGCGACTGGTGGGTGTTCGACGGCAAACCGACATGCGCGAAGAGTCGTACAGTTCGGAAGAACTGCAACTGATCGTCGAAGAAAGCGAAGCCGGAGGGGCGCTGCTGGCCGAGTCTGGTCGGCTCGTGCGGGAGTTGTTCGAGTTTGATGACCTGACCGCAGGCGAGGCGATGGTGCCCCGAGTGCGAGTGGTAGGGATACCCGTCGGCGCGTCACCTGAAGACCTCCGACAGTTGCTCAGGACACACCGACACACACGCTACCCGGTCTACGAGGGGGATCTCGATCACATCGTCGGCATGCTGCACGTCAAGGACCTGCTGCGCCGACTGATCCTCGAAGAAGCGATCGCGGCAGCGGACGTCCGGCAACTGCCCATGGTGCCTGAAACATGTTCACTCGATGACGTGCTGGCCACGATGCAACGCGCGCACGCGCATATGGCCGTGGTCATCGACGAACACGGCGGCACGGCCGGCGTGCTGAGCCTGGAAGACCTCGCCGAAGAGGTGATCGGCGAGATCGACGAAGACGTTCCTCGGTCGCCGGGATTGGTCGCGTTACCGGATGGCACAGTGAGGGTCGAAGGCACGCTTCGGCTGGACGAGCTCGGTCAGCACTTTGATGTGGCATTGCATCACGATGAGGTAGACAGTGTCAGCGGCCTGGTGATGGCCTTGCTCGACAGGCCTCCCACGGTCGGCGACTCGGTCGAGTTTGAGCACTTTGAACTGACAGTCTTGTCGGTCTCTGGTCACGGCGCCAAAGAGGTGCGAGCCAAGCTGGTCAGGTAGCACGATTCAGGGACAGTCAAGTGCTGCCGACCGGCGATCAAGGTCCTGTACTGTTCCGGCTACACAGACCATGCGACGGGTCTGGCTAGCGGACTGTCTTCAGGCGGGTGTCTTGTCAGATCGTCTGCAAATCAGGGATGTCTTTGAAGTCGGCTGGGTTCAGTGTCCAGAGCGCAGCGCCGTGTTCGACGGCGCAGGCGGCGATCGTCAGATCGATCTCACTTCCACGCGGGCGCTTCGCGCCCTTGTAGAGTCGAGCGGCGCGTCTGACCTCTGCCGCGTCAAAGGGAATCGAAGCGTCACTCGGGAGTAGTTCCTCCTGAGCCCGCAATTCAGCCGCCGTTCTCGGCCCTCGCAGCCACTCGTACAAAACGATCGAGGAAATGGCGAGCCGGTGCCCTTCCGAGACGATGTCGATCAGAAGCGGGAGCGATCGTCGCGGCCCCGTGAGTGCATCAATGAGAGCCGATGTATCAATGTGGACAATCATGACGCGTGGGCTCGGCCTCCAGATCGTCGAGCCGCCCGAACATCCGCCAGTTCACTGTCGACCGCCTTGGCAGATCGAGTTGGTGCCGTCTGGCCAATCCGATCGAGAACCCCGAGTAGCTCAACGCGTTCGCGTTCGCTCAGCCGATCAGTGCGGCTTGCGTACTCAGCGACAGCCTCGCGAACGACGCGACTCTGTGCCTGGCCAGTGCGGCTCGCGGTGCGACGGATCCGGGCGACCGTGGCCTCATCGAGTGAGAACGTGACCTTTACCATACTCTTGCAATACTACCATACTGCACTATTTCTCTCGCGCGGGTCACCCCCGTTTGCCGGATCCGCCAAACGGGTTGTCTCCATCGTCATCGTCGTGATCGGCACGACCGATCCAGCCCGACCTCCAGAAGTATCCGAGCATCCCGAACGCCGTCAAGGTCATGACAATGAGCAGCGTCGGGTAGGCACGAGGTGAGTGCAGTTCTGGCATGACGTCGAAGTTCATGCCATAGACGCCCGCCGTGAACGTCAGAGGAATGAAGACACTCGCCATGATGGTGAGGACCCGCATGATGTCGTTGGTCCGGTGATCCACGACCGAGAGGTAGGTATTCATCACGCCGTTGGCGACTTCACGGTTGGAATCGATACCGTCAACCAATTGATCACAATGGTCGAGGGTGTCGCGCAGGTACACCCGCACACCATCAGAGAACCGAGAGTCGTTCCCCTCAAACAACCGCTTTACCGCATCGCGTTGTGGTTTGAGGACTCGCCTTAGAGACACCAACAGGCTCTTTGCCTGACCGAGCCGGTCAAGCATTCGAGGCGATGGTCGCGTGAGCACCTGTGCTTCCATGTATTCGAGCCGCTCCCCGATTTCCCGAACTGGCGGGTAGTACCCGTCGACAATGGTGTCGAGAATCGCGTAGGCGAGGTAGTCGACGCCCGCGCCTCGAATGGGGCCAGCCCCTGCACGTAGTCGGTCCAGGACTGGACTCAATCCGTGGTTCTGGTGCTCCTAAAATGTCAGCACATAGTCAGTGCCGACAAAGATGGCCACCTGGCTGAATCGCGGCATTTGGCCTCGCGTCCAGTCGAAGTGGCGCGTGACGAGCACAGTGTGAGCAGGATAGTTCTCGACCTTCGGGTTGAGCCAGAGCTTGCGGTTGGTCGGCAACGGCCCAAGCTCGGACACGTCCTTGATCTCTCGTTCCTCGACGCCGGACGAATCGTAGAGGGTCGCCCGCAGGCGCGGTTCTGAGGCATCAGGTGGAATGACAAGCGTCTCTGGACGAGCGCTGGTTGGCGTATGTCTCTTCGCGAACCTCACCATGTGACAGCAGTTCCCCTCTCGCTCATGCGGCCGATTTTGGAAGTTGGGACAAGCTTGCCGTCACAGACGGGTCGAGGTGCACGTCCAACTGGGGGAAGGCGATGACGATGTCTCGCTGTTTGAACGCCCACCAGATCGCTTCATGCAGGTCAGAAATGGCCCTGCGTGCGATCCATGGATCGTTCATCCAGATGGCCACTTCCCAGTTGACCGCGTGATTGCCGAACTCGGTCATCAGTACCTGGGGCGTCGTGTCTGGCACGGCGTGTATTTCGCTGACGTTGTGAGCGATCTTCTCAAGCGTACTCCTGACGAGTGCCATGTCTGCACTGTAAACGACACCCACGGGCACCTTAATTCTGAACGAAGCGTCCCTCAGGGTGAAGTTTGTCACGGTCGTCTAAATCAGGACGGCATTAGAAATGACGAGATCTTCGCCGTCTCGAGACCTGGCGATACTGGCGCGGATCCCCATCTCGAGCACCCGCACCACTCGACCTTCCACTTTCAGAATATCTCCCGGCTTGATGCTGCGCTCGGCCAGCAGGATGATCCCGGCCACGAAGTTCTGGGCGATGCTCTGCATCGCAAAGCGGAGCGAGTGGGAGCGAAGGCTGGCGGAGGGAGAGGGATTCGAACCCCCGGTACGGTTCCCCGCACAGCGGTTTTCAAGACCGCCGCCTTAAACCACTCGGCCATCCCTCCGCATGTTGGCCCGAAGCGCAGGCAACCTATCAAGTGTAAATCGGGCCGACCCTCGAGCGGAGGGTTTTTTCGTCATGCTCTGCTACGCTTGGGTTCATGCCAAAACTGATGCGGGTGCTCCGGGCGTCGGGCATGATTGTGGCCACCGCTGCCGTGATCACCGCGGTCCTCTACCAGTTCTTCAACCTTCGCGTGGTGGTCTACGGCGGCGGAATGCCGCACCTGGCGTTTGTCACCACGGCCGACACACAGGCCCAGGCGATCGAGCGTGACCGGGCGGCGCAGCGCACAGACCCAGTCGCTGAGGTCATAGCCGCGGTCTCTCCCACACCCGACGTGACGTCGGCGGCAAGCGCGGCCCCCATTCCAGCAGCCGCAGCAGACTGGTCCGATTTCCGAGGTCCCGCTCGCAACGGCATCTACACCGCGCGCCCGATCAAAACCAATTGGCCGAATCGTGAACTCACGCCGATGTGGAAGCGGCCGATCGGCGCCGGGTACGCATCGTTTGTCACGGCGCGCATCAACGATGTCGATCTGGCGTTCACGATTGAACAGCGCGGCACACAGGAAGTGGTGGCCGCGTACGACGTGGCGACGGGACGTGAGCGCTGGACCTCCAAGTGGAGCGCCAACTTTCGGGAGTTCATGGGCGGCGACGGACCGCGCGCCACGCCGACGTACTTCGATGGCTACGTCTACGCCCAGGGAGCCGTCGGCGAACTCCGGGCGCTTGATGCCGCGACGGGCGAGACGATCTGGCGTACGAATATTCTCGAAGACGCGAGGGCATCGAACATTCAATGGGGCATGTCCGTCTCGCCGCTCATCGTTGACGACACCGTCATTGTGTTACCGGGCGGATCGCGCGGACAGTCAGTGGTCGCGTACAACCACCGCACCGGCGCACACGCCTGGTCTGCGCTCGACGATCGCCAAGCCTATTCCTCACCGATGCTCGTCACGATTGACGACGTGCGCCAGGTGCTTCTCGTGAGTGCGACTCGCATCATGGGCATCACGCCAGACAACGGCGCCCTGCTCTGGGACTATCCGTGGACGACGATGTATGACGTGAATGCGGGACAGCCCTTTGTCGTCGGGGCGAACCGGGTGTTCATGTCGTCTGGTTACGACAAGGGCGCGGTCGTGATTGAGATCGCCATGAATGGGTCGCGAGGATCGGTGCGTGAGGTGTGGCGGAACAACCGCATGAAGAACCAGTTCACAAGTTCAATCGTGTATGACGGGTACGTCTACGGGTTGGACGAGAGCATCATGGCGTGTCTCGATGTGGAAACAGGTGCCGTCATGTGGAAGGGAGGCCGCTACGGGTACGGCCAGATCGCGATGGCCGACGGCCACATTATTGTGCTGACCGAAGACGGTGACCTTGCGCTCGTCCGCGCGACGCCAGAGAAACACGCCGAAGTGGCTCGCTTCTCTGTGCTTGACGGCAAGACGTGGAATCACCCGGCGTTCTCTGACGGCCGACTACTGGTCCGAAACCTGAAGGAGATGGCCGCGTTCGATCTGCGAAGGTAGTAAGTCTCACGCGGCGGGAGTGATCACTTCCAGGCCGCGCATGTACGAGCGCAAGGCTTCGGGGACGACGACCGATCCGTTCTCCTGCTGGTAGTTCTCAAGAATCGCAATAAGTGTCCGCCCCACCGCGAGACCGGATCCGTTCAGGGTGTGGGCGAGTTGGGCCTTGCCAGCGCCATCTGGCCTGAACCGAATCTGCGCGCGCCGGGCCTGGAACGACTCGGTGTTGGAACACGAAGAGATCTCCCGATAGGTGTTCTGGCTCGGCAGCCAGACTTCAATGTCGTAGGTCTTTGCTGACGCGAACCCCATGTCTCCCGTGCACAACAGCATGCGCCGGTACGGGAGTCCCAGCCGTTCAAGTATGGTCTCGGCGTTCCGCGTCAACTGTTCGAGTTCGTCATGCGACTGTTCTGGCGTCGCAAATTTGACCAGTTCCACCTTGTCGAACTGATGCTGGCGGATCAGACCACGCACGTCGGCACCGTACGATCCGGCCTCGCTTCGGAAGCAAGGGGTGTACGCCACGTATTTGAGGGGAAGGAGTCGACCATCCAGGATCTCCTCGCGGTGGAGGTTCGTGAGCGGCACTTCAGCGGTGGGAATCAGAAACAAATCCCAATCGCCGGCGATCTTGAACAGGTCGTCCTCGAACTTCGGCAGGTTGCCTGTGCCGGTCAACGCCTGCCGGTTCACCAGAAACGGCGGTTCCACCTCGCAGTACCCGTGTTCCACCGTGTGTATGTCGAGCATGAAGTTGATCAGGGCGCGTTCGAGCCGGGCACCGGCCCCCATCAAGACGGCAAACCGCGCGCCTGACATGCGAGTCGCCCGCTCAAAGTCAAGAATTCCGAGCGCCACACCGAGGTCCCAGTGAGGCTTCGGGGTAAACGAGAACTCGCCGGGCGTGCCCCACTTGCGGACCTCGGTATTGTCAGCGGCTGATGCCCCCACCGGAACGGTCTCGTGAGGCAGGTTTGGAAGCGTCAACAACAGCGCGTCTCGCTGCTCGTCAATCGTCGCCAATTCAGCTTCCAAACCCTTGATCCGCCCACCGCGCGCTTTGTTCTCGGCGAAAACACCGCTCGGGTCCTCGCCCGCTTTCTTGGCGCGCGCCACGGCCTGGCCTGCTGCGTTCTGGTCGCGCTTGAGGCCTTCCACTTGAGGGAGGAGACGTCGACGGGCGGATTCGAGACCGGCAAGGGTCGCTAAATCTGAGGAGGGGTCTATGCCCCGACTACGAAGTCGGGCCTCCACCAGCTCAGGATTGTCTCGAACAAATGCAGGATCCAGCATGCGTTCATGCTATCCCGTCGGTGGCCCCGGGTGCGATACGATCAAGGCAATGACGTCTACTGTTCGAAAAGCTGTTTTCCCGGCCGCTGGCCTGGGCACTCGTTTCCTTCCCGCCACCAAGGCGCAGCCGAAGGAAATGTTGCCCCTTGTCGACAAGCCGATCATCCAGTATGGCGTAGAGGAGGCCGTCGCGTCCGGCGTCGAGAACATCATCATCGTGACCGGCCGCGGCAAGAACGCGATCGAAGATCACTTTGACGTGGCCTTCGAGCTCGAGTCATTTCTGGAGTCTCGCGGCAAGACGGACCTGCTTGAAGAGATCAAGAAAATCTCAGATCTCATCAACGTCTCCTACGTGCGCCAGGGAGAACCCCTCGGCCTTGGCCATGCCGTGCTCGTGACCGAACAACTCGTCGGCAACGAACCGTTTGCCGTGATTCTTGCCGATGACGTGATCGATGGGACGCCGCCGGCACTGGCGCAAATGATCAAAGTGTACGAGGAGGTGGAGGGGCCGGTCGTTCTGGTCGAACGCGTGCCGCCCGCCGACGTGTCCCGCTACGGTGTCATTGCGGCGGAAACCATTCGACCAGGTGTCTATCGCATTACCGACATGGTGGAAAAGCCGGCGGTCGACCAGGCGCCGTCTGACTTGGCCATTATCGGCCGCTATATTCTGACGCCCGACGTGTTCGACGCGCTGCGCGCGACCAAAGAAGACGGCAGCGGTGAGATTCAACTGACCAACGGACTCCGGCGCCTGCTGCGAGACCGGCCGGTCTATGCCTGCGAAGTGACAGGCGTGCGCCACGACACGGGAAATAAACTTGGGTTCCTCAAGGCCGTGGTCTACTTCGCACTCAAGCGGCCGGACCTGGCTGGGCCGTTCCGCGATTATCTCAAGAGCCTGACGCCGGCGTAGGCGTCTGATCTTCAGTCCTTCTTGCTTGCGGCAGGCGCTGCAGGCTTGGGCGCATCGCTCTTCGTCTCAGACTTCGCTTCAGGCTTCGTGTCTGGTTTTGCCTCTGATGTGGTGTCGGCTTTGCTCTCGGACCCGCTGTCAGACGACGAGTCTTTTGATTTCTTGTTGGCGTCAGACTTGGCGTCGGCACTCGCCTCAGATGTGGTGGTCGACTCGCTCTTGGTGCCAGGCTTGGCGTAGTCGTTCACGTACCATCCGGCGCCCTTGAACTGGATCGCGGGAGACGAGATCAGTTTCTTGATCACGCCGCCGCAGGATGAGCACGGCTCACCCAGCGGCGGGTCAGAGAATTTCCGGATCCGCTCAAATCGATTTCCACACGCTTCGCACTCGTATTCGTAGAGAGGCATCTCAACTCCTGAGGATAACCTCTCATTATAGGTACACTTGCGGGGACCACAGCATGCCGGGCACTCTCTTTGTCGTCGCCACCCCAATCGGAAACCTGGAAGACCTGACCTTTCGGGCTCTCCGTATCCTGGGTGAGGTCGACCTGATCGCCGCCGAAGACACCAGGCGCACCAGGATACTTCTCGAAAGGCATAATATCGCAAAAAGAATGATAAGCTTTTATTCCTACAACAAGCTGAGAAGAAAAGATGAGATCATAGATCTTCTAAAAGAAGGGAAGAGCCTTGCGCTTGTTTCGGACGCGGGCACGCCGGGCATTTCCGATCCGGGCTTTTCTCTCATAAAAAGCGCCATAGAGGAGCGCCTTCCGGTTACGGCGATACCGGGGCCGACAGCG
>JABMNV010000189.1 GCA_013203475.1 Acidobacteriota bacterium
GCCCCAGACTGAGATTAGAAGCTGGCAGAAATTGAACGTGCGAAGCGCGCCAAGGCTTCAAGCGATCGGGTGAGGTACTAACCTAACCCCACAAGTGTAGCAGAAGGCGATCGGCATGAACATGACGATACCTTATAAGTCTTTTGTATACAGCAACTTGACGACTCTTTCGCAGGTTGTTGTTGGGGCCAAGCTGCCGGCCCACGGCTCTATGCGTCCTGATGTGGCCGTGCCGGCGCCGTACCTGAGGTAGATCGCTGGGAGCAGGAACAGGTTCAGTACGGTTGAAGTGACCAGGCCGCCCAGAATGACGACGGCCATCGGATGCTCAATCTCGTGTCCGGACTTGTCGCCGCCGGCGATGATCGGCACGAGGGCCAGGCCCGTGACCAGGGCCGTCATGAGAATGGGCGCCAGGCGTTCCTCGGCGCCACGCACCGCGAGTGCCGGGCCAAACGACATCCCCTCCTCGTGCTCCAAATGCCGATAGTGACTGACAAGCATGATGCCGTTTCGAGCGGCGATGCCCAGAACAGTGACGAATCCAACCAGTGAGCCGAGAGAGAGCACGCCGCCGCTCATGAAGACGCTGGCGACCCCGCCGATCAAGGCAAACGGGATCGTCAAGGCGACCAGGGCGACAAGTCGTCCCGACCCGAAATCCACATGCAGGACCAAGAGGATCCCCAGCAGCGACAGCGCACCCAGGGTAAGCAGTCGGTTCTGTGACCGTTCGCGAGCGGCGTATTCGCCAAGGATTTCCGGGTGGTAACCGGTCTCAAACGACATGTCGGCCAGCGCCGTCTCGATATCTCTCGCGACCGCGCCGAGATCGCGCCCTCGGACGTTGGCGGTCACGTCAATCCGTCGCGACCCGCCCTCCCGCGTGATCTCGTTCGGTGTTGGTTTCACGGCCACATCTGCGACTGACGACAGCGGCACCGTGCCGCCGCTCGGCAGCTCGATCGGCATTCGGCGCAGCGCGAAGATGTCGTGCCGCACCGATGGCTCGCCCCATACCACCACGTCAAACACTTTCTGTTGGTCGAAGACTTCGCCGACCTTCGTGCCGCGCAGCAGCGTCGCCACGGTGTTCCTGACGGTCGCCGACGTCACGCCCACCTGCTGTGCGCGGTCGGGCCGAAACGCGACTTCCACGTGCGGCACCAGTGTCAGGGCCTGCACCTTGACATCCGCTGCGCCCTCAATCGCGCTGATGACTCTGCCGACCTCCGCGCCCTTGGCCGCCAAGCCATCAAGATCGGGACCGAAGATGCGCACCACAATAGTCGCGCTTGCGCCCGTGAGCACTTCCTTGATGCGCTCTCTGAGGTACGTCAGGAGGTCTCGCTGGAGGCCGGGATAGCCGTCAACCACCGCCTGCGCCTTTGCGACCGTTGGCGCGTAGTCAACAGAAGGGTCCATGCTGATCCACAACTCCGTGAAGTTGACACCGACCACTTCGTCAGCGACTTCCGCCCGACCGATGTGTGCTCCGAAGTTCCGCACGCCAGGGATTGTCCGCAGTTCCCGGCTCGCCCGCAGCGTAATCCGTTCCATCGCCTCGAGCGATGTGCCGGGTTTCTCCACCCAGTGCATCAGAAAGTCGTATTCCTTGAAGTGCGGAAGGAACTCCTCGCCGAGCAGAGGAAACGCCGCTGCTGTTCCGATGAGCGATACGGCAATGATCGCCAGCGCCAGTTTCGGCGCCGCAATCAAACGCGGCAACAGTCCACGGTAGCGCGCCTTTAGCCCCCGTACCAGCGGAGCCTCGCGTTCGTGAATGGCCGATGGCAGCAACAGCAGCGACAGGGCCGGCGTGATGATCAGGGCAACAAGCAGCGAAGCGCTGATGGCCAGCACGTACGACAGTGCCAGCGGTCTGAAGAACGACCCCGCCAGTCCGTCGAGCATGAACACCGGCAGGAAGACCAGCACCACAATCACGCTGCCATAGACCACGGCACTCCGCACCTCCAGCGACGCGTCAAGCACGACTTGAAAGGCAGGTCTCGGTAATGGCAACTCGCGATTGAGTCGCAGGCGACGCACGATGTTCTCCACATCGATGATCGCATCGTCCACCACTTCACCGAGTGCGATGATCAGTCCCGCGATGACCATGGTGTCGAGTGTGCCGCCGCGATAGTAGAGGATGAGTGCGGCTGTGAGCAGGGAAATTGGAATCGCCGTGAGGCTGATGATCGCCGTGCGCCAGTCCCACAGGAATACCGCCAGGACAATGACGACGAGGAGGCAGCCGATGAGGAGAGCCGTGTTGAGATTCGACAGCGACATCTCGATGAACGTCGCGGGTCGGAAGATGGTGGAGTCGACATCAACACCGGGGAGGCCGGGCTTGAGTGCCTCCAGGGCGGCTTCGACGTCGCGGGTCAGCTGCAGCGTGTTGCCGTCAGGCTGCTTCTCCACGATTAGAAGCAGGCCGGGGCCGTCGTTGATGATGCCGTCGCCAATGGGTGGAGGAAACCCTTCGGTCACGGTTGCGACGTCGCCCAGTCGCCGGATGGCGCCTGGGTCCGCGCTGGAGCCAGGACTGGTGACGACCATCAGGCTCAGGTCGGCCGCTGTCGTGAGCGAGGAGGCGTGAGCGACTGAGAGGCGCTGGTTCGGCGTTTCGATGTACCCGCCGGCAGCCACGGACGTTGCGTCGCGGGTCGAGGCAATCACGTCTTGCAGCGAGACCTGATTGGCCTGCAGACGGTCGGGGTCGACCAGCACTTGAAGCTGTCGATCGCGCTGTCCCCAGATTGCCACGTTGGCCACGCCAGGAATCGACATCAATCGCGGTCGAATCGTCCACCGTGCCAGCGTCGTCAGATCCATTTGAGACATCGTTGGTGACGAGACGCCGATCTTCATGACGCGACTCAGTGACGACAGCGGCGACAGGATGACCGGAGCATGTGCAGCGTCGGGCAACAGCGTCGCCACACGGGCGAGTCGCTCCTGGACAAGCTGTCTGGCCGAGATGCGATCGGTGCCTGTTTCGAAGATGAGCACGACCGACGACAGGCCTTGCACCGACTTTGAGCGGAGTGTCTTGAGATCCGGTACGCCGTTCATGGCGGCCTCAAGCGGCACGCTGACGAGGGCCTCGACGTCTGAGCTGGAGAGCCCAGGTGCCTCCGTTTGAATTTCAACGAGCGGCGGGGCGAACTCCGGGAACACGTCGAAGGGCGCGTCGCGAGTGGTGTTGATGCCAACCACCATCAGCAACGCTGACAGGACGACGACCGGAATGCGGAGTCGGAGGGCTGCCGCGACCAGGGCTCGCATCATTTGCCGACACCGAACTCCGTGCCGAAGAGTTCCGCGGCACCCATGGTGACAATCCGTGTGCCCTGGGCCGGGCCTTGAGCCAGGACGGCCGTCTCGCCCGCAATGTCCACCACCGACACTCGGCGGCGGACGAAGACGTGATTTGGCCGCGCTTCATAGACCCAGGTGCCGCCGTAGGCATCATGCAGAATCGCCGCGTACGGCACGACCAGGCTTTGAGAACCGTTGACCAGCGGCAATCTCACGCTGACGCGCTGGCCCGGGCGCAGCACCGTGCTTGATCGGCCGGAGTTGTCGAGCGCGAAATAGAGATCCACGGCCGCCGTCGCGGCATCTGCGGATGGAGGGCCTGCCACAGGCCGAGCGAGCTGACCGACGAAGGTGTCTGGCGAACCCAGCGGGACAATCATGGCAGCTGCCGACCGATCGACAGTCTCAAGGTCTCCTGCATACAGCGGCGCTCGAACCCAGACGGTCTTGAGTCCCACGAGGTCGAAGAGCGGAGCGCCGGCGGCCACCGTCTGACCCGGACCCGCGTGCAGCGACCGCAGCACCGCGTCATAGGGGGCAACCAAGGCGATGCCGCCTGAGGCCGTCACGCCGCCTGTTGCCAACGCCAGGCGATCCCGCGCGGCCTTGAGTACTGCATCAGCTACCGCCAAATCAGCCGCGGCCTCCTCCGCAGCGCGCTGACTTCCAGACTCTTCCACCGCCAATTTTTCGGCCCGCGTTGTGCGCGTCGCCGCAAGCTTTTGCCGAGCGACGGCTTCAGCCACCGCCTGATCTGCTTCGATGCGAGCGTTGCGATCGGAGGCCGCCAGCGGAACAAGGTTGAAGACGGTCGCAGCCGCTGGCACTGTTGTGCCCACGACGACCGCAGGCGTCGGAGAATGGAGCGTGCCGGCAAAAGGTGCCGTCACGGTCAGTTCCGATCCGCCCGACGCCATGACGCTTCCGCCAACGGTCCGCGTTCGGGTCACCGGGCGATAGTCGACTTCCGCTGTTTCAATGCCCAGACGTGCTTCAGCCTCCGCCGTCAGCGTGATCGTGGTCAGCGACGACTCGGTCACCCGCGCCTCGACTGTGGCCGCCGGCGTGGTCGTGTCCGGAGAACTGTCTGTCTGGCCACAAGCCGACGCTGTCGCCAGGAGGAAGACGGGCCACGAAAGCAGGATCCAAGAGCGTTTATTGGCGGTCACGTGATGTCTCCTGTGTTGGCGCGCCAGGCGCGCCGGTCGTGCTACTGATGCCACATGACCGGCCGACGGCGCGTTCGATGTGTGCGCGCGCGCGCTGCACGTCAGCGTCGATTTCGCGTTCCCGAAGTGTGGCGTCGCGCAAACGACGCTGATGGTCGAGCACGACAAGCCTTGACGTTTCACCCGCAGCAAACACTGTTTCCGAGTTGGCGACACCTTGCTCAAGTGGATCCATGACCGTGTCGCGCCACGCGGCCAATGACTGCTGCGCCTGCGTGAACTGGATCGTCGCCTCCCTGATATCGAGCGCCACCTGTTGTTGAACCGCAATGTACGCGGCCGAGGCGCGCTGCAGTTCAGCTTCAGCGCGGGTCCTGGCCCCCTGGTTTCGGTTAAAGAACGGCAGGCTGATATCGAGTCCTGGCCCCATTTCGAAGCCGTCCCGGCCCTGGCCGTTGGCATCCAGAACGGCCGTCAGCGACAGTATCCTGGACTTTTCCCAGCCCAGTTTGGCCGCGGCAGCTTCCACACCAATTTCAGCGGCGCGAATGTCGGGTCTGGAAACCAGGGCCTCCTTGAGGAGGTCCGACGCTGGCCCACACGTGGCAGGCGGAGTCGTCGGCACGGTCGCCGTCAGGACTCCGGCGTCGGTAGAAAGACCCAGCAGCAGGCGCAGTCGTTCTTGAGCGATCGACGCATCGTGTTCGGCGCGGTCGGCGTCTTGACTGGCACGTGCCAGATCGGTACTTGCCGATCTCGCCTCCAGCCCGCTGATGTCACCAGCCGACAGGCGCGATTGCGTCAGTGTGTCAATTTGCATCGCCAGTGCCGCTGATTCGCGAAGGGACGCGTGCCGATCGGTGGCGAAACGGAGATCTTCGTGGGCGATTCGCACTGATGCCACCAGATCAAGACCAACGAGGACCAACCGCTCGGCGGCGGCGTCGGCCGCCAACTGCGCGGCAGCCACCCGTTTCGGCCGCTGCCAGAGCACTTCCAGCGGCCACCTCAGCGCGGCTTCGAACTGTTTGGGACCGACCGGCAGCAGCAGCGACAAGATGGGGTTCGTCAACATGCCCGCCTCAAGCAGGTCGGCACGTGCGAAGCCCAACTCGCTCACGCTGACCTGGAACGCAGCGTTGTTCCACAGCGCGAGTGCCACCGCCTCGTCTGGCATCAGCCCATCATCCAGGAGGACGCCAGCAGGGAGTTCGGCTGATGCGGGGCCACTCACGCGGGCGTCGGCGCCAGTCAGCGTCTTGAGACGATCAGCCGCCTGTTGGGGATCGATGTGGGCGCTCGAGGCACAGCCCGCCGTCAGGGCAAGAGAGAGCAGCGTCGAAACGGCAACCGGCGCCCTTCTGGACATCAGGCCGAATGATATAGGAGAGCGCGTCCCGGCAGGGCGGCGACCCCAGTCACTGCCAGGGACGCCGCGACGACTAAGAGAGCCTTCATGCGAGTGACTTCTTAATCGCCGGGGAAATCCACTTGCCCTCGGGTGTCAGCTCCACTTCGGTGACATCGGCGCCCTTGAGCACGACTTCATAGTTCATCACCCCGTTCGAGAACGCCTTCTCCGCCACACTGATCGTCGCCTTTGGATAACGCGCCTTGATGGCGGCAGTCACGGCGGCAGGCAGGCTGGCTACGGTGATGACCTCTTCGTACGAAAGGACGGTGCCGTCGGGCAGATAGACCAGGTCGCGCGCGAGGCCGTTGTCAGTGCTTTCGACCTCATAGACCGTCTTACCGTCTTCGGTTTCTTTCGACACGTTCTTGATGACGGCCTTCGGGTACGCCTTCTTGAACGCCGCGTCGACAGCGGCCGGCAGGACGACCTTTGCCGCGGTGGCCTGAACACTTGCTGCAATGGCGGGACTTGAGACAACGAGCACGAGGGCGGCTGCACACAACGCACGAACGATCACTCTGGGATTTGACATGGGTAACTCCTGCGCTGCATTCGACCATGCCGACCTGAAGATTGCCTGAATGTTCGCCAGCTGGGGCTAGGATGGTTGCCATGCGCATCCTGCTGGTCGAAGACGACGTCCGCATGCGAGAGCTTGTGCGTCGCGGCTTGTCGGAAACGGGTTATCGGGTCGATTCGGCCGCAGACGCATCCGAGGCTCTGGCGCTGACTCGCGACCACAAATACGACGTGATGGTGTTTGATGTGCTGCTGCCAGGTCCGAGCGGCATCGACCTTGTCCGAATGCTGCGCGCGGCAGGGACCCGTACGCCGGTCC
Source organism: Acidobacteriota bacterium (assembly GCA_013203475.1). Classification (GTDB taxonomy): domain Bacteria; phylum Acidobacteriota; class Vicinamibacteria; order Vicinamibacterales; family SCN-69-37; genus SYFT01. The sequence continues at coordinate 6,752 of JABMNV010000189.1, forward strand.
TGATTCTGACCGCGCTCGACGCCGCTGCCGATATCGTCGCCGGCCTCGATGCCGGCGCTGACGACTACCTGACCAAGCCATTCGCCTTCAAGGTACTGCTCGCCCGGTTGCGAGCTCTGGGCCGCCGGAATCCTGCGTCGCGCGACGTCTCGCTCCACGTGGCCGATCTGAGCCTCGACGGTGCCACCCATCAGGTCAGCCGCGGCGGCGTGGCTGTCCACCTGACGCGGACCGAGTACAGCCTCCTTGAGTCGCTCATGCGCCACGCAGGTCGAGTGGTTACCCGTGATCGGCTGGTGGACGCACTGTGGGGGCCGGAGGACGACGTGAATCCCAATCGACTGGATGCGTTCGTCAAGTCACTGCGCCAGAAACTTGATGTCGATGATCGACCACGCCTGATTCACACCATTCGAGGCATCGGCTACTGCTTGCGTGAAGAGGCGGAAGGTTGACCCCGCTCTCAATTCGGGCCCGGTTGACCGTCGGATTCCTTGGCGTGCTTGCAGTCGCCACGCTCACGCTGGCATTTGGAGCCTGGTGGCTCTTTCGCGCTAGCGTCGTGGGTGCCGCCGACGAGGCGCTCGCCGCCAGAATCGAAGGCACGCGACACTTCATCGAGACCATCCAACAGGAGTTGCCCGCCGAAGAACTGCATGATGAATTCGAGGAGTTTGCCGATCTCACTGGAGGGGCCGCCCTGCTGGAAGTCGTGGACAATACCGGCCGTGTGCTCTGCCGTCCGACGTTTGCTGATTGGTCTGCCATCGCTCCTCCACTGTCGCCTGCGACGAACCTCCGCGTGGTCGCGCAGACGGCCGGGAACCAGCCGTATCGGGCGGCGGCCACCGAGGTGACCGTGGGCGACCATCGGTATCGCGTCACCACGGCGGTTCCGATGAGCACCGAGTATGCCGCCTTGGGACAGTTCGGCTGGCTGCTGGCCGGCTTGGTCCCGTCGGTGATGGCCTTGGCTGCGGTCGGCGGATTCTGGCTCAGCGGCCGTGCGTTGTCGCCGGTCGATCGGATGACGCGCGATGCCCGACTCATTTCTGTGCACCACCTTGACCGTCGAATTGACGTGCCTCCGGCCGATGATGAGCTTCGGCGCCTGGCGGTCACCTTCAATGAGCTGCTCGCCCGGTTGCAGCGGGCGTTCGACGACATGGTGCGCTTCACGGCGGAGGCGTCGCACGAACTGCGTACGCCGGTGTCGCTGGCACGAACCACGGCGGAATTGGCTCTGTCCCGTCCGCGCCAGAACAGCGACTATCAGGCGGCACTGGCCGACGTGCTGTCGCACACCGAGCGCATGTCAACGCTCGTTGATGACCTGCTGGTCATGGCGCGGGCTGATGCGGGTCTCGAACGCAGGGAACTGTCTCCCGTCGACGTCAACCGCGTCGTTGAACAGGCACTGAGGGATGTGCGGGTTGAGGCCGAGCAGAAGCACGTGCGGGTCAGCCATGAACGCACGAATGCCCCTGCAACCGTCATGGGCAGCGGCGAGTCGCTCCGCCGCCTGGCGTTCATCGTCATTCACAACGCGGTTCAGTACACCTCCAACGGAGGAACCGTCCGGGTCGGGGTGACGACGCGAGGCAGGCAGTCCGATAACGGTGGCGAGGTGGTCCTGGAAGTGGTCGACAGCGGGCCCGGCATTCCTGTGGCCGATCGAGCGCGCGTGTTTGATCGGTTCTATCGCGGAGCACACGGCCGGCAAGTGGCGCCCGAGGGCAGCGGCCTTGGCCTTTCCATCGCGCAAACGATCGTCGAACGTCACCACGGCAGCATTGCGCTCGATGACGGGCCAGCCGGCTCAGGCTGTCTGGTGCGCGTGACGCTGCCGGCACGGTCCAGGTGACGCCTGATGCCGTCTATCGCCGTGGTGTAAACGGCAACCAGTAGCTAATCTTGACCGCCAGATAGTTGTCACCGGCCACTCGTGTGGTGTTCAGCAGATCGGTCACGCCGACACGATCGCCGAGAGCCTCGGAGGTGTGCCGGTTCTGTTGCCAGACCAGGAACAACGTGCTCCCCCGAGCCCATTCCCATCGGAGTACCGCATTCGATCGGAACGACAACACGTTGAAGTCGCGATTGGACAGTGTGAACGAGGTCGGGCCAGTCTGGATGTGATACGAGCCGTCAGGCAAACGCGTGAGTATCGTGCCCTCGTTTCCATACGCGCGCAGCGCGTTCGTGCGCGGCGCGCGCAGTTCGCCGAGCCGATAGTACCGGCCGCTGGCGGCAAACGTTTCGGCGTACACCTCCAATGTGATCGCCGGCGTGAATGCATAGTTGAACCGTGTTTTGAGTGAGGTCGTCACCCGATCGACATAGGAGAACACGTAGCGTGCGCCAAACGTGGCGATCGCTTCGGTATCGGCCACGGTTGCGACGTACTGCCTCGCGTCGGTGCTGACCTGATAGCTGGGTTCAATGGAGAGCTGCCAGCGGGGCGCCGGTCGGAGTGTCAGGCTGCTACTGAGGCTGTTGCGGCGACCACCGAGTTGATCTCGCGCCCATCCAAAATTCGCCCGCCAGCTCGTGCGCCGGCTCCCCGGATTACCCAGGCGAAAATCCTGACCCCAGGACGTCGGCGTGCGCGCCAGAGGTCCGCCTCTCGTGAGTGTGTCGCTGAAGGCGGCCATGTCGACCTTCGTGCTGACGCTCAATGACCAGAAGTTGAGAAACGTCATGGACGAGCTCTGCGCCCACTCGTGGTTGGTGCGGTTCCCTCCGTAGTTGAATGCTCCGTCTGTTTCGAAGCCGAGGCGCCAGCTGCGCAGATAGCGGCCAGGCTGAGTTTCGCGAATCTGAATGTCCGCGTTGTAATCGACATCGTCAGCCGATGTCAGTCGGCCCACGTCATTGGTTTCGTAGCCGGGCGTTCTGGTGCCGACTTCGGCGCCCCACAGGATGCGTTGCCCCGCGTCTTTGTTGACTTTGACGGTGGCCGTATAGCCGTCAAGCGACCGGCTATTGGCGTCGTACGAGAGGTGGTCGGCATCAGGTCGCTGGAAGTAATGGGCACTTGAGCGCTGAATGCGGGCAATTGCGGCCGGGTCTCCAGAGACGCTGCCGAAGCCGGCATATCCCGTCACGGCGTATCGACCGTCCATGAATCGAATGTGCCAATCGACCCCGCCGGCGAAGGCCTGCTGGCTGAGTCGGGACGCGAGTAAGGGGTTACCCGTGTCTTCTCGGCGCATCGCCGTGACGATGCCACCGATCGTGGACGCTTGTGAACCGATCTCCCGCTGCAGGCGCACGACTCCATAGGCAGTGCGTGGTTCGACGAGCACCCGTTCGGTCAGGCCGTTGTCAGCGGTGAACGCCCTCGCGTACGCCCGGTCGGTCACCGCCGCGATGGCGCCTACTGACAGCCGAGAGGCGGTGCGCCCCGTGAACTTGGCTGCACCCAGGATGCGACTGGCCCTGGGTTGGTCCACAAAGTCGCCGCTGGCGGACAGGTGGGGCGCCGCGCCGATTCGACGTGAATAGAACGTGCTCGAATTCGACACGTTCATCATTCGAGCGCCTTCGGTGAAGAACGGCCGTCGCTCGTCGACAGAGGTTTCAAACGCGGTCAGATTTACCTCGGCGGGATCGGCCTCGACTTGTCCGAAGTCGGGGTTGATCGTGGCGTCCACGGTGAAATTCGACCCGATGCCGAATTTTGCATCCATGCCGACGCGCACCCGGGCCGGGTCGCTGAACGGGTCGGCCGGGTCTGGAATTGCGGCGCGCGTCGCGTCAGACTCCACGTACGGGAGTAACTCGATTGGGCGGACTGACTTCACGGCTTCGATGCCGGTGAGTGTGCCGAAACGCGAGATAAAACCGGTCTCTTTGGCCGGAATCATCACCCACTGCAGTTGCTCATCTTTGTCCGGCATCCACCGTTGAAGTTGGAGCCCCCACTCCTGACGTGCCCCGTCCGGGAAGCGAAGCTGTGAGAACGGAATTCGCATCTCGGCGACCCAGCCCTGGGCATCCAGCGTGGTCGCGACATCCCAGACAGGATCGTATTGAAACTCCCGCCCATCGTTAGATGCGTCGCGAGAGTGGTGGAGGTCGGCACGGGCTCCTGCGGCGGTGACGGTGAAGCTATAGCCGGTGCGGCGGTCGAGGTACGTGTCGAATGTCACCTGCAGGTGCTCGGCTGATCCCGAGCCGTCGCGGCGGGTGAGGCTTCTCAGAATGTCCTTGGGCCGCGATCTGAACATCCGCGCGCCGATGTACAGGGCGTCCGAATCGTACGCGACGAAGACGAGTGTTCGCTCAGACGGTGCGGCACCCTCGACGGGGCGCAGTTGAAGGAAGTCGTCCAGCGGCACGATCCCCGCCCACGATGCATCGTCGAGTAGGCCGTCAATCCTCGGTGGCTGACCTGTCAGGCGCACCGCAGTGGCGCTCTTCGTTGAGGGTTGGGCAAAGGCAGCAGGCACCACCGCCAACCACGCCAAGGATCCCAGCAGGAGACAAGTCACATGCCGCATCAGAACACTAGATCACGCTGACCTGAAGATTTGCTGAACGATAAGTGAGCAGGGCAGACTTCCGCGTGTGAAAATACCCCCCGTGACCCATGCCAGACTTGCTCTCTTCCTTCTGATTGGCGTCGGTGGAGCCTCAGCGCTCGCCACACTTGATGCCGCGCCCGCACAGCAGACGGTGACCGTGAAGGCCCCGGTGGGTTTCGCGCCCACAACCGCCGCCCGACAGGCATATTGCGAGGCCCGCTTTTTGGAACTGCCGGCCTCTGACGCGTTCCGGGAGCACCTCAGGATCATCACGGCGAATCCGCACCCCGCCGGATCGGCCGCCCAGGTCGAGGTAGGCCACTACCTGGGTCGCGTCATGAAAGCCGCCGGATTCACGGTGCGCGAACACCCGTACGATGTCTATCTTCCCCAGTTGACCGACGACGTCGAGGTGCAGATTGTGACGCCGGACGCGCTGGCGCTCTCGAACCGGGAGGCGGCGCTTGCCGAGGATCGCTTCTCTGGTCATCCAGATCTGCTCAATGGCTGGAACGCCTATTCAGGCTCGGGCGACGTCACCGCCGAAGTCATCTACGCCAACTTCGGAACGCGCGAAGACTTTGAAGCCCTCGACAAGATGGGCATCTCGGTCAAGGGCAAGGTCGTGCTTGCCCGCTATGGCGGCAACTTCCGTGGCTACAAGGTGCTGTTCGCCGAACAGCGCGGGGCCGTTGGCCTGATCATGTTTAACGACGCGCCAGAAAACGCGGCGGACCCCTATCCTGACGGCCCGATGCTCAATGGCAGCATCATTCAGCGCGGATCGGTGCTCACGCTACCGTGGACTGGCGATCCGCTCACGCCGTTTGAACCGGCGCTGCCGGTCGATGGTGAACGGCAGGTCAAGCGGCTGAATCCAGATGAAGTGGGCCTGCACACCATTCCCGTGTTGCCGCTGGGGTACGATGCGGCCTCGGAAATCATCAAGCGCATGACGGGTGAGGAAGCGCCCGCCGAGTGGCAGGGCGGCCTGGATATGCCGTACCGCTTGATCGGTGGCCCCGGACTCACCGTGCGTGTGCGCGTGAACCAGCCACTGGCGCTGACCCGAGCCATCAATGTGGTCGGGACCCTCGAGGGCAGCGACTTCCCGGATGAGTGGTTCATCCTCGGTTCCCACTACGACCCCTGGGGATTTGGGGCGGTCGATCCCAACGGCGGCACCGCGATGCTGTTGACTATGGCCGAGGCGCTGGGCCAGTTGGCTGAGGAAGGCTGTCGGCCTCGTCGGTCGATCATGGTCGCCCACTGGGACGCCGAGGAATACGGCATCATCGGATCCACCGAATGGGTCGAGGAGTTTCTGCCTCAACTGACGACCGGCGCCATCGCGTACATCAACGCCGACAGTGCCGTCTCCGGTCCCAACTTCAACACATCTGCCTCGCCTTCGCTCAAACAGCCCATCCTCGACACCATTCGTGACGTGGCGTATCCCGGTCAGGATCGCAGCATCTACGAATGGTGGGCCGCACGAGCCGGCGACGGGCCACCCACGATCGGCAACCTCGGCGGAGGGTCCGACCATGTGGCGTTCTATACGCATGCCGGCGTGCCATCAGCCAGCATGGGGTCCGGGGGGCCCAGCGGCATCTACCATTCGAACTACGACAACTTCGCCTGGTTCGAGCGCTTTGGCGACCCCGAGTGGATCTATGGCCCCATGGTCGCGCGGGCGGACGGACTCCTGGCACTCCGATTCGCGAACGCTGACCTGCTGCCCTACGACGTTGAACGGTACGCCGTGGATACCCGCACACATGTCGACACGCTGTTGAGCGTTGCCAAGACGCGAGGTGTGACCGTCGACCTCTCCCGGTTGCGCGCGGTGACCAGCGAGCTTGACGTGGCGGCGGCGGCACTGGCCAACGCTCGAACTGCCCGCGTGGCCACCGGATCGATTTCCCGCGCGGCTCAGGCCCGCATCAACGCCGGGTTCATTGGCCTCGAGAAAGCCTGGCTTGATAACCGTGGACTGCAGGATCGTCCCTGGAGTCGATCGCTGTACGTCTCACCGGATCCGTTCAGCGGCTACGCCTCCTGGATGCTGCCTGGTCTGCGATTCGAGATCGAGACCGACAACCCCACCGGGGTGCCCGAGTGGGAGTCACGCTACGTCGCGGCCATCGGGAGACTCGCCGAGCGCATGCGAGAGGTCACGGCCCTGATCGAAAAACAATAGTTCACCATCGCGTCTGTTCATCTGGAGGTCACGTCCATGCAGCGTTCACCCGGTCACTTCCGATACTCGTTCCTTGTCTTCGCCGCGATCGCGGTTGCAGGCCTTGCCGCCGCGCCTGCGGCGCCCATTCCCTGGCAGACACCGATCACGGCGTTCAAGCGGCCACCGGTGGAAACCAAGAAGTTCGGCGAGCTGGCCGAGGGACCCTACAACCGTCTGGTAATCCAGAACGTCAACGTGCTCCCTGGGCACGGCGGGCCATCGGTGGGGATCTACGACATCCTGGTTGAAGGCAACGTCATTAGCGAAATGCGGCGGTTTGATCCATATGACCCGGCCGCAGAGCGCGATCACATTGAGGGCGATCGGGTGATTGATGGCACCGGCAAGTGGGTCATGCCCGGGATGATCAACTTACATCTGCACCTGCGCACCGAGCCGCTGCCTCTCAACTACGTCTACTATCTGCAACTGGCAACCGGCATCACCACCCTGGGGCCGGCTTCGGATCGGGGGCTCGACTCGGCCATGACCGAGGCGGCAGGCAGTGCCGCCAACGCCATTCTCGCGCCTCGCATGTTCCCGCTCTGGTCGTGGGGACAGGGCATCAGCGGCTTTACCCGGGAGGACCTCGAGAACCCAGCCAAAGCGCCCGAAGTAGCCCGGGCGATGGTGGCCGCCGGGGCCCGACAGGTCTACCTCAACTCCCTGTGTTGGAACCGGGAGCTCTTTGGCGCAGCGGCTCGCGCTGTGACCGCGGCGGGCGGAATCACGGCTGTGCATATTCAACCGACGTCGACCTCGGAAGTGACCGCGCTGGACGCAGCTGAGGAAGGCGTCACTATGATCGTGCATCACTACGGCTACGCCGAGTCGGCGCTCAACCGGCAGGTGCAGGACTATCCGCGTGACTACGATTTCTACGACGAGAACGAGCGGTTCCGTGAAGCGGCCAAGGTGTGGCTCGAGGCTGGAGAAAACCCGGAGACGCGCGATCGATTGCTGGGCGAGGTCGTCGATCGACTGGTCAAATCAGGCGTCGTCATGCAGCCCAACCGGTCCACCTACGAGGCCAACCGAGACATCGTCCGTGCGATGAGCCTCCCCTGGCATGAAAAGTACACCCACCAGGCCCTGTGGGACATGCACCTGCCCAATCCAAAGAGCCACGCTGTGTTCCACTACGACTGGACGTCAGACGACGAATATTACTGGCAGTACATGTACAACCTGTGGGGGAAATTGATCTTTGAATTCAACAAGCGTGGCGGCATGGTCGCCTTCGGGACGGACGACAACTACCAGTGGTCAACTGGAGGCTTTGGCAACGTGCGCGAGTTGCAACTGATGCGCGAAACCGGCATGCACAGCCTTGAGGTGCTGCGTACCGCCACACAGAATTCAGCGAAGTTGCTCAAGGAAGATCGGCTCGGACTGGTGCGACCCGGGTATCTTGCCGACCTGTTGATCGTTGACGGCAACCCGGCAGAGAACCTGCGCTACCTCTATCCGTTTGGAGCCATCCGCAAGCGCGACGACCACACGATGTACCGCACCGAAGGCATCGTGCACACCATCAAGGATGGCGTGGTAATCAACAACGCCAAGGTGATGGAAGAAGTGGCCCGAATGGTGGCTGAGTCCAAGGTGAACGCCGGTCCTGACGTGGTCAACGCGCCCTTCCTGCCGTACCCGGCATGGATGACAGGCCGCGGTGGCGGGCGTGGCGGCGGTGGAGAGCAGTAGCGCGGCTCATTTCACGGCCGCGGCTCGCTGCAGTTGTGCCGTCGCCCGCTCGATAGCCTCAACGACCTTTGTCCGCTCAGCTTCGAACATCGCGGTGTCGCGCTTCTCGACCGCTTCGCGCACGCCTGGGTAGGGCCACGGTGCATAGCCGGTCGTCAGGCCTGGGCCGATGATCTGATGGCGGAACCAGGGACGCCCGGGCAGGCCCTGGCGATCTAGAAACGCCCGTTCCACTTGCGTCAACGCCGCGCTCATGCGCGCGGCGGCCCCGGCGTCGCCGCCGGTCGCGACGCTGACCGATGCCGCATCCGCGGCGATGCTGGCGGTCTTGAACTGCGCTAACGCCGAGACGATGGTGGAAAAGTCGGGAAGGAATGGAGTGGCACTGGCGGTGCGGGCGCGGCGCAAAACGTCCGTGCGCAGATCGTTCAAGTCGTCGGTAATCGCCTGGGCGTAGCCGGTGAATCGCAGTGGCGCGACATCGGCCGAGGCTACGCGCATGATGAGCAGGCCCATCACCCGGGCGGCGGCCTGATGATAGAGGAACTCGGGATCGCCATAGAGTGACATCCATCGGAAGTTGTCATACACCGAGTGATAGACACCGTAGCTGCCGGAGAATCCGATGTCGGTTGAGGGCACTCCGAGAAAATTCACGAACGCGGTGTAGTCGGATCCAGAACCGAGACGACCCAACTGCAGTTCGAATTCCGCGTTGTCGCCATCGAGATTCACCGGTGCGGCCGCAGCCCACGTCGAGCGCAGTCGTTGTTCCCACGCGGCGCCGACAGTTCCGCCCTGAATCGGTTCCGGCACCATGGCGGCGACTTCGCGAACCGTGTCGCGGAGCGACGGCACACCTGAGGCACTGAAGTCGCGCCCGGTGACGGCGACATCAACGTTCAAGTACGCGACCGCCTTGTCGGTCAGCATCGCCGCGTTCGCTTCAGCCCATTCGGTTGAGCCGACGAGTCCATACTCCTCGGCGTCCCATGAGCCGAGGATGATCGTTCGCTTCGGCTTCCACCCCGCTTTGACCGCCGCACCCAGCGCGCGGGCGGTTTCGAGCATGGCCGCCGTGCCCGAATTGGGATCGACGGCACCCGGCGTCCACGCATCACGATGGTTTCCGGCGACCACCACCTGATCCGTCGTGCCCTTGATGGTCGCGATGACGTTGTAGATGGGCTTGAGGCCTTCGTCCATCAGCACCGACATTTCGACTGCCGCGCCGCCAGGCCCGATGTGATACGCAAACGGAAGCCCCCCCTGCCATGCATCAGGCACACGCGGACCACCAAGATTCCGCAGCAACTTCTCGGCTTCGCGATAGGCGATCGGCAGCGACGGAATATTTGGGACGTTCTTCATTTGATCGCGCGTGATGCGTGGCGCGCCGTCGATGGACGGCACCCCGCCCGGCGTCGACGGGTCTCCTGGTTGAATCGACAGGTACTGCACCGAGCCGCGCTGGATCGCTGACGGGGGACGCATCGGCCCGTCGGGGTACACCTCCCCTTTCATATACCCATCATCTGCAGGATCGGAATAGATAATGACGCCGATGGCACCGCGTTCTTCAGCTTCCTTCACCTTGAGGCCGCGGAAAGGCCCGCCGTAACGGACGAGTACGATCTTGCCTTCAACCGAGATGCCCATCGCCTTCAGGCTTTCGTGATCGGCGGGCGACCCGTAGTTGACGTACACGAGTTGTCCGCTGACGTGCCCGGATGCGCCGTAGCCGTGAAACGCGGGGAACTGGCCGCGTGACGTGGAATCTTTGTCCTGCGGGTACACGTCTTCGACCAGTGACAGTTCCTCGCGTGTCGGCTCAATCATCGTGAGCGAGACGCGGCGGGGATGGTTCAGGAACACGTCGTACTTGACCATCTCGACGTCGAGCCCGAACTCGGTCAACCGGTCGCGCACGTAGTCGGCCACTTTCTTTTCCTGCGGTGTGCCCGCCACGTGCGGCTCTTCGGTCAGCGCCGCCAGCCACTTCCTGGCGTTGGCCGGCGTCGGCGTGTCGATCATGATCTGCTCAAACCGCGCGGCGGCTTCGGCAGAGGCTTGTGAGAAGCCGGTCGGCGTCTTTGGAGGGGCCTGCACCGGGCTCTGGGCGATGACGGACGCAATCGACGCGATGACGAGGAAGGAGGCGAGGGCGGCAAGGGTTCGCGACATGCGCGTCATTGTCGTCTATTTATGGCCCGGAAACAGGCCAGCTCGACCCGGACTTGCGGTACGATCACCGACTGTCCTCCCATACCTCGACACTTCATCGTACGAGCGGCAACGACCGCCTTGGATTCCTACTGACGCTGGCCGCGGTGCTGCTCTGGGGAGTGCTGGCGATCTCGCTCAAACTGCTTCTGGTCGGCGGCATGGATGCCTACACGATCACGTGGTACCGAATGGTGATCTCGGCGCTGCTGCTTGGCTCCTTCCAGGCCAGTCGCGGCCAGCTGCCGTCGCTTGGAGCGCTCGCGGGTTGGAGTTGGGGACTGCTCGCACTGGCGTTCGTTGGGCTGGTGGGCAACTACGTCTTGTTCTCGGTCGCCCTGAGCTACATCCCGCCGACGACGGCGCAACTCGTCTTGCAACTGGCGCCGATCCTGATGCTGGCTGGTTCGCTGGTGATTTTTCGCGAATCCTTCAGCAGGCCGCAGGCGCTCGGCGTGGCCGGGTTGATGATCGGCCTGCTCTTGTTCTTCAACGATCGGCTGGACGCCTTGCTTCATCTGTCCGGGGTCGAAGCCATCGGTGTGGCAATCGTGGTGGTGTCGTCGGTCCTGTGGGCCTCCTACGCGCTGGCGCAGAAACAGCTCCTGGTCGCGCTGTCGTCTCCAAACATCCTGCTCCTCATCTACGTTGGCGCAGCAGTACTGCTGCTGCCGATGGCAACTCCCAGCCAGGTCACCACACTCGGTGGCTTCGAGCTCGGACTCCTGGCGTTCGCGATCTTCAATACGCTCGCCGCCTACGGCTGCTTCGCCGAGGCGCTGCAGCACTGGGAGGCCTCGAGAGTGAGCGCGGCGATTTCGTTGACGCCGCTCGTGACGATTGTCGCGGTCTACGCGATCCTGGCCTTCTGGCCCTCGGCCCAGGTTGGCACGCGCCTCGACAGCCTCGGACTCATCGGGGCCGCCCTCATCGTCGCCGGCTCGACGTTGACCGCGTTGTGGCGACCGGCCGCGGCGATCGAGCCGCTGGATCTGGAGTAGACCCGTTGCTCGCGGCTACGGCATCCGTTCATACGTCGCGTAGGTAACGCGCGTCGTCTTCCCCTCCGCGTCCATGCGCATGTAGATGATGCCGAGCGTCTGGTTGTCGGTCGAGATGACGTTGGTCAGAATCTGGTTGATGACGTTGTCTCGCTTGTACGTAATCTCCGCCACGCGGTCGCTCAGCATCCGCACGGACGCGACCTCCTGCGACCGACTGCCCGTCATTGGCTCTTCCTTGCCGTCAAACATCGTCGCGTAGCCCCACTGAAACGTGAGTGTGCCGTCGGCTTCGAGACGGTTGATTGAAATCTTCATCCCCGTGCCGTTGTGTGGCTCATAGACCATGACGTTGGTCGAAGGCGGCGCGCTGGCGTCGGCCGGTTTCAGCCGCCACTGGCCATAGCGTGGGTTGGTCGCCTGGGCCGAGACGACTCCCGGCGCGCCTGCCAGCGCCAGACCAAGCACGAGAGTGAAAAGTACGCATGAGGCCAGCACGGAACGTGATCGCATGGGTCGATCCTCCTGGACGGGATGTGGGAACTCCGTAGTATACGTCGTCATCGGCTGAGCCTCACCCGAGCGCTTCCGCGCAATCATCAGGCGGCCCTCGTCGGGGTGTTCCGCCGCGCCGCGCGCCGGAATATGCTGGCGAACGTCTGACTCGGGACACTAGAGTAGGACACGATGCTGTCAGTCGTCGTGCCAATCTTTAACGAGGCCGAGAACCTGGAGTCGCTGCACGCGCGGCTTGGAGCGACTCTCGAGGAGCTACGCCCGACCGTTGGGGAGTGCCGGATCGTCTACGTCGACGATGGAAGCGTGGACGCGTCGCCGCGTTTGATGCACGCCCAAGCCGAGCGGGACCCTCGCGTGCGCATCGTCACCTTGTCTCGGAATTTCGGTCATCAGGCCGCGATCATGGCCGGCTTGGCGGCGGCAGAAGGGGCGGCCGTCGTCATCATGGACGGGGATCTTCAGGATCCGCCAGAGGTGATTCCTGATCTGGTCGAGCGCTGGCGTGCTGGAGCCGTGGTGGTGAAAGCCGAGCGACGGAGTCGTCAGGACCGGGGGTGGCGCAGACTCGCGTTCGGCGTCTTTCACCGCGCGTTTTCCTGGATCAGTGACCTGCCGATGAATGGGGACATCGGCGTCTTCAGCCTGCTCGATCGGCGCGCAGTCGACGAAGTGCTGCTCCTCCCCGAAAGGAACCGGTTTCTGCCCGGGCTGCGGACCTGGATCGGTTTCGATCAGCAGACCGTCCTGTATGACCGGCACGCTCGCGCTGGAGGCAATCCGAAGCAGACGCTGACGCGCCTCGTCAGGTATGCCGCCGACGCGGTCTTCAGTTTTTCCTACAAGCCGCTGCGAGTCATGGTGACTCTGGGGATTGTGATCTGCGCCGTCGGTTTTGTGCTGGCGAGCGTGTACATCAGCAAACGGCTCCTGGGTATCGAAACGGCGCAGACCGGATTCACCACGCTGGTGACGGTCGTCCTGTTTCTCGGCGGCATTCAACTCGTCGCCATCGGACTGCTCGGCGAATACCTCGGCCGAATTTACGACGAGGTCAAGCGTCGGCCCCTCTACCTTGTCAAAGACGCCGCTCGTCGCGAGCCGTCTCGCAGGGACGAGACGCCGGAGCAATGACGCTGGCGATCAGGGTGGGCCGCCGGGCCGAGTGGGCGCTCGTCGCCTGCGCGTTGGTGACCTATGCCGCATTGGCGGTTTCAGGCGTGAAGGACAAGAGCAATACGTTCGACGAGATCGCTCATCTCACGGCCGGTTACTCCTATTGGACGTTCGGCGACTATCGGCTGCAGCCGGAGAATGGCAACTGGCCACAGCGGCTTGTCGCCGTGCCGGCGGTACTGCGAGGTGCCACGTTCGCTTCGCGTGATACCGAAGCCTGGCGCGGGTCTGATATCTGGACCGTGGGCGATGAGTTCTTCTTTGATCGCGGAAACGACATCGATCGATTGCTTCTCGAAGGGCGAGCTCTTGTCGCGCTGCTGGGAATGGCGCTGGGGGGCCTCGTGTTTGCGTGGGCGCGTCGGCTGACAGGAGCTGCCGGCGCCTGGTTGGCGCTCCTGCTGTTTGTGGCCTCTCCCACGATGCTCGCGCACGGGGCGCTGACCACATCTGACATGGCCGCGGCGCTGGGATTCCTGGCTGCCGTTGGTGCGCTGTGGCGGGTGCTGCACCGGGTCACGCCCGCGACAGTCCTGATGAGTGCCGTGGCCATGTCGGCATTGCTGCTTGCCAAGTACTCTGGCGTGTTGATCGCGCCGATCGGCGTCGCGCTGGTGGGAGTTCGCCTGTTTCTGGCGCGGCCACTGATTTGGAGACGGCGGAAAGGTGACCCCTGGCGCATCGAGTACGGAATGTCGAGACAGGCCGCCATCATCGCCGCGGTGGCGGCGGCTCACCTGGCGGTGGTGGTCCTGATGATCTGGGCTTCGTACGGGTTTCGCTATTCGGCCTTTTCCGGAGCGTCAGCGGGTCAGCATTTTTATGTGGACTGGCCACGGGTGCTGGGCGGGGGCGATAGCCTGATCGCTCAGGTGGTGGAATGGGCGAGGTCCTGGCGTGCCCTGCCGGAAGCCTATCTGTACGGTTTGAGTCACACGATCACGTTTGCTCAAACCAGAATGTCGTTTCTCAATGGCGTGGTCAGCAACACCGGAAGCGTGGCGTTTTTCCCATACGCGTTCGCGACAAAATCGACGCTGCCGTTCCTCCTGTTCTGCGCTGCCGGAATCGCTGTCTGGATTCGGGGATCCGTGTTGCCGCGACAGCGGTACCAGCTCATGCCTCTGCTTGCCCTCCTGGTGGTCTATGGCGGTGCGGCGCTGACGAGTAATCTCAATATTGGCCATCGCCACTTGCTGCCCCTCTACCCGGTCTTGATGATCATGGCCGGGGCGTGTGCATGGTGGGTGGCGCGGTCGTCCATCTTGCACGGGCGCCGACGGAGCATCGCCGTGGTCGCCGTGGTGGTGCTGGCCGCGTGGCACGTTGGAGAGAGCGCCGCAGTTCGGCCGCACTACCTGACCTACTTCAATCAACTGGCTGGCGGGCCTTCACAGGGGTATCGCCACCTGGTCGAGAGCTCACTTGATTGGGGACAGGACCTTCCAGCGCTGAAGGTGTGGCTGGACGAGCATCGGCAGAGCCGCGAAGAACCAGTGTTTCTGTCCTACTTCGGCACCTCGCGCCCGTTGCATTTTGGCATCGACGTCAACCTGTTGCCTGGGTTCATTAACCGACGACGCGGGACTGTGGGTGCCCCGTGGACGGCCGGGCTGTACGTGTTTGGGGCCACCATGTTGACTGGCGTCTATTCGCCGACCCGAGGGGAGTGGACGCCCGCCATGGAGGCGCAGTACCAGGAAGTTCGCCGGATGCCGGCCCAGGCGCAGGCCGAGCTTGGAGACGTGCTTGAGCAGCTCAGCTTCGGTCGTCTAAGTGCCTTTCTGCGCCGGCGGGATCCAACCGCCCAGGTCGCCAATTCTCTGCTTGTCTTCCGCCTGAGCGCCGAGGACCTTGCCGAAGCCCTGGATCGATAGGGCCGATACGACCGATCGCCTTATGTTTGACGGGCACTAGCTGTTGGCGCGCCACGGTCTGTGCGCGGTGTCGCGGTGTCGCGGCGTTGGGGCCGCGGGCGGGGCTGTCGGTGCGGCGACACGGTCACGGCACCCAACGCGACTGGAACACGTGATTGGCACGCTCGAGTGCAGGGGTTCGATCTGCATGCGGGGACTGCGGTCCCGGTTGGGGCGCGCGAGCGGATTCACCGAAGGGCACTTGACTTGACGTAGTGAAATGCCTCGCCGAGAGGGCGAGGCGCGAGGATACTACGCCAAGTCAAGTGCCTTCGGGGCTTTGGAGCGTTTGTGTCGGTATGCCTTGCGTCCGGCGGTGGGGCAGCAGCGCCTGCGTATCAGTCCTGATGGGCAGGTGGTCCTCAAGTTGCGCCGCCGGTGGGCGAACGGGACGACGCACCTGATGTTTGACCCGGTGGAACTGCTCGAACGCCTGGCGGCGCTGGTGCCACGACCCCGGATCAATCTGGTGCTCTACCACGGCGTTCTGGCACCGCGCGCCGCCTGGCGCAGTTCGATTGTTCCGGTGCAGACGGCGGACGACCGCAACGAATCGGGGACGGCGGGCGAGTGCCGGCACGAGCGGGTCGGGCGCCGACCCAACTGGGACTGGGCGGAACTGATGGAGCGCAGCTTTGGGTTCGATGTGCTGGCGTGTCCGCAGTGCTCGGGGCGGATGACGCTGGTGGCCCTGATCCGGGACCCCGCGGTCGTCGCGCGGATCCTGCGGCATCTGCATTTACCAGACGCGGCGCCGGTGATGCGTCCTGCGCGCGAGCCGCCGTTGCCCTTGGATTGATCCCGTGTGGGCGAGCAGCGGCTGACGCGAGTCCAGGACAGACACGCTGACGGCCAATCCGGTGCCTTCGGGGTGCTGATTGGCCGGAGGTGTGTACGTGGCCTCTCCGGGGCCGAGTCGCAGCCGAGTCGCCTTGCCCGATTGCGCTTGAATTGGCCGATGGACTATCCTGCCCGTGGATTTTTGGTGCGTGATCCGCGCTTGACTAATGTGCCCCAAGGTCTGATGCAAGGTCTGATAGCGGACGGTATGTCTTGGAGCAGCCACTTTATATGGCCTATCGGCTCAGCTTCACAAGACCACTGTTGCCGGCGATATTGCGCGGACGGCCATTGAACGGTCCCGGATCTCGGGCGAATGTCACGTGACCCAACCTTCCTGTTCAGGCCTCGGCTCAGTTCCAGTTTCGAAGGCCGCCATAGCCAGCCGACCGCCGGAGAGTTCGGGGACGCTCTTGGCGAACACCCGCCTGATGGCCGCGACGATCTCTGTCGGGATGGGTTCACCTGTATCCTCGATGACGGTCCTGAGATAGAAGCTGGGCGCGACGGTCCAAGTGTTGGTCGGCTGCGGAAAGCCGGCTGGAGCTCGAAGTGCGGCGCGGGCGAACTCACGATAGCAGTTGATCGTCATGCGAGGTCGTGATGTTCATCGTGAAGGAATGCACCAAGGAGTCATCCGGCACGGCGTCAGGGATGAATGACCGTGACGGAAAACGCGACCGGTCGGAAACCCTGCCGGACAGGTGCGGCGACCGTGAAGAGTCGTGATGGAAGGCTGACGAAGCAGTGAAAAGACCGACTCCGGATCCTGATGACGTCAATCGACACCATGAATATCAGACGCTGAATATTCTATTTTCATGGTATTGTCGACCATGCTTCTCCGGTCCAAATGGCAGGCGGAGATTCGTGCCGCGCTCAAACGAAGCCGCGTGGTGGCGTTGGTCGGGCCCCGGCAGTCGGGCAAGACATCGCTCGCCCGAGAGGTCGTAAGCCCGGGCTCACCCAGGTATTTCGACCTTGAGGATCCGGCCAGTCTTGCCCAACTGGACGAACCCATGACCGCGCTCGCCCCGTTGCGAGGCATCGTCGTGATCGATGAAATTCAACGACGACCCGATCTGTTCCCGGTGTTGCGCGTGCTGGCTGACCGCCGTCCCCTTCCCGCGAAGTTCCTCATCCTGGGTAGCGCCAGTCCCGACTTACTCCGCCAGTCGTCGGAGAGTCTGGCGGGACGCATTGAAACCATCACACTTGATGGGCTGGGTCTCGACGAGATTGGGCCTGGCACGGCGACCGTACGGCGACGCTGGCGTCGCGGCGGCTTTCCCTTGTCCTATCTCGCCCGATCCGAAACGGCCAGCGCGGTCTGGCGGCAGCAGTTCATCAGAACGTATCTGGAACGCGACCTGCCACAGCTGGGGATCACGATTTCCGCCACGACACTGACTCGCTTCTGGACCATGTTGGCGCACTATCACGGTGGGGTGTGGAACGCGGCCGAAGCCGCTCGATCGCTGGGGACATCTGAGCCAACCGCTCGACGGTACCTCGACCTGTTGTCCGGGCTCTACCTGATTCGACAACTGCAACCCTGGCACGAGAACTTGAAGAAGCGGCAAGTCAAGTCGCCGAAGGTGTACGTCCGTGACAGCGGCCTGCTCCATACGTTGCTGGGGCTGGCCGACGAGCCTGCCCTGCAGAGCCATCTCAAGGTGGGCGCGTCCTGGGAGGGGTTTGCGATCGAGGAAGTGCTTCGAGTCGTGCGACCAGATGCCGCCCATTTTTGGGCGACACATACCGGCGCCGAATTGGATCTGCTGCTGCTGGTTCAGGGGCGTCGCTACGGTGTCGAGGTCAAGTTTCAAGACGCGCCCACGCTGACTCCGTCGATGCGGATCGCGCTCGACGACCTGCACCTCGAGCGGATCACGGTGCTGTACCCGGGCGATCGACAGTACGACCTGCACCGTCAAGTGACGGTGGTACCCATGGCCACACTCGCCGAGCGCGGCAGGCTCGCCGTGCTCCGCCCCCGTCCCGCGTCGCGATAACGAGTCGGACAGCCGGTCCCATCGTCGAACACCGCCATGGTGCTGCCCATCAGTGCCGGCAGACCGAGCGGCCTGAGGAACTCCTCACGCAGCATCTCGCCGGGGTGAATCATCGGCCCAATCACGCCGGGATCGCGCAGCAAGGGCCGCAGTGATGGGCGATCAGCGATCGTCATGGCGCCTCGGGCGGTGAGTTCTTCCTTGAGCTGACGCCCGTTCGTCGTCTCGATAAAGGCCAGGTGCTCATTGACCGTGATCTTTGAATTGGCTTGGTCGGGATACAGCAGCACCTTCAACCCGACGGGACCGGAGCGCTCGTCGCGACACTGCAAGAAGACTTAGCACGTCACCTGTTATAATGGGCTCCGTGATACGGTCGTTTGCCAACGCGGCCACCGAGGACCTTTTCAACGGCGTCGACAGTCGCCGCGCGCGGGCTGCATGCCCTTCGGCGCTGTGGCCGGTCGTGCGACGGAAGTTGACCCAGCTCAACCGGGTCAGAGACCTTCGGGAACTGTCGGTGCCTCCAGGCAATCGGCTGGAAGCCCTGCGCGGGGACCGGGCAGGACAACACAGCATCCGGGTCAATCAGCAATATCGCGTGTGTTTTCAATGGGAGGACGGCAATGCGGACGCAGTCGAAGTCACGGACTACCACTAAGGCCAAAACGGCAGCGCCGCCGCTGGTGAGCCGACGATTGCCGACAGAGGTGCCGCCGACGCATCCGGGAGAGATGCTGCTTGAGGAGTTTCTCAAGCCCCTCGGCGTGACACAGTCGGCGTGTGCGGTGCAGCTTGGCGTATCGTTCCCGCGACTGAACGAGATCGTACGAGGGAAGCGGAGCGTCACGGCTGACACTGCCCTGCGGCTGGCTCAAGTCACAGGAATGAGTGCAGACTTCTGGCTCGGCCTGCAACTGGACTGGGACCTCTGGCACGCGCTGCGTTCGGACAGCGCGGCACGTATTGGTGTGCTCGAGCCACTACGTCGCACCGGATGATCGGCCATTTTCCATCACCGCCCCCATCAGACCGTGCCACTCTCGAATCAGCGAGGCATCCATTCCCGCTTCGAGGGAGACTTGATCCTCCAGGTCGACCGGGATACCCGCGCGCTTCTGGCTGCACCTGCAGGCGGACTACGACCTCCAGATCGCGCGCGACGCCACGTCGGCGCACCGGCGTCCTCGATAGGTCGTAGGCATCGTGTCCTTCCCATCGGAACGTGATTCGGTATTGATCATTCACCTCGATCGCATGTCGACCGACCTGGTCACCTTTGAGCGCGTGGACTAGCGCGTTGGCTTGCGCGGCACGCGCGTCTCGCTCATCGCGGCGTGGTACGCGAACGACGCCATGATGACCGCGTTCTTCATCAGGTCGTCTGGCGGCAGCGTTTCAATGAAATCGAGATTGGTGTGGCCGCCCGTGCCACCCACGCGATCCTGCAGAAACTGAAAGCCCGGCAGCCCGACGCGATCAAAAGAAATGTGGTCTGTGCTGCCCACGCCACGCACTGAGACGGCAGTCATACCCAAATCATGGAACGGTGATGTCCAGGCGGTCATCATCTGACGTGCACGCTCGTTGCCTTGCAGGTAGATGCCGCGGTACTGGCCGGGGCCGTAGTCCTGATTGAAGTACGCCGACAGCTTTTCATATTGCGGCGTGACGCCCGCGGCCGAGGCCGGGTCGCCGAAGTGCTTCAGCACGTACTCGCGAGAGCCGTTGAGTCCCTGCTCTTCACCGGCCCACAGCGCTGCCCGGATCGTGCGGCGTGGCGTGGCGCCGACTGCCTTGAGGATACGCATCGCTTCAAGCACAACGGCGACGCCTGACGTGTTGTCGCTGGCGTTCGGACTGGCGTGCCACGTATCGAGGTGCGCGCCGATCATGACGACTTCGTCCTTCAGGTCGGTGCCGACAATTTCTCCGGTGATGTTGCTGGCCTGCTCCACCTGTTCGCCCACCCGGTTGCGGATTTCGATCTCGATCGTGACCGGAACCTCCCGCTGCCGCAGGCGGTACATCCGGTTGTAGTGCTCAGGTGTGATGGCCACGATTGGTGGAGAGGCGAGTGTCTCAGCGCGAGCCCAGCCGTCGGCCCCAGCGCCCGGTCGAGCGAAGCCGCGAACCGCGCCAGGCCATCCGCTTGCCGATTGCAGAACAGCGACCACGCCCTCTGCCTTGTAGAACGCCATCTGTTCAGCCGCTCGTACCACATCCGGATTCGGGCGGGCCGGTGTGGCTGCCGTCGGAGCCTGCGCTCCTGGTGCCTGCAGCACCGGAGGCATCTCACGTTCGAGTTCTTTCAACTGATCGTCCGTGTATCGTGCGACCCCCGTGCTGAACCGGTTGCGATCGACGACGGCCGGTGGGGTGGAGAGCACGGAGACACCGCGGAGGGTGCCCGTGAGTCGAGCCAGATCGGCCCGTGTCCGAATCTCGGCGTTCACCACGCGGCTGGTCTGTTTGCCGTTGGTGCTGGGCGTGTGTGACAGCGGGTATCCGACCATCGGTTGGTAGTCGGGTTCCATCAAATGCAGCGAGACGTATTCGTTGTCCCACCGGACGCCATAGTCCATGAACGGTTCGATCTCGACATTATCGAGTCCCGTTTCCCTCATATGCGCCGCCACCCATTGCTGGGCCCGGGCCATGTCATCCGAGAGCGTCAGCCTCGCACCGAGCACGTCTGTGATGTACGACACCACATCCATCAATTGCGAGCGCTGCAAACCCTCTTCGCGGATGCGTGCCACCATCGGCCAGTCGACCTTCGGTGCTGTGTCCTGGGCGATGACGATGGGAGGCAGGGTGCCTGTGAGGAGGAGGGCGGTGACCAGCCCGGTGATGGAGAGGCGCGGAGCGCGACCGGCAAAACGGATGCGAGACATGGGTGCATTCTACGGTACCGAGCGCCGCCATGATCGCGCCGTCGCCGTCGCGGCGCTCACAGTCGAGCGAGGTCAGCACGCACCACCAATCTGAAAGCGATCCAGCAGACACCCTTACGATCATGTCGCACACACTCCACGTCGTGGATGCGTTTACCGAGACGCCGCTCAAAGGAAATCCAGCCGCTGTCTCTCTAACCAAGCGTCCGGAAGACGTGGTGATGGACCTATTCTCGCGCAAGGTGGTGGGCTGGGCCGTCGCGCCAACAATCCGGCGGGAGCTGGTGCTCGATGCCGTGCTGAAGGCCCGTCAAGCGAGGAACCCGCGCGGCACCCTCATCCACTCGGACCAAGGCTCACAGTTTGGCAGTGACGCCTGGCGGAGGTTCTACCGCACCAATGGCCTAGAGCCGAGCATGAGTCGCCCGATATTTGGCCACCGATGACATCGCGGGCTACATTGCGTTCTACAATGGCACCAGACGTCACAGCCACCTCAGTGGGCTGAGTCCAGAGCGGTATGAGGCGCAGGAGCCGCACCCGGAAGGAGCCAAATATGACACGTCGACTGTCGACCATCGTCGCCATCGCAGTTGTAGGAATCTCGACCTTGCCGTCTCAGGCGGACGCGCAGAATTCGGCGCCGATTCAGCCTTTACCCCTGACGCTTCTTCCCCCGCATACGCGCCAACCGACCGTGCACTTTGGTTTGGCGGAGGCACTTAAGACCCTGCCGGCGACTCAGCGGCTCCTCGTCAAGCCGAAACTCAAACACGAAATCCCGTTTGGGCTGACAGGCCAGACGGTCGTGGCGCCCGGACCCATCGATTGCGAACTGATCAAACCGCTCAAGCACGAGCGCCTTCTCAAGATTCGAACGATCACGCCACCCTTAGCGACGAAGCATACGCTCCGGACGATTCCGATACCGCCCTGCCCGTCTCGGTAGGTCTGGTGCGCGACCTCCGCTAGACCACCACGACGGTGGCGGCCGCTTTGTCGTGCCAGCCCTGTCGGCGGTCGTCCCAGGTGAGCGAGACGTACGTGAGCAATGT
This sequence comes from Acidobacteriota bacterium, assembly GCA_013203475.1. GTDB lineage: Bacteria > Acidobacteriota > Vicinamibacteria > Vicinamibacterales > SCN-69-37 > SYFT01. The sequence goes on from JABMNV010000189.1 coordinate 28,869, forward strand.
GCCGATCCATCCGATAAAGGGAATCAGGCCGAGCAGCATCGGTAGCGCCCAGCGGCCGGCTGACTTGCCCCACCCTGGCAACTCCCCATTGTCGGCCCGCGTTACGTGAATTCCCATCGCCATCTTGCCGAGGGTCTGCCCTTTGATGGCGATCAAGGTGACTTCGTAGGCAATCGACAGGATGACGATCGTGAAGAACGTGGCCACAAACGCACTGACCATCGCCGCCAATCCCAAGTCAGTGCCGGTCGCTCCGGCCGCGAAGCCGCTACCAAAGCCGAGCATGGCAACCATCATCGATCCGGCCGACAGGATCGCCCAATCAATGATTCTGGCTAGTGTAGTGCGGCAAACAGATCACCGTTTATCGAGCACGATGCGCGCGCGGGCGACCTTGGCCAGGATGTCGGAGGCCGTGGCGGTCCAGATGAACGGCTTGGGCTGTTGGTTGTGACGGTCGATATAGGTGCCGATCGCCGTGGTGAGTTCCTCGACGTCGTGAGACACGCCGCGGCGGAGCTGGTGTTGCGTCAAGTCCCGAAAGAACCGTTCGACCATGTTGAGCCACGAACTCCTGGTGGGCGTGAAATACACATGGAAGCGCGGATGTCGTTTGAGCCACCGTTGGACCTTCGGGTGCTTGTGCGTCGCGTCGTTATCGACGATGAGGTACAGGGCCTTGTCCGGTGGCGTCGCGTCATCGATGACGCGCAGGAACTTGAGCCACTCCTGATGGCGGTGCCGGTCGTCGCGCATGCTGATGACGGTGCCGTCCAGGGTATTGAGGGCCGCGAACAAGGTCGCGGTGCCATTCCGCTTGTAGTCATGGGTGACGGTGCTGCAGCGGTCACGCGTCAGCGGGAGGCTGGGCTGCGTCCGGTCGAGGGCTTGAATCTGGCTCTTCTCGTCGACGCACAACACCAGCGCATGCGCCGGCGGATCGAGATACAAGCCGACGATCGCCTCCAATTTCTCGGCCAACGCGGGGTCACGGCTCAGCTTAAACGTGCGCGTGAAGTGTGGCTTCAGGCCATGCTGCTGCCAGATCCGTCGCACGGTGCGTTCACTGTGGCCCGAGGCCGCGGCCATGGTGCGCGTACTCCAATGCAGGGGGGGGCTCCTGCGTCGTCAGGTGGACCACGCGGCGCACGTCGGCCGCCGTGATCGTGCGCGGGCGGCCGGGCCGCGGCGCATCGTGCTCGAGCGCGGCCACCCCCCGGTCAGAAACCGCGGCCGCCACCGCGCGACTTTCTCGGGGGTGACCCGCATCTGCGCCGCGATCTCCCGATTCTGCCACCCGGCGGCCGCCAACAGCACAATCTGGGCCCGTTCCACGCTCCGCGCCGAGGCTCGGCGCGCGCGGCCCCGCGCCTCCAACACCTCGCGCTGCTCGTCACTCAACGCGACGAGTGGGGCTACGCGCATCGTCTCTCCATCATCATGCTTAGGGAGTACGACGCACACCCGATACTCGTTACGACTTCAGGCGCAGTACACTAGCAGGGCTTGCTGGGCGACACCAGTGTGCGCACCTGCCCATTGCCCAGCGTGGCCTGGCCGGTCATCGCAGCGGGAGCCGATGTATTTTCATTCATGGGCCGGAAGGGTAGCGCGTGCGGTGCTGGATCGGCAACTTCGACTGTGGCCGATCACTGCTGCTACCTGATTGCCAAGACCAGCAGGTTGCCGTCAGTCACTTCTTGCACCAGGCTCGGTGATGCCGCAATCTCCGCCCGCACCTGCTCGGACATGTTGCGGCTGTCCACCAGCGCGTGGGTCACACCGACTGCCTTTAGATAGTCAATGGACGCCGCGGAGGGAAAGTCGCGAAGCGCACGGTCGTGCTTCACCGTTGATGCCGGCATGAAGCCCGAATACCCGTTCAGCATCGGCTTGAAGTGGGCCGTGGACTGCAACATATAGCGCGCGTTCAACATGTGCTCGCCGCCGGGTGAGTAGAACGGAAAGATCACAATCGCCTTGACGTCGTCTCGATTGAGCGTCGCAAAGATTGGCGCCACCTCGGTAAACGCATTGCATCGCCCGGTGGGAGTGCCGCAGTAACCGATGGGCGCGCGCCAGCCTTCCGCGTTGACGGCGACGATGGCGACGATGCCGACAACGAGGGCGGCCTGACGGCGCAGCCGCGTCGTCAGCCACGCCAAACCAAAGCCCGCCAGAATCGCGATGGCCGCCAACGCCATCTGACCGAACCGTGCGGCACCGCGAATGGCTTGAAGCGGTGGGAACGCGTCGTACAGGAATGAGTAGAGAGGGAACGCAGGCCCGAAGGACAACGCGAACGACACCAGACCAAACCCGAGCGCCATTCTGGCGCGTCTGTCACGAACGGCCGTGAACGACCCCACCGCGACCAGGGTCAACGCCAGCGCCGTGAATCCTGGGAACAGATAGTCGGCAGACGCGTAGCCGGCGCTCCAGCCGATCGTCTGCAGATGGAGTGTGCCGGCGGCGGCGAGATAGTTCGCCCAGTGCGCCGAATACCGCGCCACTTCCGGCAGCGCGCGCGTGAACCCCTCCTGTTCAATACTCGCCTGGTAGTACGGCAGCAAGAACGGCGTCAGCAAGACCAGCGCGACCCCCGAGGCGAGCCCGGCATTCTTGAAGAATGCTCGTCGGTTCTCACGGAGCCACTCGCGCGGACGCACAGCCACAGCCGCGACGACCGCGATCGCCGTGAACACCATGAAATAGACCGACGTCAACGCCTGAAGCACAAACGACCCTGCCAATATCAACGCCGCCCTTGCACGCGGCCGCGAGAGCAGTTGGTCGAGCGCGAGCAGCACGATCGGGAAAAACTCGAGATGCTGCGCCTGAATGTGCACCAGGCGCGTGAGCGTATTCGCGTTGAACGCGATCAGACAGCCGCTCGTGATCGCCGCGGTCCACACGCCGGTCCATCGGTGAACGACCAGCGTCGTGGTCCAACCCGTCAGCGTGAGCCCAACCAGAAGAATGATATTGAACGCCGTCACAGGCGACGCGCCGGCCCAGTAGAGTGGCATCGCCATAACGCCCTGGACGAAGAGGTGTTCCGAGAATGCCAGTGTCCGCGGTTCGGGATAGAAGATCGGCGCGTCAAAGAGGTGCACCGGATCTCTGACCACCTGGTGCGCAACCCACGCCATCGTCCACTCGTTGAGCTGCGCGTCCATGTTGTCGTGGCGCGAGTACTCTCCCGGCGCAGCAGCGAGTGGCCACGTGTGCGCGACGGCGAGCACCGCGAACAGCGCGAGCGCCAGCCCACGCTGACGCCACTCCGACAAGAACACCCGAGTCATCGGCCTCCGCTTGGTCCTGGTTCCGCTGCTTGTGGGGTTAGGCGAATCTGCCTGACCGCCAGGCCGAGAAGCCGTGTGTCGCTGCTGCCATCGAAGTCCGCCGGGCGCGCACGATCCGAGACACCGAGCCAGACCCGGTTCATCCCGGCGCGCCAGCTCTCTGCCGGCACCTCCCAACGGTACTCACGCTGGGCTGCGTCCATCACCACTGGAGCGAACACGGTCTCGTTTACCTGCAGTGTCAACGTCGTGCCCTGCCCCGCGATGGGCCGCGCGGCTATCGCAACGGTGATTCTCTCAGCCCGATCCAGCGGCAGCAGGAGTTCGGCACGAGGCGCCCGTGTCCATCGAAATCTGCTGCCGCCCCCGCGTTCCACCTCAGCCCACCCGAACACGAACAGGTCATGGCGTCCGAGGTCGACATCAGGATCCACAGGGGAGCTCATCGCCGAACAGAGCGTCAGCGGCGTTGCGGTGGGGCCGCCGCCAGCACGCGCGAGCGCGAGCGTGGGAAACCCGCCCAACTCGAGGGCGATCTGTTGGCGACCTGTTTGAGCGGCGTCAGCGTGAATCCGATAGACGTACGGCTGGCCCTCGATTTCGGGCGCTCGTGTGTCAAGGCCGTCGACCCGAAGAAGATCACGCAAGGCTGAGAGGCGTGTTTCGGACGCGGTAGCAAAAGCCGTCACGTCGAGGGTTGCTGTCGTCGGGCGTCGCAGGCGAGTGGCCCGTGGGGTCAGGGGATGATCGGCTGCCACATACACCGTCAGGTCCTGGCCCGGATCGGTCAGTGTTCCGAGTGACGCGCGCCCGGCGATGTCTGACACGTCGGTCCAGAGTCCGGGTTGTGTGTCGACGCAGGGTTCGCGGCCGGTCACCAGGCCCGGCAGCAGCGTGGTCGGGTTCACAGTAATCCCGCGGTTCTGACTCAAATCCGCATCATAGGCCGCCGCGAACGTGCCCGACGGTGAGATGACGGCTAAGGCGATTCCGTGCTCCGAGTACGCCACCTGATCGCCGAGATACTCGACGATGGTGGCCTCGCCGAGGCTACGGGCCCTGAGCGCCCCTGGGGAACGAACGAAAGGCGTGATCGACTCGGCCCCGCGAACGCTGACTTCGACCTCGCCCGCCTCGCTGCGCTCGAGTAGCGCCTGATCGCTGCCCTTGACCCCGATCAGGCTGTAGTGCCATCGCGACTTGCCGAATAGATCCTGCGTGCCTCCAATGGCACCAAACGTCGGGCCCTCATTAGGGGGGATCCTCCGGAAGAATTCGTGGCCGGCGGCGACGGCCACGAGCCAGCCGTCCGGCACGGTCTCAAGGAACTCACGGACCGTCATCAGCACACCGGACGAGTCGATCGTCTCGAACCTGAAGCCCAGCGCGCGCAGATTCTCCCGCGCATTGGCGAACCCCACGACCGGTCTGGACTCCAGGAGTGCTTGGGTTACGGCCAGGGGAGTCTGTGGGATCCGCCCAAAGGCCGCTTCGGGCTGTCGGCGTGCGTGCTCGGCAAGACGACGACCGAGCAGACCACCCTCCGCCAGAACGACGGCGCCGGGCGGCACTACGGCTTCAAGTTGATCGAGGTACTGATCGGTGAAGAGCGTGGCGCCTCGCGCCCCTGCGCCGATGTCAAAGTGCGCGGTCAGGCTCATCGCCGGCAGCAGTACGATCAGGGCCGCGACTCCAAGCCGGGCCGATTTTGTCTCAACAAGGGTGCCCGCCCACTGCATGCCGACACCGACCAGCAGCCACAGCGGCGCAAAAGCCAACAACAATGAGTTCTGCCACGCGGGCGCGCCCCAGACCAGGGCCCACGCTCCTACGCCGGCGGCGCCGCCGACGAGCAGCACGAATCGATCGAACCGCGCGGCCAACCGGACGCACCCGATCGCCAGCAAGGCGACGCCCAGGATGCCAAAGTCGCCCACGACCATTCCGGCGACCTCACCCACCCGCGCGCCAATCGTTCCGAGGGCATCCGGCGCGAACCAGTCGACTGGTGAGGTTCCGCTTCCCATGGTCCACCAGAGTCCAGCCGCTCCCACAGCCGCACCGGTGGTCATCGCCGCCAAGGCTACGATGCTGGGGGCGACCATCCACATCACCGCCGGCAGCGCACCGAGCGCGGCTGGATGACCAACGACCGCAAGCGCGTAGGCCACCGCTGCCACGATCAGTGGGAGCGTTCGACGGGAGTCGCGCCACACCAACAATCCACCCGTTGTTCCCAGGAAGAAGAGCACGGCCGTGACCACCGGCTCGTCGGCCGATATCCGGCCCCAGATTGAGGCGCTCGATGACAATGCCAGCGCCGCGGCTGTCGCCGCCAACAGGTTGCATCCAAGATGTCGCAGCAGTGCAAAGGTCAGCAGCGTGGCCGCCGCTCCTGCGAGCCAGGTTGGGGCCCATGCGACCACATGGCCGACCGTTGGCCAGACGAGCTGGAGGTTGGCTGGATCGACCGGAGAGATGCCGGCATCGGTTCCAAACAGCGGATACCAGATGGCATCGGGCGTGGCGGCGAGGCTCACGACAAGAGTTACTACCGCGATCAGCCCCATGGCCAGGGCGGCCAGCCAACGTCGGCGTGTCTCAGTGGAAGTGGATGGCAGTGAGGGGAGCCGGGGCATGTTCAGAAGGGCCATAGTATAGTCTCGTCGGCGACGGCTCCTTCGTTGCTCCCCATCAAATGGCTGACGGTTCGAGTCTCCTCCCCGCCGCAGAATCGGCGCTCTCGCGTTCCTACTCACGCGAACGCGTAGCCGTGATGACGTTGCTAATCGCGCTGACCGTGGCCAGAAGTGCCGTCTTTGTGGTCTTCGAAGGCTCGAATTTCGACTCCGATCAGGCGCTGCTCGGCCTCATGTCCAAGCACCTCATCGAGGGGCGGGCATTTCCGGTCTTCACGTATCTTCAGCCGTACATGCTGGGGGTTGAGGCGTGGATGGCGGTGCCCTTCATGCTGGTCGGCGGCATCACCGTGCCGATGCTCAAGTTGCCGCTGGCGTTGATGAATGTGGCTGTGACCGTTGTGCTGTTCAGGGCGTTGGAGCGATCGGGTGGATTGCGACCTCTGTTGGCCGCCGTCCCGGCACTGTTCTTCGCGCTGGCGTCGCCAGGCACGTCGACGCTGTTTCTTGAGACCAGCGGCGGCAATGTCGCCCCGCTCCTGATGGTTGTGCTCCTGTGGATGGCGCGCCGCAAACCGCTGATATTCGGTGCGCTTCTGGCCTTCGGCGTGCTCCAGCGGGAGTTCGCCATTTATGGCTTTGGCGCGTTTGTAGCGCTTCGATTGCTCGACGGCTCATTCAGGCGCGCCGAGAATTGGCGTCCAGTCGCGCTCGGTGCCTTGTCCTTTGGAGCGGTGTGGCAGGCCGTCTACCTCGCCAAACAATTCTCCAGTATCGACGGGCCGGGCACGTATGCGGGCTGGTCCCTCGCCGGCGCCGGCGCCAACGTGTCAGCCCTGCTCAACCGCGTCTGCATCGATACCAACCAACTCGTCTACGGCGTGCAGGCCGTGTTCACCAGCCACTTTGGCACGCTCATGGGAGCCAACCCGCGGCCATTGACTGACTTTGGCATCAACAGCCTGCTTTCTCAGGGCGTCTGGTGGATGTGGCCCCTTGTGGGAGGCAGTTTTGTTCTCATGCTCGGTCGCCTTGCCTGGCTGATGTCCCGTCGGGCCATTCGGCCGTGGGACCCTGCCGTGGAGTTCGCAACGTACCTCTTCCTGGTCGGTCTGCAGTCCCTCATCGTCTATGCGCTGCTCCGCTGCGGCGTCATTGCTGTGGGAACGATGCGCTACGCGCTTCTCGGACTGTTCGTGGGCGTGGGAATTGTCACGGCGTTCCTCAAGCTCGAACCGGTGAAGCTGCTGCGCGGTGCTGCGGTCGGCGTGGTCCTCGTGTGGGCGACATTCACGGCGAGCGACCACGCGCGACTGGCCTGGCAGTACACGTTTGACCAGCCCGTGAACGGCCGACGGTTGCTGGCCGACCGACTGATCAAAGAAGGCATCAAGTTCGCCTACGCCGACTTCTGGGACTCACTCAGCATCGTCTATCTGACCAACGAACAGGTCATTGTGGCGTCGACCACCGTCGTGTTCCTTGAGGAATACCAGTGGCTGGTGGCCGCACGCTCGGAAGAGGCCGTGTGGATCAAGCGAGAACCCTGCCCCGACGGCATTACCGTCGTCGAGGGGCTCTATATCTGCCCGTCGTCTTGACACCGCGATCTCTGTGCTTCGGCGAACGGGTGAACTGCTCGACTTGTTCACCGAGCTGTGGGACCACCCGCTTGAACCGCCTGGTCGCACTGGGGCTCACGGCCGCCCATTTAAGCCTGATCGGCGTGATGTTGTAGGATCCGGCCTATGACCATCAAACCCATTGCCCTCGCTTCAGTCGTCGTCGTTGCATTTGCCGCCGGAGCGGCCGTGAGCCTGACCACCCCTCTGACGGCGCAGTCGGGGCGGAGCTATTTCACACCGCGCAGTCCGGGCGACCCGGCCGTGACGCCCTTCAGTGGCGCCGTGCTCGCCGGAGGCACGTTGTACCTGTCAGGCACGTTGGGCCTGGGGCCGAACCGCACTGTGCCAGCGACTGCGGAAGAAGAAGCCACGAACGTGCTCAACGCGATTCAGGCCCAGCTCAAGGAAGCGGGGATGACGATGGACGACCTCGTGACCATCCAGGTGTTCTCGCCGAACGCGACCAACTACGATGCGTTCAATAGCGTGTATCGAGGGTATTTCACCAAGGAGTTCCCGGCGCGCGCGTTTGTGGGATCCGGCACGCTGTTGTTCGGAGCACGGTTCGAAGTGTTGGGTATCGCGGTCAAGCGATAGTGGTAATGCGAAACGCGTTCCGTGCGCTCGTCTTTGGCCTGACCGGACGATGACGGCAGCGGTGTGCCAGGCAAGGCACTGACCGCCCATCCGTCAGAGTCATCCTAGGGTGAGGTTCAGTCCTTTATGCGTGCGGCGGCACGCGCTAGGGCGGCGTCGAGCGTCACCAGTTCTGCGTCGTGGACCAGCGCCAACCACCTATCCGACCAACTCAAAAAGCCCTTCAAGCACCTCGATGAGTTCCTCGTCCGAGACTCGGCCCAGGCGGCGACCGATGCGCACGGTCGAGAGCGTTCGCACTTGGCCGATTTTCACCCACGACCGTTTTGGGAGCTTGGCCGCTCGCAGTTCCAGGGTCAACGGAAACTGCGCCCGAGGTTTTTGGCTTGTCAGAGCAACGGCAATCACTGTGCCCGATCGCTCGTTGAAGACATCATGGCTTAGCACCAAGACCGGCCGTGCGCCTGCCTGCTCGTGCCCGCGCACCGGGTTCAGGTCGGCCCAACGGACCTCACCTCTCAGTATTCGGGCCATGCGGTCTCGGATCCGAACGGCTCATCGGCGAGCTGACGCTCTTCGGCCGGATCGAGTTTGGCGCATTCTTCGGCCAAGCGCGTGCGGGCCAGCCGAGCGAGTTTCTCAGCCAGTGCCGTCTCGATCGCTTGGCTGCGGTTGCGGAATCGGGCGCGCGCGACAAGGTCGTCAACTCGGTCCAACAAGGTCGAGTCGAGAGTCAGAGCAACTTTGGTCTTCGGCATAACGGTATGACAAATCATACTACCATCCACCGGCGCGGCGTTTCTCCTGAAACAGTCTGGCCGCAGCCACCGGGTCGAGCGCGACACCGGCCAACTGTGCGGCATGCGACATGACAGGGTCGCGACCCGCTGCGAGGTCTTCGCCCGTGGGCAGTAGCACGGTGTCTGGCGTCACGCCGATACCTTCCAGGCTCACACCGTCTCGCATGAGCAGGTCTGCGCTCGTCACAGAGGCGCCGTAGGTGATGATCACCTCCGTGCCCTGAAAGAACGGAAAGAAACGCGCCTCTCTGACGGCTCCGGCGGACCGGTCACCGAGCACCTCTCCTCGTCCCTCCAGTTGCACGACTCGCGCAAACAGTTCCGCCGATGATCCCGACGCGCTGTCGATCAGGACGATGAGCCGACCGGTGAAGGCGCGGTCGCCGCGCGTGGGTGCCGACAGGCGACTGCGACCTTTCCGCGTCAGGCGGGTGCCAATCATCTGGTTCTCGCCAAACACGCTGCCCACCAGCCGTTTGAGCGTCTCGACATAGCCGCCAGGGTTGCCTCGCAAATCGAGAATCAGGGTCTTGTGTTCTCTGGCCATCGAAATGGTGCTGTCGATATCTGATGGCTCCACCATGAACGATGGCATCCTCCAGATCAGGATGTCGCCCATTTCGACTGAACGCTGCCGGTTCTCGTACTCGGCCGACTCCATGTCCCGGACGAGATCGTTGAGGAGTATTGAGGTGCCAGAGCCCCCCAACTCCATGAGCGCACGTCCGTTCGTGACCGTCGATTCCACGACTTCTTCGCGCTCCTGACCATTGGGTGCGCGGACCGCGACCGTTGTCGTGATCTGGGGCGACAGGAGGTGCAGGATGTACTGCATCCGGACGAAACTCTCGCGGTTGATCTGATTGCCATTGAGGCCGAGGATGCGATCGCCGGGTTGGAGTTTGGACGCGGCATCCGAACCCGGTCTGACCTTCAAGACGTAAGGGGCGTCACCGACGATACCTACGCTGTAGCCGTAGTCCACGCGCTTTGACCACGAGGGCGGCTGAAAGTAGGTGTGTGAGTCTTTCAGGCCGTCGACGAATCCGGCGACCACCCCGACGCCTGCGCCAAGCGATGGGGCCGCGTCCACTTTGTCGCGATATTCCTGATACCGGGCGTCCCAATCAAGCCCCTGCAGCGTCGGGTCGTAGTAGTTCTTCTTGATTGCCTCGTAGGTGTCTTTCAGCATGCCTTTGACACGGCCAGCATCGTTCGAGCTGATGCCCTGCGCCGACAGGATCGCGAGCGGCCACGCTGCACAAACGAGCAGGGCCGACAGGGACAGCTTCGTCAGGGACAGCTTCATGATGTATTGACATCATTGTAGGGGACCGAGACCCTGCGCGTCTGATAGCCTTCGCTGCATGCGAATCCGAATCCCCGGCCTGGTTGGTGTGCTTCTGGTTATCGGCGTTCTCACCGGCGTGCCAACCGCTCAGGCACCAGTTCTGTCGCAGAACGTGGTCGTCATCACGATCGACGGGTATCGGTGGCAGGAGATGTTTTCTGGTGCAGCCCTGGAATATTTCAAGCGAGACTCCAACGATCGGCCTGGCGCAATGGAACAGCGGTTCTGGCGGTCAAGCCCCCATGAGCGACGGGCGGTCCTGACGCCATTCCTGTGGAACGACGTGGCCACCACGGGTCAGATTTTTGGCGACCCCGGTGCTGGCAGTCGTGCCCACGTGACGAACGGACTGTGGTTTTCGTATCCCGGCTACAACGAGATGTTCGCCGGTGTGGCTGATTCGCGTATCGACAGCAACCGCAAGCTGCCCAATCCCAACATCACGGTCCTTGAGTGGCTCAATTCCCGTCCAGGACTGAAGGGCAAAGTCGCCGCGTTTGGTGCGTGGGATGTGCTGCCGTTCATTCTGAACACTGAGCGCAGTGGCATTCCTGTCGGGACGGGCTTCAAGCCGGTGCCCGCGCCTTCGACTGATCGCGAGCGGGCGATCAACGAGTTGGCGACTGACCTGCCGCCGTACTGGGGCTACGGCACTCTTGATGCGCCCATGGTCTACGCGTCGATTGAAGCGCTTCGGACGAGCCAGCCCCGAGTGCTCTACCTCATGCTTGGCGAAGGTGACGAGTGGGCGCACGAGAACAAGTACGATTTCTACCTCGAGTCGGCGCATCGATCTGACCAGTTCATCAGGCGGATCTGGGACACCCTGCAATCGCTGCCCGCCTATGCCGGCAAGACAACCTTGCTGGTGACAACCGATCATGGTCGTGGCGCGACGGTGAAAGACTGGTCCGACCACGGGCGCGACGTGCCGGCCGCGGAGAACACCTGGTTTGCGGCCATCGGGCCGTCTGTGCCCGCGCTGGGCGTGCGACGCGATGTGACAGTGACGACCGCTCAGTTGGCCGCCACGATTGCCGCCGTGATCGGCGAAGACTTCTCGGCCGTCGCGCCCAAGGCCGCGCCGCCTCTGCCGTTGCGCCGCTAGATGGGGCTTGACCTACAATCACCGATGATGACTCCTCGCTCTCACGGACGCCTATCGGACAAAATCGCCGTTGTCACCGGAGGCTCCCGTGGAATCGGTCGCGCGATCGTCGACAAATTCGCCGCAGAAGGTGCCACGGTCGTGAACCTGGACCTTGGCGAACCTGCGCCTGATCTTCCTGCGCTCGCTCTCTCCACGTTCATCCGAACCGACGTCACGAAGGAAGTCGAGGTGCAGTCGGCGATGGCGGCTGTCGTCGAGGCGCATGGCCGCATCGACATTTTGGTGAACAACGCAGGCGTCAACGCGTACTTCGACGCAGTCACCATGACTGAGGCGCAGTGGGACAGTGTGTTTGCCGTCGACCTCAAAGGCGCGTGGCTGTGCGCCAAACATGTGTTGCCCAACATGAAGGAACGCCGCGCGGGTTCGATCGTGAACATTGCGTCCATTCACGCGTCATTGACGATGGCCGGGATGTTTCCGTATGCGGCCGCCAAGTCTGGACTGGTGGGACTGACGCGCAGCCTGGCGCTCGACTATGCCCCTTTGGGTATTCGTGTGAATGCGGTGTCACCCGGTTGGACGCGGACCCATCTGGTTGAGGAGTGGTTCAGCCTGCAGCCCGATCCGGCGGCCGCTGAATCCAGCATCATGACTGCCCATCCGATGGGCCGAATCGCGACGCCGGACGAAGTGGCGAACCTCGTCGCATTTGTCGCTTCCGACGAAGCGTCGGCCATGACCGGCGCGTCTCTGGCTGCCGATTGCGGTCTCGGCATCCAGTTCGCAACGTAAACCCTGATACGGTGATCCCCTATGTCGAACGCGGAATCTATCCTGACAAAACAATCGCTTCCCACTCGTGACGCCCACGACCACCCATCGTCGACCAAACGGTTTGACGACGGTGGCCAATATCGCGTTGAGATTCCGTCATGTGAAGGGCCGGCTGCGATGCAGGCCGTGATCAGCGAGGCGGCTGTTCGGCAGGTGCCCGTGCATCGCGTGAGCCAGGGCAGCGGCATCATGCTGCAGACGGACCACGAAATCAGTGAGATGTTGGCGCTCGGTCGGGAACACGGTATCGAGGTCTGTCTGTTCGTCGGCCCTCGAGCCAGTTGGGATACGGGCGCGCAAGCCGTGTCGAGCGCTGGTCGTGTACTGGGCGCCTCGCTTCGTGGCGCTGATCAACTCGGCTACGGCATTGATGATGTCTTGCATGGTGTGAAATTGGGGCTCAAGTCGATCCTGGTTGGCGATCTTGGTCACCTCAAAGTGCTCGGCGACATGAAACGGGCCGGCGACTTGCCGAAGGAATTCGTCCTGAAAACCTCCGTCACAATCGCGGCGGCCAATCCCGCCTCGGCCCGGGTGCTCGAGGATCTTGGCGCGACGTCGATCAACTTGCCGGTTGACCTGTCGATCGCCCAGATCGCGGCGATTCGGCAGGCCATTGATACGCCCATCGATTTCTACGTCGAAAGCCCCGATGACTTTGGCGGCGGTGTGCGGCACTACGAGGCCCCGGCGCTGGTTCGCGTGGCCGCACCCATCTATTTGAAATACGGCATTCGGAATTCGCCGGGTTTGTATCCCAGCGGTATGCATATCGAGGGGATGGTTGTGAATTTGTCCAAAGAACGCGTCAGGCGCGCCGCGATCAGCCTGGCGCTGCTCAAGCGATACATGCCCGACGCCGTCGCCTCACCCTATGGAGTACGCAGCTAGTGATTCATTCAATTAATCCGCGGACCGGAGACCAACGTCAGCCTGTTCAGGAATCGTCGCCCCTGGACGTTCACGCCGCAGTCGAACGCGCAGAGGCAGCCGCGCGGGGCTATGCCCAGTTGCCGTTAGCCACACGTGCGGCGTTTCTCAGAGCCGCGGCCGACGCCCTCGAGGCGAATCGTGTCGCCATCGTCGAGACCGCCGACTTCGAGACAGGCCTTGGGCCTGCTCGGTTCAATAGCGAATTAGGCCGAACGACGGGCCAGCTTCGGGCGTTTGCCGACGTGGTGGAAAAGGGGAGTTTTCAGGGTGTCATCCACACGCCCGCGGATCCGGCTGCCACGCCTCCGTGTCCAGACCTCCGGCGTCTGCTCATTCCCATTGGGCCCGTCGGCGTCTTTACGCCCAGCAACTTTCCACTCGCGTTCGGCGTGGCCGGTGGCGATACGGCGTCGGCGCTGGCCGCAGGATGCACGGTCGTCGTGAAGGGCCATCCGTCTCACCCCAATTCGTCGGCCCTGACCGCGCAGGCGTTTGTTGCCGCTGCCACACAGGTGGGAGCGCCCGATGACACGTTGACGCTGGTGCAGGGACGTGCGCCCGAAGTGTCTCAGGCTCTGGTGAATGCCCCGGGCATCCGTGCGATTGCGTTCACCGGATCTGAGAGGGTTGGACGACTGCTGTACGACCTGGCCGCCGCGCGCGCAGAGCCAGTGCCGTTTTACGGCGAGCTGGGTAGTCTCAATCCGGTGTTCGTTGGAGCTGCGGCCGCGTCGGCGCGAGGTGCTGACATTGCCAAGGGACTTGTCGCATCAATGACGTTGGGTTCGGGCCAGTTCTGTACAAAGCCCGGCGTCGTGTTTGTGCCGACCGGTCCGACAGGCGACGCGGTGGTGGCGTCGATGGTCGCCGCCGTCGCGACGCTTGAGCCTGCCGTCCTGCTCAACGAAGGCCTGCAGACCTCGCTCAACTCAAAGATCGCCGCCAGTCGCGGCGTCAGCGGTGTGAGCGAGTCGGTGGCCACAGTCCAGGTGCCGGACGCAGGATGCTTTGCTGCGCCACGGATGTTTGTTGTGGACGTGCGAACCTTCTTCGCGAGCCCGGCCCTTCGCGAAGAACACTTCGGTCCGGTCTCAATCGTCGTCCGATGCCATGCCGACGAAATGGCCGTCGCGGCGACCAACTTTGATGGCCAGTTGACCGCCACCATTCATGCCGACGCCGGCGATCTTGAGTGGGCGACCAAACTGCTTCCGGTGCTGGTGGACAAGGCCGGACGGATTGTCTGGAACGGATATCCGACTGGCGTCTCGGTCGTGCCGGCCATGCACCATGGCGGTCCGTATCCGGCCAGCACCAACTCGTTGCACACGTCGGTGGGGACGACGGCCATTCGGCGGTTCTTGCGGCCGGTCACGTTTCAGGACGTTCCGGAGGCGCTGCTGCCGTCCGCGCTCACCTAGACAGATGGCCCGCACAAGAACTGCTTGGGTGTGGTTCGCGCCGCTGATGCTCGTGCCGGGGCTCGCTGCGCAGCAGGACGCCGGTCCAGGGACCGGAGTGATTCTGGGCAAGGTCATTAATGCGGAGACCAAGTCGCCGCTGTCTGGGGTCTTGGTTGAGGTTGGGCCAGGGCGACGCCTCCGCGCCCTGACCGACAGCGAGGGACGCTATGTGTTCCGCCTGCTGCCACCGGGTACCTAGTCGATTGCCGCCTCAACGGGCGGGAACGGCTTTGAGCCGTCCGGGTTTCTGCCGGCCAGCGCCGCGCCAACGGTCCGCTCCAGGATCTGACACTTCCCGCCGGTGGCGTCGTCGCCGATGCTGTGATTTCGCTCTGGAAGGGCGCCACGTTCGATGGAACGGTCTTCGACGAACGCAATGAACCGGTCGTCGGCATGGTTGTGTCCGCCGTACGACGGACGAGTGATGGCGTGTTGACCAGCGGTCCGACGACGCGCACGGATGATCGCGGTGCGTTCCACATCAGTGCGTTGTCGCCTGGTGCGTCTGTCGTGGTCGTGCCTCAAACCCAGGTGCTGCTCCCGGCCTCCACCGCGATCAGCCCCACATCCGATCCGCTGTTGAGCCGACAGCTCGCAGCTGCAGGGGCGCCACCGCCCAGCCAGTCGGGCGTGGTCTTCGGGGGAGTGGTGTCGTCATCGACTGCCCCGGTGGCGGGCAATGCCCTGCAGGCAGCCAGTCAGAGTCGACATGTCTACCAATCGACATTTCATCCTGCCGCCACCACTCTTGAGAAGGCCAGGGTCGTCATGGTGACGAGCGGCGAGGCTGTGACCGGTGTCGATGTTCAGTTGGCGCCGGTCTCAGCGGTATCGGTCAGCGGAACGTTGCTGGACGTCGGCATGCCGGTCGCGAACTTCGGTGTGCGACTGCTGCCGGCTGATACCAAGGACGGGTCAGAGGTGCTGGAGGTCTCGTGGACCGCGACCGATGTCTTGGGCAAATTCACCTTCCCGCTTGTGCCTGAGGGGCAGTATCGACTCTCTGCGCAACGACGGACGCGGGTGCCGTCGGCCGTGGCACCAAACGGCGCGGTGACGTATGCCGACCCGCCGTCCCTGACCGCGCAGGCGTTTGTTGCCGCTGCCACACAGGTGGGAGCGCCCGAAGTCGGTTCGACGATCAATCCCAAGGCCCCGGAGGTCAACCACTGACGAACGTTATGATTTCGGTGGTGAATACCCGCACGCGAAGCACGTGGACCAGCCCCGGCATGGTGCGCCCTGACGCCAATGGACACTTCAGCCTGTCGTCGTTTCCCGAAGGCGAGTACGCCTTCATTGGTCGCGGCACCGACAGCACCACTCCGGGCACGCGCGACATGCCCCTGTACGCTGAAGCACGGTTCATCATGGCTGGCGACGACCTGTCCGGCATCATCATTCAGTTCGAACAAGGTGTCTCGGTCGGAGGTCAGGTCGTCGTCGCCGAGGGCGACCCCGTTCCCAACGGCATGCAACTGCGCTTGATGCCCGTCGGCAGCATTCCTGGATCGGCCGCCCCACCTGCCTCTCAGAGTGTACGCGATGATGGATCCTTCGAGTTCACGGGCGTGGCACCTGGGCGTTATCGCCTGACGGCGATCGGGACCACCAATCTCACGCTCCGTTCAGCGCTCATCGGTGACACCGACACGCTTGATGACGCCTCCGAGGTGATTCCGCGCGGCGACGTGACCGGCATGCGCGTGGTGCTCACCTCGCGTCCGACGCAGATTGCGGGCACGTTGTTCGATGGCCTGGGCCGACCGGCGCCCGAGTACGCCGTGGTCGTCTTTTCGACCGACCGGGCACATTGGGCCAACGCTCCCCGGCGTATGACCGGCCTGGTGAAGTTGGACTCGCGTGGGCAATACCGCATCACAGGGCTGCCCGCGGGCACGTACTACTTGGCCGCCGTCACCGACGCAGAGCCGGCGGAGTTGTCCGATCCGCTGTTCCTTGAGCAACTGGCCACCGCCGCCGAGGTCAGTGACAGTCAGTAGATCACGACCTACCAGATGTGGATGCGTGCCGTGGGCGACGCCGCATGACCGAGCGCGCCGCGCAACTGGTCGAGTCTGTGTTTCCTGATGTGCCTGTCCATGGCGAATTGGTAAAACATCAATGAATCGCTCTGATGTTCTCGTCGGCTGAGCCGGTCGTTTGTGAGACAGCAACGGTCGCGGGCTCGACCGTTTGCGCGACCGATTCAGGATCAGCAACTGGTGCTTGACCAAGAGAGATTCGGCCATCACTGAACGCAGACCGTCGGGCCCCAGAAGCCGCGCCAGCGTCGACAACATGTGAACCAGCAGAATCGTCAAGTCGCGCATGGGGCAAGTCTAGCGATCAGGTCCAGGACCACGACACTTGAAATATCATCGAATTACGCGGCAGATAGTAATTCGCCACCCACAGGCGTCCGTGTACTACGGCGCGGCCGTGTTTCTCCGCGACATGGACCTGAATCGTGAAGTCGCACTCAGGTGAGATACCGCTCAATCTCGAGCGCGCCGTGCAACACCCCGAGCACATCGATGTCGCGACTTGGCCTGATGAGATATGCGATGCGGTAATGACCGTAGAGCAGAATCCGAATATCACGATCGTCTCGGTAGCGATGACCGACCTCCGGGAAGGTCAACAGGATCTGGGCTCGCTGGTGAATGGCAGTCACGATCCGGTGGGCGGCGTCCGCATTGTTGGTTGCGATGTACTCGTGAATATCCTTCAACCAGCGCTGGGCTTCAGCCGTCCAGACTATTTCCGCCACGACTCGATGGTCCGCTTCATCGTGTCGTGCGACACCGTCCGACCGGCGTCGGCGTCCGCGAGCCCGCGGTCGACCATTCGGGCGAAGGCCAGTTCGCGAAGCAATTCATCGTACGAACTGTCATCGGGTTGTTTGTCGATCAGTTCGATCATCTGGGCTTTCGGGGTGGCTACCTGTCCGCTCATGCCGACATTGTAGCCCGCACCACGACTCAGCGCAGGCCCCCCAAGGGTCGAAGAAAGGCACCGAATTCCAAGGCTGTACCGGTGCTCCCCCGCGATCTGCAACCCGCGAATATCAAGGTCCGAGCCGATGGCACCGTCGACAAGCGCAGCGACTTGTGGGCATTCGCCGTCGTGCTGCTCGAGATGCTGACGGGCCGTCGCGTCGTCGACGTGCCCGTCGGTCAACCGCCCGTCACCGACCGTGCGAGATCCGCTTGGACTGCACGTTGCCCCCGTCCAGGTCGCCGCTCACCTGAGCGACGACCTGACCGGCTGCATCACGAATCACAATAGACACCGACTCGCGATGGCGACCCGGTTCACCTTCGTCGGATGCAAACACCTCAAACGTGTAGCCCGACTGGCCGTTCCACTGACCATTCCCCGAGAACAGCACGGTGTCAATCTGCGGCGTCTGTCGCGACCGGTCACGGCCCGGCTGAATCGTCGCGTCGTCGCTGAAAGCCACAAACGTCACCGCCGTTGACCGGAACTTGTCGTCCTTCGGCTTCTGCTTCGACGACTTGCCCTTATCTGAATCCTTCGAGCTCTTCGAGTTCTTCGCGCTCTTGGAACTCTTATTGGACGACGACCCGCCCTTGGAGGACACGTCGCCGTAGTCCACCGTCAGCGACAGGCTGCCGCGTTCGTCGCCCGACGCGCGTTCCCGCACATCGAACTTGAAGTCGTACTTGTCGGCGCTATTCTTGATAAAGCCGTCGCCATGCATCTCACCTGGCGTCGTCACATCGGTGACCGTCACCGAAAACATCGACGTCGCCGTGTTGCCGGCGGCATCCGTCGCCGAGCACGTCACGGTCGATACACCAATCGGGAACGTCTCCCCCGACACCGGGCTGCACGTCGCCACACCCGCGCCATCGATCACATCGTCAGTGACCGGTGCGTCGTAGCTCACCGCGACCCCGGCCGCACTGACCGCTTCCCCACCCGCAACATCAGCGTGAGCCGCAATGGTCGGTGCGGTTGTGTCGGCCACCGTGACCGTAAACATCGTTGACGACGAGTTGCCGGCGTTGTCGGTCGCCACGCAGGTCACCACATGCGCGCCCATGGCAAGTGCTGTCCCGGACACCGGGCTGCAGGCGATCGACAAGACACCAGAGTCGTCATCCACGGCCGTCGGCATCTGGCAACTGACCAGCGTCAGTGCACCGGTCGCCTCGACCGAGGACGACGCCGGCATGCCGCTGATGACTGGGCCGACAGAGTCAAACCCCTTGGTGTCGTCAGTCGGAAAGCGATCGTCGCCATCGAGCACGCCGTCGCCATCGGCGTTGAAGGGGTCCAGGCCCGCCGCCACTTCTTCCTCATTAGCGAGGCCATCGCCATCGGCGTCAGCATCAATACAGTCCGGCGTGCCGTCGTGGTCGAGGTCGGCGGCCAACCCCGTGACCGGATCCACCGAGCACAGCGCCTGCAGGTGGTCGAGCTGGCCGTCGTTGCCGATGTCGCCGTCGCACGCGTCGCCGATTCCATCCGCGTCCACATCCACCTGATCCGGGTTCTTGATGAAGTGACAGTTGTCCGTCACATCAAGGACCCCATCGTGGTCATCGTCATCGGACAGCGAGTCGTCGATGCCGTCACCATTGTCATCCGCATCACAGACATCGCCCAGGCCGTCGCGGTCGAAGTCGCCCTGGTCGGGGTTGGCGATCGCCGGGCAGTTATCGAACAGGTCACGCACGTCGTCCTGATCCTGATCCGGCGGCGACACGACCGTCACCTCGATGGGCTGGCCAACCGTCACCGTCTGTGTCCCCGACGCACCCGTCACGGTGACGCTGCCCGTGTCGGACTCATTGACGATGCTGTAGGTGGTCATCCCGTTGGCGGTCGACACTTCGTCAAGGACGACCTGGCCGCCGTTCGAGATGGTCAAGAACGACGTACCGTCTTCGGTCAGACGCACCCGCACCTCGCCTTCTTTCGCACGAAGATGCAGCGACCCGCAGAAGAACGAGTACGAGCCCGCCTCCGAGTCGACCACGTAGCGGCCACACGCCATGATGGTCAACGGGTCACTTGAGCCCTAGGCCACCGACACGTTGGTGTATCCGGGCTCGTCGACGTAGGTGTACCCGTTGCAACCACCCCAGACGCTCTTGTTGGAACAGTAGCGGTACGAGTAGGGCTCGGTGTTGTAGAGCCGGTAGAGCGACGTCCTGGCGCCGAACATGACTTCTCCGTTGACACTGATGCCTCTGGTGCCCCACTTGGCGCAGTAGGTCACGGTGTAGTACACGCGGCTCCATCCCCTGGTGTAGTACGTCTGGTAGCTGCGCCACGAGGTGCACGCGGTCTCGGTGCCGTAGCCGCTGAAGCGCGTATCCAGATTGGATCGCGGATTCCAGTCGATCGCGTTGTCGATGTGGTCACCGTCAATATCCGGATCGTTTACGTCCAGGAACCAGTCATTATCGTCGTTTGTGTCGTCGCAGTCAGCCCACCCGTCGCCGTCGTCATCGTCGTCGCAGAGGTTGCCGAGGCCGTCACTGTCGGTGTCGAGCTGATCAGCGTTGGCGATCGCCGGACAATTGTCGACCGGGTCGATCGTGCAGTCGCCGTCCGTATCGGGCGGCGTGACCGTCACGGTGAAGGTCGCTGATGCGCTGTTGAGCGCCTCGTCCTGCGCCGTGCACGTGACGAGCGTGACCCCCACCGGGAAGAGGCTTCCTGATGCGGGCGCGCAAGTCACCGGTGCCGGCCCACTGAGGTCATCAACAGCCGACGGCGTGGAGAATGCGACCTCCACGCCTGCGGACGTCGGGGCGACCACGACCACATCGGTCGTGGCCTCAAACACCGGCGGCGTCGAGTCGGCCACGCACACCGTGTCGGTGGTCGATGTGGCCGACGCGGCAGTGAAGTAGCCTGCGTCGCAGACCGAGGCGACCGTGCAGGACGTGGCGCCTTCGGTAGAGCTGAACGTGCCGGCTTCGCAGACTGTGGCGGCGGCCGCGCCCACCTAAGCCACGTAGGTGCCAGCCGGCGCCAGCAGACATGACGTCTGCCCCTGGTTCGGCTGATACGTCCCGAGAGCACAGGCACTGGCAGTTGCCGCGCCTTCGATATCCACGTAGGTACCGGCCGACGAGGGCTGACAGGCCGCCGCACCGTGGATATCCGAGAACGTGCCCACCGCGCAGGCGATGGCTTCGGTCGCGCCAGCCACAGGCACGTAGGTGCCCGGCGACGCGGGCGTGCACTCGGTGTCGGAGGGTGACGCGAGGAACGTCCCGGCGGGGCAGTGGACCGCAGGTGCGGTCGTGTCCACGAATCCGTCGATGTGAATGTCGTCGACCATCACGAAGGCCGAACCCGTATTGAACGGCGGCATGAGCACAAGGCGCACAGGCCCGGCCGCGACCAGATAGGGCGTGGCAGACAAGTCAAACGACCGGTCACAGTCGGGATAGGTCGTGCAATTGGACACAACGGTTCCAACACGTGTCGAAACACCGCCCTGGACGGCGATGACGTCCACTGGCAGATTCGCGTAGTCGTTATTGAGAATTCGAACCGAGAATCCGGTCATCGACCAGGCAGACGACGAGTTCAGATCGACAAACAGCTGGGTCAGGCCGGGCGCGCCGATTGGACCGAGGCCACGAGAGATGAAGACGTTGGTCGACCACAGCTGCACGCCGTGGTCTCCGAAACCGCCAACAATGCCATCGGCGTCCGTCCATCCGAAGGTTCCGGACATGAAGGCCTCCTGCAGCGTGGAGGCGGGCGCCGAGAGCGGCCCTACCCACCCATTCGTCTGAGCCATGACGTTCTCAAAGTCGAACTCGGCCAGTCGCCGCACAAGCGGGACACACGCGGCCGCACCTTCGATGGACGTGAAGCCCTCCGGGCAGGAAATCGGCTCCGTCGCTCCCCCTTCCGGAACGTATGTACCCGCTGGCGCTGGCGTGCACGCCAGGTCGCCCGGGTTAGCCAGGTAGGAACCCGGGTCACACACTGGCGTCACGTTGATTGTGACCGTTGCGTCCTGGCTGCTCGCCGCGCCGTCGAAGGCCCGATAGATAAATGAATCGGTGCCCGAGAAGCCAGCGGTCGGTGTGTAGACGAACCCGCCATCGGACGACACCGAGACGGTGCCGTGCTGCGGGTCGGTCATCTTCACTGCCGTCAACGGCCCGCCGGAGGTCGAGACGTCGTTGAGCAGCACGCCGTGTGTCGCTGCGAGCGCCGCCACTTCATCAGCACTCAACGCGGCATCGTAGATGCGCACTTCGTCGAGGAGACCTTCAAAGTCGCCCGAGCCACCCGGGTGGCGACCGAGGGTGATATCTGCACTTCCCAGTTCCGGCTGGTAGGTCACGTCGGCCGAATTCACCAGCACGCCATCGGCGTAGGTGTTGGCTGTGGTGCCGTCGTACGTCATGGCCACGTGCATCCAGCGGCCCACCGGATCCGGTGTCAGGGCCGGCGAGTACCAGCAGTCACCCTGTGCCTGACCACTCAGTAAGCAGAGCTGGGTGTTCTGCCCCTGGCCACTGCCAAAGCTCGTGACGCTCGACTGCCACGCGTCACCCGCGCCGCTCGCACTGTGCTAGGTGACGATGACCGGATTCTGGGGCACGGTGAGCTTGGTCCAGTACGCCACCGTGAACTGGTGCGTCTGCAGACTGGCGCTGTTGGAAATGGTGATGAAGTTGCCGCCACCGCGCAGGTCCAGACCGCGTCCCAGCACGCCGTCCACGATCGCGCCGCCGGTCGGCACACCATGGTTGTCGTAGCCCGAGCTATCTCGCGCCGTGCCATCGTCGAAGTTCCAGTGGCCCACCAGGTTATTGGTGGCCGTGGGCGTTACTACCGACAGCGCCGCGAGGTCCGAGGCCGTCAGCACGCGGTTGTAGATACGCGCTTCGTCGATGTGCGCGTCGAGGCTGCCGAACGCCGCGTGACGCGGCCCGAATTTGGCGATCACGCCGTGGTTCCACGTGTGCATATTGCCGCTGGTGGAGTCGCCGATCTGGATGCCGTCGCGATACCCACGAATGCGCACGAGGCCGCCACCGAGGTCTTCATAGGTGATGGCCACCTGCACCAACTCGCCGGTCGTCGACTCCTGGAAGCCCGGGTTGAAGTCTTGCGTTCGGTTGAAGAAGTCGCTGCTGGCCATCCACCGATGCGACTGGCGCTCACCGTAGACGATGGCATCGAAGCCGTGGACATCGACCTGCTCGATGGAGAGCGGGCTGCCGGTCTGCACATCGAGGTTGTCGAGGCGCAGCCACGCGACCATTGTCTTGCTGCCAAGCGCCGGACCCGCGTACGCGCCGCTCAGGGCCGCCTGCCCGGCGTCGAGGTTCAACGAACCGTTGACCACGCTGGCGCCGTTCTGCAGGGTGAGGTCACCGAAATGGCCGGTCAGGTCGCGCACTTCCGCGCCCGACTCGAACGTCCACTGGCCAACCAGGCCACCCAACTCGGGCTGGATGTGGTGGTGATGCGCACGCGGCGGGCCGTCTGCGGTGCGGCAAATGCGTGGTCCAGCCATTGATAGTCCGAGGTGTTGCCTGACCACGTAAAGGCCAGGATACCGTCGAGCGAGACCTGATGAACGGTGTTCCCAGCCGGCGACTGCGACACCAGCGCGTGGATGCCCGACAGCTCCTGCGGGCTGCCGAAATCCACCTCGATCCAGTGAATCGGGTGTGCTCCGGCGTTCCACAACGTGGCCGGATTACCGTCAAAGGCCATCGCCGGACCTGCACCCGCATAGCTGGAACTGGCACTAAAGGTGGTCCCAGCCGGCAATGTGAGGGTCGTCGACTTGGTCGCGACAGTCGGCGTGGTGGCCAGTAGAAACCCTGTCACCAGGATTAGAACGGGCAGATTCGCAATTGGCTTCAGGTCTTTCCGCAGGTTTTTCAGTAGCTGAGTGTTCATAAAGTCGCTCCCATTACAGGAAGCGACATTGGCCGACGAAAAGGTTCAGCCCTGAGAAGAGGACGCCCGCACACGGCGAGTTGGTATCGATGATCAGCGGCGCCTTCAGTCGTCCATGGCGGGCGCCGATTGAGTCAACAGGACGGCGAACGCGAGAAGATGGCGCCGGTGTGCGAGGAGTTCGGGATTTCGCGCAAGACCGGGTACAAGATCTTCGAACGATACAAGGACACCGGCGTCCGGGGGCCTGCATCGTGATCGGAACCTACTGCCCGACGCCAGTCGTCACGACTATGGCGGCGCAGGGAAGGTCGCCCAGGCGGCGATAACCGTGTGGCCGGGTGGCGTCGAAATACATCGAGTCGCCCTCGGCTAACTCGTGATCCTCTCCTTCGTGGTTGATCGCCACGCGACCACGCAGGACATAAATGACTTCAGCACCAGGGTGGGCGTGTTGTGGTATCTGTCCCTCCTGCACAGGTTCAAACTCCACGTAGTACGCGCTCATCTTCCGCTCAGGTGCTGGATAGTCGAGGCACTCGAACGAGAATGACGACGGTGCGCCATCCGGATGTTCGGGGAAGCGGACGCGATCGGCTTTGCGCACCACCGCCACGACTGGTTTTTCTCGAGCGTCGGTGAAGAAGTACTCCAGGCCAACACCGAATACGAGCGAAATTCGGAGCAGCGTTGGCAGGGTGGGAAACAACTTGCCGCGTTCCACCTTCGACAACAGCGCGGCAGACAGTCCCGTGTGTTTGCCGAGCTGGACCAGCCCCATCTTCTTCTTGATTCGAAGTCCGCGAAGTTTTGGCCCGATTTCATAGCGTTCCAAGCCTTCCGTCAGTGTGGGAGACAACACAACAACACCTCGTTTTCGTTCCGTTCACGAATAACCATAATATTTTCTTGTGACTCAATTAACTTGCTTGCGAAGCGCATCGTTTATCTAGATGCAAACGTATTCAACTAATAGTAAAACAGTCGAGACGGCAGGTCGAG
Source organism: Acidobacteriota bacterium (assembly GCA_013203475.1). Lineage (GTDB taxonomy): Bacteria > Acidobacteriota > Vicinamibacteria > Vicinamibacterales > SCN-69-37 > SYFT01. Next base: position 53,457 of record JABMNV010000189.1, read on the forward strand.
ACCACAACACAACAGAGAGTCCGAGTTACTGGAGAAGAGACACATTATGAAAAAGCAGATTATTCGTGCAACGTTGACCGCAGTTGCGGTCCTGGCATTGGTGGCGGGTTCGACGGCTCTGCGTGCGCAGCAGCCCAAGGACATCGTCGATACCGCCGTGGCGGCGGGTTCGTTCAAGACTCTGGCGGCGGCCCTGACGGCAGCCGGTCTGATTGACACGCTCAAGGGCGACGGCCCGTTCACGGTCTTCGCGCCGACCGACGCGGCGTTCGCGAAGTTGCCCGCCGGCACCGTTGAAATGTTGCTCAAGCCCGAGAACAAGGCCAAGTTGACGGCCATCCTGACCTACCACGTGGTAGCCGGCAACGTGATGGCGGCAAAGGTCGTGACGATGAATGGCCAGGAAGTGAAGACCGTGAATGGCCAGTCGATCAAGATCATGGTGAGCGGTGGCAAAGTGATGGTGGATGGCGCGAACGTGGTGACCACAGACATCAAGGCGTCCAACGGCGTGATTCACGTGATCGACTCAGTGATTCTTCCCAAGTAACTCGGGATGAACGAAGGCGGACCCTCGGGTTCGTCTGCAAGGCGGGGCGGACGGAGGAACAACTCCGTCCGCCTCTTTTTTTACCCGATCAGGGATCTACCCTGACGGACGAGTGCGGTCACGTTCTGGACTCCGGCAAAAAGGACGAACGGTCGTTGGGAGCCAAACGTTCGTTGCATTCGCACGGTAGACACCGGGTAGTCGCGATATCTCTTGTAGTAGCCCGCCAGCGTCATACGCACCGAATCGGCGGGCAGGTACGTGACGCCAGACACGACGTGGTAGAAAGTCGTTGGTGCCGATGACCACGCCCGGCAGGGTTTGGAGGTATCGCGACACATCCTGGAGTGCGGCCGCGCTTTCCTGAATCTGGACTGGGCGTACCAGGTAGCGCCCAGGCCGGAGTGGCCAGGACCATCAGGCCGATCAGCCACGTGATCCGCCAGCCAGTTACGGCCATCGCGGACCAATACCCGGACCGGTGTTCGGCGCCGATCCGGGTGCTTTCGACAGCAAGCGGTTCTTCACTACGTGCCACAGCGCAGGCCCCGGCGGACCGTCGACAAACTCGCCGAGAAAAAACGTCACATCGTCGTGCGCCAGTTCGTTCGTGTCCGCGTGAGCGTGGAGAGCATCCAGGAGTCGATCGGCGATCTCCTCGCAGGTTCCCGAAGTGGCTTGGAGCACGCGCTCAATGCCATGCCGGTCAAACTGCTGGTCGTCTAGTGACGACGTCTCGAGCACTCCATCGGTCACCAGCAGGAGTCGATCACCGGGGGTGACGGTGAAGCGGTGCCGATTGAACTGCGGAGCCAGGCCGGTGCCCAGCGGGATGTCCACGAACGCCGGCCGGTGCGTTGGCGCCGGCATCTCGACGGCGAGGGGCAGCCAACGGTTGGCGCTGGCACGATAGATCCATCCGAACGGATGCCCGGCATAACAGACCGTCAGCCGCCTGCGCGGCGGGTAGTAGGTGGCGAGAACGGCCGTCGTCATGGCGCGGACGTGCCGTGCTTCGAGTCGGTCGTTGAACCGGGACAGCACCTTCCGTTCGTCGATGACATCGACACTGCGACGAAGGTGATCGTGAATCTCGGTTCCAACAGTCGCCACCACCTCCCCATGGCCTGCGACATCGGCCAGGCAGACGCGCGACATCAAGCCTGACCCGCACACCGACAGGTAGTGGATATCTCCGCCGTGTGGGCCCGTGCATGGGCGCGAATACAGGACTCCGCGCAGGCCTGGCAACTCAACGAGATGGTGGCTGACACCGTTGCCGCCGCGCACTTCTCCGCAGGCAAACGTCGCGCTCCACGAGAGTTCACGATCAGTCATCGGGGCGCTTTTCCGAACAGATAGTGAGAGACAAGCCACTCTTCGCCTTCGCGGAACCCCATGACTCGGCAGTCAACAGAGGGAGTGCCGCGAGGACCGCCATACTCGTCCACATGCTGTGTGCCGATGTGTGTCTCGAGCCGCTTGCGCGCTCTCTTGACCGTATCGCAATTCTTGATGCCGTACATCGTGACCATTCGTGACTCCTTGCGCTGTGACCGTATGATCACGGCGCCGATGATTCACGCTGGTACTCGGCGTGGCCCTTGCGCGATGGCGATGACTCGATATGTCCATGGCGAGCTCCGGCCTTGGTGAGCATCAACTGCACATCGCTGATGTGTCGCTCGCGAAACGCTCCTTCGCAGTAAGCCAGGTAGTAGTCCCACAGTCGACAGAATCGATCGTCGAATCCCAGTCGGTTCACCGCATCAGCAGACTCATGGAACCGTCGTCGCCACTCGGCCAGCGTGGCCGCGTAGTGGAGGCCGATGTCTTCAAGGTGGAACACGGATAGCTTCGTGGCCCGTGCCAGAGACCCCTGAATCTCCAGGAGAGAGGCCAGCTCAGAGCCGGGGAAGATGCGCCGCTGAATCCAGTCGCTCTGGCGTCGATACGCCTTGAATTTCTGTTCGTTCATCGTGATGGCCTGCATGACCATCGCGCCATCAGGAGCCAGCAGACGATCGCAGGCGGAGAAGAACGTATCGTAGAACTCGAACCCGACCGCCTCGAACATTTCGATGCTGACAATCTTGCTGAAGGTACCCGTCAGCTTCCGATAGTCATCCAGGAGCAGGGTAATGCGCGCGCCAGCGTCGCCCGAACTCGCAAACAACTGTTGTGCCGCGCCATGCTGTTCGCGACTGATGGTGGTGGTTGTCACCTGGCAGCCGTAGTGCTGAGAGGCGTGCAGCGCGAACGCGCCCCAGCCTGTGCCGATCTCCAGCACATGGTCGTTCGGACGCAGTTCAAGCTTTCGGCAGATGCGGTCGAGTTTCTCGACTTGCGCATCCTCAAGTGAGGTGCCGGCATCCCGATAGACCGCACTTGAATACACCATGCGCTCGTCGAGGAAGAGGCGGAAGAAGTCGTTGCTCAGGTCGTAGTGCGCATGAATATTCAGGCGGCTCCCAGTCTCGGTATTGCGATTCGTCCAGTGGCGGACGCGATGGAAGAGGCGACTGCCTGATTGCAGCAGGGGGTGGCCCCCTTCGAGTGTGTCGAGATTGCGCGCCGCCAGGCGTACCACCGCGACCAGATCCGGTGATGACCAATCGCCATCGACGTAGGCATCCCCGGCGGCGTCGTCTCCTCCGAGCAGCATGCGGGTAAAGAATCGTTCGTCGTGTACCGCGATGCAGGCACGCAGGTCCGATGACGGAGGGCCGAAAGTGAACGACCGGTCAGGACAGACCACTTCCAGCGACCCCTGGGTAAGCTGGTTCAGCATGCGGAACACTGCGCGTCTGGCGAATGAGGTCATCGTGATCCTTCGTTGTGTTTCGGTGCAGGTTGCACGTGGGCTGGATGGGTGAATACCGGCACGCGCTTGATGAGCAGGCGGAAGGCCTGCCAGTGAATGGCTGCAATCACCTTGATGGTCATCCACGGGTGCCGCAGAAGGGCCATGCGAATCGCGTGTGGTGTCCACGGGCGATGCGCCAGGGTCATCGTGGCGTCAAACAGCGGCGGTGATTCCAGGTGGCGGTCGTGGGTGGCCATGTGCACCACGAGCGCCTCGCCGGGCTCTGACAAGACAAACTCGTAGTCGAGATCCATCGGCATGAACGGCGAGACGTGCAGGTCCTTCGCGCAGCGGTAACGATAGTCCGCGCGACCCGCTTGTCGGTTGTCCGCCCAGAGCCAATAGGTCCGGCGCTCGCCAAATGTATTGTTGACCTCGGCAAGGACGGCCTGGAGGGTGTGCGTCGCGTCGTAGCAGAAGAACAACGAGATGGGGTTGAAGCAGTAGCCGAGGTATCGGAGGTGCGTGAGGAGATAGATCGGCCCGCGCTCGAGCGACACCCCGTGCGCCCTGGCGTCGGTCGTGACGCGTTCGCGCAGAGATTCGGACGGCGCACCGAGATGGTCGCGGTCATCGTAGCTGGCCCAGTTAAAACGGTTGAATCCGGTCAACCGCGATCGCGCCATGACGTCTGGAATCCGGTCGACATCGAGCCAGGCCATGAACAGTTCGTACGAGAACGCATGCGCGCGCGGGCGGTAGCGTCGATGGCGGAGCGTGCCCGTGTAGAGGCCGGGCTCGGGAATCACGTCGCCACTCCGTCGGGGTCGGACACGCCGAGTGCGTCCGCCACGCGCCGGCCGCTGCGCACACCGTCCTCGTGGAAACCGTAGAACCAGTACGCGCCACAGAAGTGCGTGTGGTGGCGACCGCTGATCTCTGACCAGCGCTCCTGCGCCCGGATCGCCGCATGGGTGTAAAGCGGATGCGCATACGTCAGTCGCCGAAGCACGGTGGCCGGGTCGATGGCGTCGCCACCGTTGAGCGTCACACAGTAGTCTTCGGGTGTCGTCAACGACTGCAGTCGGTTCATGTGATACGTCACGGCCACGGCATGTCGGTCACCGAGCCGATAGTTCCATGAGGCTCGGGCGGACTCTCGGCGCGGCAGGAGTGACGTATCGGTGTGCAGGCACACCTCGTTGCGCGTGGTCTGGAAGCTGCTCAGAATCTCGCGTTCGCTGTCAGTCGGCCGCTCGAGCAACGGCAGAATCTGGTCGCCGTGACAGGCAAAGACCACCTCGTCAAAGTGTTCGTCGGCGCGGCCCGCACAGCGCAAGGTGACGCCATCAGCTGAGCGCGAGACTGACGTGATCGTCACGCCGGTGAGGATGCGGTCACGAAACGGCGCCGTCAGCGGTGCCAGATACGTGTGGCTGCCGCCGCGAATGACCCTCCACTGAGGATGGGTGGTCAGTCCCAGCATCCCGTGGTGGTGCATGAAGCGCACGAGAGTCACCACCGGGAAGCCGCGCATCGCGGTGGGGGACATGGACCAGATGGCCCCCGCCATCGGTATCAGATACCGCTCTTCGAAGACCGCCGAGTACCGCCCGTGCTCCAGGAAGTCTCCAAGTGTCCACTGCCGGCGTGTGGGATCATCCAACACGGCTGGTGCCGCACGGTTGAACCGGATGATATCGAGGAGCAACTGATGATGTCGAAGCGAGGCGAGATTCCTGCGCTGCGCGAAGAAGCCACCCAGACCGCGACTCGAGTACTCAAAGTCGCCATCCGGTGTGCTCACGCCGAATGACATGTCGCTCGGCTGAGTGTCAACGCCCAACTCGTCCATGAGCCTGCAGAAGCGCGGATACGTGCGGGAGTTGTGGACGATGAACCCGGTGTCGACTGGGACGGGGCCTGCGGCCGAGTCAACCACCACGGTGTGGGTGTGGCCGCCAATTCGTGTGTCCCGCTCGAACACGACGACCTCATAGGCGCGACTCAAGTAGAACGCGGCCGAGAGTCCGGCGATGCCGGACCCGATGACGGCCAGTCGCTTCATCACAACGCGGTCCTGGTCTTGCGCGGGGAACGCAGATTGCCCGCGATCCCCACCCAGCTCAGGGCCTTGAGCACGAGGTACGTCACGTCAATCTCCCACCAGCGGTGTCCCTGACGACAACTGCCCGGCGAATGGTGGTGGTTGTTATGCCATCCTTCGCCCAGCGTGATGATGGCCAGCCACCAGTTGTTGCGGCTCTCGTCCCGCGTCTCGAATCGTCGCGTGCCAAACAGATGCGCCAGCGAATTGATCGCAAACGTGCAGTGATACAAGACGACCGTTGACACAACGTATCCCCACACAAACGCCGGCCAGCCGCCAATGATGGCCACCGCCGATCCGAACACGACGGTCGACACCCAATGGTGTCGATCCAGCCACACCAACTCCGGATACCGGCGCAAGTCGCGCACAGCCTCCGGGTCGTACTCGTCGAAGTCGTTCGACAGGACCCATCCGACATGCGCCCACCAGAATCCCCGCCGGTGTGGGGAGTGGACATCCGCCTCCTGATCCGACTCGCGATGGTGCAGGCGATGGTGCGCCGCCCACCAGAGCACGCCCTTTTGCGCCGAGGTCTGCGCCAGAAAGGCCATCAGGAACTGGCCGGTGCGGCTCAATGTGTAGCTGCGATGCCCGAAGTACCGGTGATATCCAGCGGTCACGCCGAACATCCGGAGCAGGTAGGTGCCGAGCAGCCACGCCAGCAGCGCTCCTGTTGGAGGCGCCCACCACACGGCCACTACGCCGACATGCAACAGGAGAAAGAACAACACGGCGCCGAACTGGTAGCCTCTGAGTCGTGACATGGCCCCATGTTCCTCGTCCTGCCTGTGTTTGTCAAGCATTTGTCCATTACAAATCATTGACAAGCATTAGACATGGAGATAGTGTTGGTCCAGATGGCAGCGTATTACCCCATTCGAGCCGTGTCGAAGCTCACCGGCATCAGCCCAGACACCCTGCGTGCCTGGGAGCGCCGCTATCAGGCCGTCCAGCCAGACCGATCCGGGCGAGGCCGCAGGTACGGCGAGCAGGAAGTGGCGCGATTGCGGCGCCTCAATCAGCTGGTTCATCGCGGTCACGCCATCGGCGGCATTGCCGTGCTGAGCGACGATGCGCTGGATGAACTGCTGGCAACGCCGGCAGCGCCGACAGAAGTTGACAAGCGTGGGACAGCGCTCCCTACTGACCTGCTGGCGGGGGTCTTGTCGGCGATTACCGACTTTGACTCCGCGCGTGCCAACGACGAGCTGACGCGGTTGGCCGCCGTGCTGGCTCCAAAGGACTTCGTCTATCAGGCTGTGCTGCCGCTCATGCGGGAGGTCGGCACGCGCTGGCACGACGGACGATTGACAGTGGCTCAGGAACACCTGGTGTCGCAAATGCTCCGCAATCTGTTGGGCAGCCTCATGCGCCTCTATCGTTCTTCAACGTCGTCGCGCCGCATGATTGTTGCGACGCCGGCCGGTGAGTCACATGAGTTCGGCGCTCTGGCGGCGTCCATGCTCGCCGCGATTGCCGGTATCGACGTGCTGTGCCTCGGCGCCGATCTTCCGGCGGAGGAGACCGCCCGGGCCGCCCGCAGGAGTGCGGCGTCGGTCGTCCTGTACGGCATCACCGTCGTGAACGACCGGACACTTGACGAGGTGGAGTCGCTTGCGCGCGCGATGCCCGAGACCACCACGCTGTGGCTGGGGGGCGCCGGGGTGGCGTCTCTCGATCTGTCTGCATTAGAGCGCCCCGCTGTTGTGCTTCGCGATCTCTCCGAGTTCGAAGACGAGTGTCGGCGATGGAGTCTTGTGAGATGACGACATCCGCGGCAGACGCCGCCCTGCATCGTGACGCTGCGTGGTATGAGTCGCTGGTCGATCGCGACCTGGTACCTGACTGGATTTTACGCGTCGGAATCCGCCGACTGCTTCGCGCCAGGCTGCGCGAGGAAGACCGTGGGTCGCTAGAGACGCAGCGGACGCATCTCCTTGAGCATGTCGCGCGGCTGAAGGCCAGTCCCATCGCAATTCAGACCGCCGCTGCCAATCAACAGCACTACGAGGTGCCGGCCGAGTTCTTCACCTACGTCTTGGGCGAGCACCAGAAGTACAGCTGTGGTCTCTGGCAGGAGGGCGACACGCTTGATGATGCCGAGTTGCGCATGCTTGATCTGACGGCGGAGCGGGCGCGACTGACCAACGGACAGCGGGTGCTGGACCTTGGGTGCGGCTGGGGCGCGTTTGCCCTGTACGCCGCGGCCCGCTTCCCTGACAGCCGAATCACCGGTGTGTCCAACTCGCATTCTCAGCGACGATTCATTGAGGAGCGGGCTCGCGAGCGCGGGCTGACGAATCTCGACATCGTGACGGCAGATATCAATACCTTCGACGCCGGCCCTGGCTTTGACCGCATCGTGTCGGTCGAGATGATGGAACATCTGCGAAACTACCAGCAGCTGTTTGCCAACGCGGCGACGTGGCTCAAGCCGGACGGCTTGCTGTTCACGCACATCTTCACCCATCGGCGATTCGCCTATCCCTACGAGGTGAAGGACTCCGGCGACTGGATGGCGGAACACTTCTTCACCGGCGGCCAGATGCCCAGCGACAGTCTGCTCTTGTACTTCCAGGACGATCTGCACATTCGCCAGCACTGGGTGGTCAATGGCCGGCACTATCACCACACGGCCGAAGCCTGGCTGGCGAGGATGGACCAGCGGCGTTCCGAGGTGCTCGCCCTGTTCGCAGACGTCTACGGGGCTGCCGAGGCGCGACGATGGTTCGTGCGATGGCGGATCTTCTTCATGGCGTGCGCCGAGCTCTGGGGCTATCGACACGGTGAGGAGTGGGTGGTCTCGCACTATCTCTTCGAGCGGGAGCGGGGCCCCGGAGAAGCCGTCGGATCTGTGGTGTCCGGTGGGTGACTCCATGAAGTACGCCCTCGTCGGTGTGTTTCTGCTGTACGGCGTGCCGCTCTTTCGCCTGCGCTACCGATGGCGTGCCACGGTGTATCGTAGAGACGACTGGAAGATCAACGTGCTGCCCTGGTTTGGGCACGACATCGCGGCGCTATTCACGAATCGCTATTTTCATACTCCGGAGGAACGCGCCATGGCCCGCCGCTTCCGTCTCTATCTTGCCGGGTACTGCGCGTTGCTTGCACTGGTGATCACCACATGATGGTTGTCGAGTCGATGTGGTCGAACGTCTGGATGACGCTGTGGGTGAGCCTGCTCATTCAGGCGGTGTTCTTCGCCTTTGCCGCCACGTTTCGCACCGACAAGGTGACGGACCTGTCGTACGGGCTGACCTTTATCATTCTTGCGGTCGTCCTGCTGACCCAGAGTGATACGGCGGGCCTGGCCGGAATAGTGTTGGCCGGGATGGTGGTGCTCTGGGGGGTGCGCCTGGCGGGCTACCTGCTGTCTCGTATCCTCGCGATCGGTCGTGACGCACGGTTCGATGGTGTACGCGAACGGTTCTGGCCCTTCTTCCTCTTCTGGCTGGGGCAGGGCGTCGCCGTGTGGGTCATCATGTTGCCTGTCACGATGTGGTTTTCCCGCCCGGGGCCCTGGACGACGTGGATGTGGGTGGGTGGGGCGATCTGGGCGCTTGGCCTGGTGATCGAAACCATTTCCGACGCACAGAAGTTCGTCGCCAAACAGGCGCCCGGCGGCAACGATCGCTGGATGACCACTGGTTTGTGGAAGTACAGTCGGCATCCGAACTACTTCGGCGAGTTGCTGTGTTGGTGGGGCGTGTTCGTGTTCGCGGCGGGCAGCTATGCTGGCGCGGCCTGGATCGGCGTGACCGGTCCGGTCGCGATCACCTGGATCCTGTTACGCGTGACGGGTATTCCGACACTTGAGGCCAGTGCGGCGAAGAAGTGGGGGACCAGCGAGGGCTATCAGGCACACGTCCAGCGCACGAGCCGCCTGATCCCCTGGCCCCCGCGGGCGCACTAGTTCGTCCCAGAAATGGGTTCGTAGCTCCACTCCGCCAGATACCGCTTCATCCGCAACTTGCGGACGGTGTTGTCGGTACTCATGTAGCGGATGGTTCCGAAGATGGGGCGCTCGGGGCCCCACGGGCGGTCGTAACGCCCCAGCGTCCAGCAGTAGCCCGAATAGGAATTGGGATTCCGGCCATCCAGCGCCAGCCGGTCCATGATGGCCTTCATCGTCTCCAACGCCTCTTCCGGCGAACGCGTCCACTCCAGAATCTTCTTTCCCCAGACCATGCGCAGGTAGTTGTCACACGTGCCCGTGGCAGCCAGTTGCCGCTGCGCCGCGTTCCACACGCGGTCGTGCGTTCCCGCTGCCATGAAGGTGTCGAGGTCGTAGGTGTAGGCGCGTTCGTCACTTGCATGCGCATCGAGCGTGGCCCGCGCCCAGGCCGGCAACGACGAGTACTTGTCGTAGTCATCAGGCCGCAACGCACACATGTTGAACCCGAGCTCCCGCCACGTGATGAGCTGATCAAGAAAACCCTCCGCCGACGCGGACGCGCCCCACCATCCGGCACGCTGGCCCTTCTTGCCTGGCCCCAAGCGTCGGCTGGTCCAGCGCTCGGCGGTCATGACGGCCTCAAAGACCGCGTGCGACGTAATGTGCCCGAAGTGCAGATATGGCGACAACCCGCTGGCCATCTCATCGTCTGGATGCGAATGTCCGTCGGCGTAGTGCGGGAGTCGTTCGCGAATGAAGCGATCAAGCGTCTGCTGCGCGGCCTTCGGGCCACCTTTGATCGGCGCCACTCCGACGGAATGATCGAGCGGCAGCGAAGCCAAAAGCGCGGCTGGGTTGTCAAGCGTCGCAAGCGTTGTCGACGGCCAGCGGTCGATCACATCCTGCCGCAGCGCCTTGAGGCGCGGCAGGCCGGTCCAGTCGATGACAGACGCCGGCCAGTCCGACAAATGATCGCGGAAGGAACCCTGCAGATAGGAACGGAACGAATAGGCGGTGAGGAAGACCTTCGTCGTGGCGCGCATCGGCAGGACGCCATTGGAATCGACGGCATCCAGGCGAACGTCCAGTGCCTGAAGCCGACGACCGGCCGCCGCCACCATCCGCGGCAGGAAGAATGACGGGAAGTCGTCTGTCACCACCAGACACGCGTCGGCCGCCAGCGCTTCCAGCAACCCCTTCCCTGCTCCTCGCGCCGGCTCCACATAGGGGATATAGGTGACGTTTGTTCCTTCCAGTGCACGCGCGTGATCGGCCATGCCATCGATGACGAATCGATGGAGCCTGTCGCTCGCCCACGGATAGTCGCACCGGAGCGCTTCGAGAATGACCAGCGGCTTGCCCCACGCACACGCCTGTTCCACAGCATGCTGGAGCGCGAAGTTGGACGACACGCGCCGGTACGCCGTCATCCAATAGAGGACGAACGCCTCGTCTGGACGAGCCGATGCGGTGTTGACCGGACGGATGCGAACGACAGGTACAGGCATGTCTGTCAGCGCCTACCCCAGCGGCAGCCACATCAGGATGAGCACATCCCACAGCAGATGCGCGACCAGCGCCGGCGCCACACTGCCGGTCACCGCCCTCAGCGCGCTCCAGACAAGACCGCAACCAAACGCCACCAGCACCAGCACCGGTGACCCAATCGGCGCGTGCGCCAGGGCGTAGACCACGGCGATGGCCACCACACCGACCAGCATTCCTGGCCACGACCGATCCGCGAATCTCAGCCGATCGGCGATCGCGCCCTGCACAACACCACGCCACACCAGTTCCTCGCCGATAACCACGGGGACGAACGCGATCCACGTCACGACCGCCGCCGGCGCGCGGAATGACGCGTAGAGACTGGCCGTATCGGACGCAATCGAGGGCACGGCGCTGAGCACCATCGGATAGAGCACATACGTGGCCGCACTCATGGCGCCGCCAACCGCAAGGCCAATCGCCACCAGCGACATCGTCGGCCGCAACGCGCTCCGCACTCCCGAAAGGTCCCTCGCCGCGATGAGCACTCCCAGGATGACCGCCACACTGCCAACGGCCACCCAGATGCCAAACGTCCCGCTGAGCGCCGCCGCCGCGGTCCACGCCACGACGCAGATGACGGCAAGCATCGTGGACTTCATCGCGAGGCCTTCAGTCTCTTGCGCGCACGTTCCACCCAGCCCCACGGCCCGGGTACCGGGCCCTCAGTGCGCTCCGCATCCAGCGCCAGCCGGGCCCCTTCGGCAAACGTCAGGCGCCGTGGATGGCCGATGAGGTCCCAGAAGTGTTGGTCACGCGCCAGCAAGTCATCCGTCAGGCCCACAACCACCTCGCGCGCCACTGACCACTTTGCGCGCGTGACAAACCGCACCCAGTGCGACGACAGCCGGGGCGTCAGCAGCGGCACCTCCACCATCCACGGCAGTCCCAGGCCCATGACACGCGTGGTCTGCTCAAGAATCGCTTTGCCCGACAAGATGTCCGGCCCGGGAATATCAAACCACCCACTCCCGCCAGTCGGCATGTCCAGCGCCCGCTCCAGTGCCAACACCACATCGTCTATCGCCACCGGCTGCGTGCGCGACTTCAGCCAGCGCGGCAACACCATCACAGGCAACCGTGCGGCCAGGTCTCGGACAATGAGCCAGCTGAGACTGCCGTTGCCCACAATCATGCTGGCGCGAAGTTCAATGGTGGTGACACTGCCGGCGCGCAGTGCCTCACCCACGTCCAGGCGGCTGCGCAAGTGGTCTGAGCCACCGTGCGCCGGCGCCACTCCACCGAGATAGACGATGCGCCGGATGTTGGCGGCGGACGCCTCGCGGGCAAACGTCTCGGCGGCGCGGACTTCCTGCTGATGATAGTCGGCGTCTTCGCCGATCCCGTGCACCAGATACAAGGCGGCGTCGCAGTCCTCCAGCGCGCGGGCGCATGACGCCGCGTCGGCGACGTCACCCTGGACCCAATCGAGCGCGGGCTCACGGCGCTGGGCTTTTGCGGCGTCGCGGGTCAGACAACGCACCTGCCAGCCGCCGGCCTCCAGCGCGGGACGGACGGCCCGGCCCACAAAGCCGGTGGCGCCGGTCAAGAGCACGCGGCGTGCGCTCATCGGGGACTCAGCGCTTTCGGGTACGGCTGGAAGTAGACCTGGTTGTCCAGCCAGTCGCCCACATCGTGTGTGCGCAGGTAGTGGACCAGCAGCGTGAGCGGTGCGATCACGCCATGGAGTCCGGTGCGGTAGTCATCAATCAGCACCAGCAGTTCCTGTTTCTCGGCCGGCGTCAGCGCATCCTTGAAGTAGCCCATGATGTGCTGCAGAACGTTGGCCTGTTTGCCAGGCGTGGCGCGGTCACCCAGGGCGGCCATCGCCAGCGCCGTATACTCGCGCAGCGTCTCGGTCAGCGGCCGGTCGGCCACGCCCGCCACCAACCGGCCCAGTTGCCGGTACTTCACCGGACTGTGTGCCATGTAGAGCAGCTTGTGCGCCGAGTGAAAGGCGATCAGGTTGCCGCGCGACGGAGCGTTCAGCAGCGATGTCCGCATCCGATGGTGGGTGAAGATGCGGTCGAGGAAGCACTCGCGCAATCCCGCATCCACCAGCCAGCCCTCTTCGGCCAATGGCAACGCCGGCAGCCGATCGCGCAAGTGCGCCGCGAACAGGCCGGTGCCATCGCGACCCGGGGGACCGGCGTCGCCCTCCTTGTAGACACGTACGCGCGCCAGCCCGCAACTGGGAGAGTCCTTCTTCAGGACGAAGCCATCGAGATCGGCGGCGGCCAACTCGGCCACGCGTGCGGCGGAGTAGGTCGACATGCTCTCTGTGCTGTCCTTGCCACTCTTGTTGCCGACGAGCTTCAGGCCCAATGGCCCCGTGATGAGGCGCAGGGATTCACGCGGCACCGGCATGCCGGATTCAAGTTCGGGACATACAGGAACAAATTCGACGAACCGGCTCAGGGTGTCGTGCACGAAGTCGTGTTTCTTGTGCCCGCCGTCGAACCGGACCTGGCGGCCGAGCAGGCACGCGCTGACGCCGATGCGCGGACGAGATTCCGTCGTCATGCCGCCACCTCGGTGAGGTACTGATGGAACCGGGCGAACGACGTCAGTCGAACGCCGTACGACAGCGTCTCCGGCCATGCGCCGTTGCCCCCCAGCACCAGGCGCACGTTGTGGGCACGGCACGCCGCGCCCAGGTCATCGGCCAACTGGGCCAGGTCTGCCTGGTTCGTCAGGGCAACGGAGGCTGACACCACCACCAGGTCCACGTCACCCTCCCCTACCAGCCGACTCACTTCAGCCACCGGCGTGCGACGCCCCAGCCACACTGGACTCACGCCCACTTCGCGCAAGCAGAGTTCTGCCAGCGACAGCCCCAGTGTATGGTCATCGTCTCCCGCGCACACAATCAGGGACCGCTTCCCACCCAGGCGCACCGGCAAGGTGTCGCCAATGCGCGTCAACGACCGAAGCAACGCATCGGAGGCCACATGTTCTTCGGCGATGGTGAGCTGACCGGACACCCATCGACGCCCCATCTCAGCGAGCACACCGCCAATTTCATCGGCCACCCGGAACCAACCGCCGAGCCGGCCGCGGGCTTCCAGCAAACGACTGTCGATGTCGTAGCGCTGGCCGTGGGTCAGGACCCGAATCCACGAGTCACTCGGCGAAGCGTCTCCGGATGACGCCCGAGCCTGGCCGCGCACGTATTCCTCAATCGCAAATCGCTCAAACCGCCGATGGCCACCGGCGGTGCGGGAAAACGGCAAAATGCCCTCGTCTGCCCAACGCTTGATGGTGGACGGAGCCACGGCCGCCAGCTTGGCCGCCTCGGTCGTGGTGAGCATCGAGTCCGATGTCATGAGTCCATGATAGTATGTTTTGGACGATTTTAATATTATATAACGGTCAAATCGACCTTTACAGTTGCAAGAACAGAATTCATATGCATACGCTCTCCCGTTCTCAAGTTGTCGCCAGGCCGTTGGACCAGGTCTTCGCGTTCTTTTCGGACGCGGCCAACCTGCAGGCGCTGACGCCGTCATTTCTCAACTTCCGCATCCTGACGCCCATGCCGATCGAGATGCGCACCGGCGCGGTCATCGACTATCAGTTGTCGCTGTTTGGAATCCCGCAGCGGTGGCGCACGCGGATCACGGACTGGCAGCCAGGCGTGCAGTTTGTCGACGAGCAGGAGTCAGGGCCATACACGCTCTGGCGCCACACTCACAGGTTCGAGCCACAGGGCGAGTCAACCATCATCCATGACACGGTCGAATACCAGGAACCACTGGGCCCGCTCGGCCAGGTGGCGCATGTCCTGTTTGTGAAGCGCACGCTCGACCGGGTCTTCGACTTCAGGCGCAACGCCACAGATCGACTCCTGGGCTGATGGCAGGCCTGTGTCATATCACCCATGCGGCGCGCGCGATTCGAGCGCGAGGCGAAAGCCATCGCGTTCGTCGTTATTAAAGGATTGCGCCTCGCAGGCGTGTTACTTCAACAACTCCGCGAGTGTGCCGCTGACGGCCTGGCCCCAGATGCCGTAGCCCTTGGCGACCGGGTGCAGGTTGTCGGGCCGGAAGGTGTCGGGCAGGAAGAAGCCGTTGCCATCCAGAAACGCGGCGCCAATGTCCAGGTAGAAGACGTGTTCCTGATCGTCGAGTCTTGAGATGATCGAGTTGACCTCTGCGATCTGGTCGCGCACGGGGTCGCGTGGCACGCTGCGCGGAAAAATGGCGACCAGCAGGATCTTCGCGTTGGGGAAGTTCCGGCGTAGTTCAAGGACGACCGCACCAATGCCCTCTGCGATTTCGGGTGCCGTGTTCGTTCGACTGTTGTTGGTGCCAATCATCACCATGACGGCCTTGGGCTGAAAGCCCTGCCCCTCGCCATTCCGCAAGCCCCAGAGCACGCCCTGGGTCGTATCTCCGGCAATGGCGAAGTTGGCCGTACGGATACTGCCGAAGTACTTCTCGAACATGGCCGTGTTGTCGTCGCCCTGCACCCACCAGTCGGTGATGGAGTCACCGTGCAGCAACAAATCGATGTTCCCCTGCTGCGCACGCTCAACGAAGCCGAGATGCCGCGGCCCCTGGCGCTGCCGGGTCTGGGTGAAAGTGGCAGCCACGTTGAACGGCTGCGGCTTGAGCAGCAGCCGCGACTCGAACTTCTTCAGGAGTGGAGCCGTCGGTGATGTGTCCGAGCCGATGAACTGCTGCACAGCACCGTTCACCTGCGCCAATTCAGCTGGCGTGGGACGTGGGATGGCGACCGCGTCCGGCACCGGAGCCGATGGACCGATGTTCACCGTGGCAGGGTTCTGCATCCCCGACACCGAGGCCCACGTGCCGAGTGTGATCGCGACGCCGACGATGATGGAGATCGGTCGCTTCATAAGCCTGTCCTTTGGTTGAGCGTGGCCGGTCGCTAGCGAACTTGTACTGAAACGACCGGAGTCTACCCGAATTCTCCTTGGCGTTGAATCGGGTGCGGATGACCACGTCCTGGCCTACCAGATGTGGATGCGCGCCTCGGGTGCCAGATAGAGCGCGTCGCCTTCTTTGACGTCGAACGCGGCGTACCAGGCGTCCACGTTACGGACAATGCCGTTCACGCGGAAGTAGGGCGGACTGTGGGGGTCGGTCAGCAGGCGCTGCCGCATCGCGCCCTCGCGGGTCTTCGACTGCCACGCCTGCGCAAAGGCCAGGAAGAAGCGCTGGTCGCCTGTCAGTCCGTCGATGACGGGTGCCGCACCGTGCTTGGCCTGGTAACGCTGATAGGCCGCATACGCCATCTCCACGCCACCCAAGTCCCCGATGTTCTCGCCCATGGTCAGCGCGCCGTTGATCTTCACGCCAGGAATCGGCTCGTACGCGTTGTACTGATAGCCGAGCGAAGACGTGCGCTGGGCGAACGCTTCCTTGGCGGCGGGCGTCCACCAGTTGGTGTATTTGCCGCTGCCGTCGAACTGGCTGCCCTGATCATCGAAGCCGTGACCGATTTCGTGGCCGATGACGGCACCGATCGCGCCGTAGTTCACGGCCGGATCCGCCTTCGGATCGAAGAACGGCGGCTGCAGGATGGCCGCCGGGAACGTGATCTGGTTCAGCAGCGGGTTGTAGTACGCGTTCACCGTTTGCGGCGTCATGTCCCAGAGCGACCGGTCCACCGTCTTGCCGAGCCGCGAGAGTTGAAGGTGCCACTCGAATTCGCCGGAGCGCGTCGCGTTGCCGAGCGGGTCGGCGCGATCGACCGTCAACGACGAATAGTCAATGTACGTGTCCGGATGACCGATGCGCGGATCGAAGGCGATGAGCTTGGCGAGCGCCTTCTCTTTGGTCGAGTCATCCATCCAGCTGTTGGCGGTCAGGCGCTCTTCAAGTGCGCCTCGCAGGTCAGTGATGAGCTCGGCCATCTGGGCCTGGCTCTCTGCCGGATAGTGTCGCGCCACATAGATTTCACCGACGGCTTCGCCCAGCGCGCCATTGACGAACTGCACGCCACGCTTCCAGCGTTCGCGCTGCTCCGGCACGTCATTCAACGTCTTGGAGAAGAAGGCGAAGCTCGCTTCGTCAAACGCCTTCGGCAGCACGTTGGCGTGGTCGCTGACAAAGCGGAAGGCCACCCAGTCTTTCCAGGTCTGCAGCGGCGTCGAGGTCAGCATCTTCCCGGTCGCGGTGATGGCCGTGGTCTCGGCCATGATCACGGTCGGAATGTCGCCCAGGCCGAGCTCGTTCATGATCAGGTTCCAGTCGAACTGGGGCGCCAGCTTCGCCATTTGCGCCCGGTCCATGGGGTTGTAGATGGCCTGAATGTCCCGCGAGCGCTCCGGCGCCCAATGCTCCTTCGCCAACGCGGTTTCAAGCGCGACGATGGCGTCGGCCTTGGTCGCGGCGTCAGGGATGCCGGCTAACTCCTGAATGTGGACGGCATAGTCGCGATAGGCTTTGCGAAACGCGTCATATTTCTCACCCTCCAACAGGTAGTAATCGCGACCACCCATGGTCAAACCGTCCTGGAAGGCGGCGGCGATGTAGCGTGTCGGATCAGCAAAGTCGGGCAGGATTCCAATGCCCAAGGGTGCCGCGTACCCCACGGTGGCGAAGAGCACCTGCAGGTCGGTGAGATCCTTCACGGCGGCGATCTTCGCGAGATGTGGTTCGAGAGAAGTGGTGCCGCGGGCCTCGATGGCTGCCTCGTCCATCCAACTCGCGTACATGTCGCCAATCTGCTTGCCGCTGGCGCCATAGAGATCCGGCTTTGCCGCCAGGTCTGTCATCAGATCGCGGACCTGCTGTTCAGCCTGGTCTGCCAGGATGACGCCGACGCCGGCGGATGTGCGGTCAGCGGCGATCTCCGTGCGGTCGTTCCAGGCGCCGTTGGCGAATGTCCAGAAATCGTCGCCCGGCTTGGTGTCGGCCTTCTGGGCCGTCAGATCGACGCCGAACGCGCCGTAGCGCGGTCCCTCCGCCGGGGCCTCCTGGGCGCACGCCGTGATGGCGCACGCAAGTGTCATGGCGGTCGACAGGCGAACGAGAATTCCGACTTTCATCCGTCTCTCCTCAGGTCGGTGGTGCGACGAACCACTACCTTAGGTGGGCCTTTCGGGGGATGTCAACGTTGACTCGTGGGTGGTGTAAGATGCCGGACTATGAGAGGGTCCCAGCGTCAGATGGATGGGGCGGCCCCGTCCGGTTCCTACACACCGGGCGACCTGGAGGTCGAGGCCTTGATCCTTGCTGCAACGAACCACCCCTTGGGCACACAGTTCCTGATTGGAGGCTGCCTGGGTACGGTGGCCATCACGTTTCATGTGCATTCGTTCACAGTCGAGGCGGCGCGACGGCGCCTCTGTGCACACACGGAGGGTCACTAGACACGATGACGCTTCCGATGTCAGTGATCACCTGTGAATGCTGGGCGCGAGATGGGTTGCAGTCGATGCCCATGCTCGTCTCGACCGATCACAAAGTCGAGATGATCAATCGTGTCATCGGGGCCGGCTTCAAGAAGCTCGAAATCACGTCGTTCTCTCATCCGAAACTCCTGCCGCAGTTTGCCGACGCGGTGGAGGTCCTCAAACGCATCGATCGGCGTCCGGACGTCTCGTACGTCGTCCTCATGCCCAACACCAAGGGATTCAACCGACTGGAAGTCTGCCAGAAGGAAGGCTACGGGGCGACCGAGATCATCCTCATGATTTCGTCCAGCGAAGCGCACAACCTGCTGAACTTCCGGATGACTCACGCGCAGGCGATGGCCGAACACGCGGCGATCATGGCGCGCGCGCACGCACTGGGCATTCGTGTCATCGGGTGCGCGGGTACCGTGTTCGGCTGTCCCGTTCAGGGTGATTTGACGACGGCCGATGTGGCCAAGATCGTGAAGTTCTATCTTGACGAGGGCGCGCAGTCCATCATGTTGGGCGACACCACCGGGGTCGCGAATCCTCGGTTGGTGCGTGAGCGGGTCGGCGAGTTGATGGCCCAGTTCCCAGCTGCGGAGTTCATCGCCCACTTCCACAATACGCGCGGCACAGGCATGGCCAACACGCTGGCGATGCTTGAGCTTGGCGTACGTTACGTTGACGGCTCGATTGGTGCGATTGGCGGCCAACCGGCCACCGGCGCGGCGAAATACTCGGCCGGGTTCACGGGCAATACGTGCACCGAAGATCTCATCGCGATGCTGGCTGAAATGGGCGTGGACACTGGCGTCGATCTGCCGAAGTTGCTTGAGGCGGGCGGTCGGGCCGAAGCTATTCTCGGTCAGCGCCTTCGCTCGAATACCCTCCGCAGCGGACCAGCGATTCACGTTCCGTCGGCGGCGGACAAGGAAACCGACGCCGCGATCGAGACGCGCTGACCCCGTGTTAGCATCGACGCCAGAATGGGACAAACCTACCAGTCAATCGTTATCAACGCTCCCGTCGACGACGTGTGGAATCGTCTCAAGGATTTCCACGACTTGTCCTGGGCGCCCAACGTCATCACGAGCGTCGATAAGGTCGGTGACAAGAACGGCACCGATATCGGTGCCAAGCGCATACTCAACGGCGCCTTTCACGAGACCCTGCTCGAGTTGCACGACGACAGCCACACCCAGGTCTATAGCATCGACGACGGCCCGCCTCCCGTGTCGAAGGCCGATGTCGTGAACTACGTCGGCCGCGTCGAGTGTCACGCGGAGACAGAAGGCGGCGGTACGTTCGTGGCGTGGTCCTCCAAGTGGGACAATGCCGACGGAGGCGCGGCTGATTTCTGTCACAACGTGTGCGTGGCCCTCCTTGGGGACCTCAAGAAGTCGCTTGAGCCGTGAAGATCCTCCGTGCTCGCACTACGGTCGTGGGCACGCCGTGGCGGGAGCTTGTCTTTCTAGAGCTCGAATCTGACACGGGCCTGATCGGCACCAGCGAAGTGCGCATGGTCAGCCGCACCGACACGCTGCTGGCGTGTATTGACGAGTTGGCACCGCGCCACGTCATTGGGGCTGACCCGTTCGATGTCGAGCGGTTGGCGTGGAACATCCAGCGCGCGGAGTACGACCGGCCTGGAGAAGTCTCGCAGTCGGCGCTGGCGTGTTTCGACGTGGCCTGCTGGGACCTCATGGGCCAGTCGCTCGGCGTGCCTGTCTGGAAGTTGCTCGGTGGCAAATTCCACGAGCGTGTGCCTGCCTATGCCAACGGCTGGTATCAGGCCGAGCGCGATCCGTCGGCGATCGCCGCGCTCGCCACCGCCGTCGTCGCGAAGGGCTACCGAGGCCTGAAGCTGGATCCCTTCGGGCATGCCAGCGCCGAACTGTCCTCGGCCGACCGTCGACATGCGATGGCGATCGTGGGTGCCGTGCGCGACGCGGTTGGGCCGGATGTGCAGCTCATGCTGGAGATGCACGGCCGGTTTACGCCATCGACGGCGGCGATTGTGGCGAAGGCGTTGGAGCCCTTTGAGCCGGAGTGGATCGAAGAGCCCACGCCGCCTGAAAACGCCCTCGCGTATCGCGCGGTGCGCAACGCGACTCATCTGCCGATTGCCACGGGCGAGCGCGCGCATGTGATGGAAGACATGCGCGGGTTTATTGAGGGTGGTTTGGTTGACATCGTGCAGGTGGACCTGACGCATTTTGGTGGATTCCTGCCGATGAAACGCCTCGCCGGGTGGGCCGATCTGTACGCGCTGAACCTGGCACCCCACAACGTGTGCGGCCCGGTTGGCACGATGGCGAACCTGCACTTTGCCGTGGCAACGCCCAACTACAAGGTGCTGGAACATTTCAACGACTTCGCTGATTCCTGGGTGCACGAATTGGTGGACCACTCACCGCGTATTGATCCTGCCGACGGCTGTTTTGTCGCGCCCGATCGGCCAGGGCTGGGCCTCGCTCTCAATCATGAGGCGTGCGCTCGTCATCCCCGCACGGGCGGCCGCATCAAACTGTTTGAAGAGGGCTGGGAGCGACGACAGGAGTAGTCCGTTGGACGTTGAACTCGCACTCGACATCAGAACCGAACTGGGTGAAGGCCCGCTGTGGGACGACCAACGACAGCGCCTGTTGTTTGTCGACATCATGCAGGGCCACGTGCATGAGTTCGATCCCGTGACGGGCGCTCATCGCACAGTCGCGTTCCCCTGGTCCGTTGGTGCGGTGGCGCTCTGCGCAGATGGTGGGTGGTTGCTCGCGGCTGCCGACGGGTTCTATCGCGCCGATCCGAACACGGGCGCGACGAGCCTGGTGGCGGCGGTGGAAGCAGCCTTGCCCGGCAACCGCATGAATGATGGCTACGTGGACTCGCGTGGTCGCTTCTGGGCCGGCACCATGGGGATGACCACGATAGGTATGAAAAAAGTGCGCAATGCCGGCACACTCTATCGCCTGGATTCTGACACCTCGGTTCATGCGATGGTGACCGAGGTGTCCACGTCCAACGGGATCGACTGGAGCCTCGACAACCGAACGGCCTATTACATCGACACGCCAACCGGACGCGTCGATCAGTTCGACTTTGATCTGGACGCGGGCACAGTGTCCAACCGTCGCCCCTTTGCTGAGATCGCCCCAGACGATGGCTCCCCAGATGGCCTCATCGTTGATGCGGAAGGATTCGTCTGGGTCTGCCTGTGGCGAGGGAGTGCCGTACGTCGGTACGCACCTGACGGCCGGCTGGACATGGTCATTGCCATCCCTGCGGCGCAAACGACCAAGTGTGCCTTTGGTGGTCCTGATTTGGATGAGTTGTTCATTACTTCCGCGTGGATTGGATTGACCGACCAGGAACGCGCGGCCCAGCCTCTGGCCGGCGGTCTGTTTCGTTGTCGGCCCGGCGTCAAAGGCCGGGTACCGAACCGATGGTCATAACGCGCCTTATTGGGCGGTGAGCCGACGCGCATGGTCGGCGGCGACCTGACGAAGGTCATCAGCCACCCGCACGCGGCGTTCCGGTGAGAAACACGACGTTGTATTGTTAATGAAACAATTACTTGCTCGCCGTGGCCGATCGAATAAATGACACAAGGTCCTTCTTCAGGGCCGCGTGTGCCGACGGGCGGATGTACATCATGTGTCCGCCTTCGTAGTAGCCGTACGACACACGGTCGGTGATCTGGCGGTCATAGGCCAGGTGCGTGAGGTTGAACTCGGCGCCACCGACGTACGTGGCCATGTCGTAGTACCCACTCACCAACATCAACTTCAGGAACGGATTAATTGCCATGGTTTGGCGCAGTGCGTCCGTGGTGTCCATGTAGCGGTTCTGGACGTAGGTCCATGGCCGCACGTCGCCCGACGTCGGATACCGCAAGTCTGAATCCCACTTCAGTTCGTTCTTGATGTAGTCCTGGAACATCGCCACGTAGGCGCCCTTGAGCGCCGTGTTCGACGGATCGAATTCCTGACTCTCGCCGGCCGCATCCAGATCGAGGGCGGTAAACCGGCTGTCGAGTCGCCCGACGACCAGGCGCTGGTCGCGCAGCAGTTCTTTGCGGAACCGCCCAGAACTCACTCTGAGGTTCGCCGAGAGGATGAACTCGGACGACAAGCCGGTGAATTCCGCCAGCCGTCCCGCCATCACGCGGCGCTCCGCGTCAGTCAGCGTATTCCCTTTGGTGAGCGCCAGCATGTAGTCGCCCAGCGCGAAAACTTTGGCCTCAGCGACCACGTCCTTGAGCGCCTTTTGTTGCAGCTCAGGGCCGAGCTTCTTGTGATACCACGCCGTCGCCGCAAAGGTCTGGATCTGCACCGCCCAGGCGATGTCGTTGTTCGGTGCCGGGGACAACGTCTGGTACGTCAACAGCGCAGACAACAGCACGACGCCATTCAGTTCGACGCCATGTCTGGCCTGCAGGTCCTGGGCGAGCCCACCAGACCGAATCGTCCCGTAGCTTTCGCCGATCAGGAATTTCGGCGACGGCCAACGGTTGTACGCCTTGAGATAGCCCGCGATGAAATCGCCAAACGCGGTGATGTCGCCGTCCTGACCATGGAACTGGGCATTGTCAGTGCCCGCCGTGGCACGGCTGTAGCCGGTGTCGATAGCGTCCACGAACACCAGGTCCGACTCGTCGATCAATGAGTTGGGATTGTCGACTAACTGATACGGTGGCGCCGGCTGAAAGCCTTCGTCCGCCATCTTGACGACGCGCGGGGCAAAGGATCCCATGTGCAGCCACACTGACGCTGACCCCGGACCGCCGTTGAAGAGGAATGAGACCGGCCGCGTGGCCGGGTCTGCGTCGTCTCTGGTATACGCGACAAAGAACATGCGTGCCGCCACGTCTCCACCGACCGACCGGATCGGAATCGTTCCCGCAGTGGCCGTGTAGGCAATGTCCTGACCACCAAGGCGCATTGTGTGTGACGTTGCGGATGCTGGCGTATCGTCGGCGGCTGCCACTTCGTGTCGCGCGGCCGGTGCTTGTTGCGCGGTGAGCGAGGGCACGAGCGCCGTGATTGCGACGACGGCGGCAGCGAAGAATCGTTTCATCATGGCGGGTCTCCTTGTGTTGATGGCGTGGTGTCGAGCGTGTTGCGAATCGCGGTGTAAAACGTCTCGCCGATGAGGCGAAGGCCTTCCTCGGTTGGATGGAGGTCGTCGGCGCCGACGTATCGATCGATGTCGGCATTCATCGCCGAGAAGACGTCAACCAGCGTGGCGCCTCGTCGATCGGCGAGCGACCGGATCTCGTCGTTGAACCGGGGAATCCTCTCGGCGTTGTCGCCGTACGCGCCGCCCGCTCTGGCGGGAGAGATCGTAGCCAGAAAGACCACGACGCCCTGGCTCTGGGCGAGGCGAACCATGTCGTCGAGGCCGTCGATGGCCCGCACCCGATCAGCCGAGGTTCCAGCGACATCGTTCGTCCCTTCCATCAGCAACAGAACTTGTGGACGCTCGGAGGACAGCAATTCCGCCAACCGACTGAGTCCGTCTGCGGCTCTCTCTCCGTTCACCCCCTGAGTACTCACGGTGAACGTCTGAGCGGTGTATCGAGCGCTCAGGAGCTCTCCGAGACGCTCGGTGTACGGCGGACACGTGGTTGGCGACAGGCCGCAGCGGCCGAACGTAATGCTGTCACCAAAGGCGAGAAACGAGGTCTTCGAGATGCGAGGTGCGATGGAAACGGTGACGTTGAAGTTGCACGTCGCCTGACGGACCAGCGCGTCTGTAGCCGTGCATGTCACAACCGTGGATCCAACCGGGAAGTTCGCGCCCGGCGCTGCGGAACACGTCACCGCAACCGGCGCCTGGCCGCCGCTGGCGGCCGGCACGGCAAACGTCACCGGCACAGACAGGCCATCGAGTGAGGCGGCCTGCACAGAGGCGGGGCACGACACCGCGGGCGCTGCCGGGGTCGGCGGCGCGGGCGTTGTGGGAGACGACGAGCCGCACGCGGCCATCGCCATCACGCTGATTGAGAGAAAAAGTCGTTGAAATGTCCGCACAATATGAATCCGCGCGGCCAATTCTATAGTCAGTCGCGGCCCAGCGCCTCCCCAGTGGGCGTATTGTCGAGGGCGTTGCGAATCGCGGCGTAAAAAATCTCGCCCATCCGACGCAGTCCCTCCTCGGTGGGGTGGAGATTGTCGGCGCCGATGAGGGAGGGAATATCCGTCACCATCGCCGCGTAGACATCGACGAGCGTGGCGCCACGGCTGGCAGCGATTGCCCGGATGCCGTCGTTGAAACTGGGGATCAGGCCGGCCACCACATCGCGGTTCGGTGTGCCCGCCGGTGCGGGAGATCGCTGCGGCGGAATCGTGGCCAGAAACACGATCACACCTTGGGCCTGCGCCGCTGTCGCCATACGGTCGAGGGCGCCGAGGGCGTGCTGGAAGGTCAGCGTCGGCGTCAGTGCGCCAAAAAAGAGGTCGTTCGCGCCTTCCATCAGGAGAAGCACCTCGGGCGAGTACCGCGCGAGCTCACTCGGAAGCCGATCTTGCCCCGCCAACCGGCCCAGCGGAATCGCAATATCGTCAGCGGCAATTTCTCCAGGAATCCCTACGTTCGTGATCGTAAACGTCTGGCTCGCATACCTGGCTTCAAGCAATTCGCGCAGGCGGACGGTGTAGGGCGGACACTCCGCAGGCGCGATGTTGCAGCGACCAAATGTCAGGCTGTCACCGAATGCCAGGAACTTGGTCTTCAGGATGCTCGGCCGCGTCGCCACCGTCACAGTGAAACTGCAGACACCCTGCCGCTGAAACCCATCAGTGGCGGTGCAGGTGACGATCGTCGAGCCGAGAGGAAAAGTCGCACCGGGCTGTGCCGTGCACGTGACCGCCGAGACCGGCGCCTCTCCGCCTACCGCGGTCGGTACCGTGAATGTGACCGGGAGCGCGGCGCCAGTGACTGACTCCACCGTGATTGAGGCAGGACAGGACAGCGCGGGAGAGTTGGCCTGGACCAACGGGCCTGTCGGCTTCGATCCGCAGCTCGCCACGGCCAACAGGCTCAGCAACACGAATATGCGACAGGTGCAACGGGTGGTAGGCAATGGCACAGCAAACTATCAAAGACGACGGTCATCGGCAACTGAGTTTACGTCCATCCAGTCACGCACAGCATCGATGACGAGCCCAGAGACCGGCTTGTTTCGGGTCGCGACCAGAGAGTGATCGCCGCGCTCAACGAGCGACAGCGTTGACGTGGGCAGCTCATCAATCAAGTCCCGCATCTCCTCGCGCGTGCCGAACGGATCTCGGGTGCCGTGGAGAAACAACATGGGGACGCCAATCAGCGGCAAGTGCCGATCGCGCCGCTGTTCGGGCTTGCCGGGCGGATGCAGGGGATAGCCGAAGAAGATGAGACCGGTCGGGATGGGATCAAAGCCGCCCTTGGCAGCGACCTGTGAGGCAATTCGGCCACCCATTGACTTGCCGCCCGCATACATCGGGCCAGTCGTGGTCGCGGCCACCTGGGCCCACTGTTCGGCGAACGCAGCTTCAAGGACAGGGCCCTTGTCGGGCAGTCGGCGTCCGCTGAACATATAGGGGAAGTCGAATCTCACCACGCGCACACCGCGGGATTCAAGCGCGGACGCCACGTGACTCATCCACGGATGCGCTGAGCCGGCGCCCGCTCCATGGGCCAGGACGAGTGTCGGGTCAGCCATCAGGGCCATAAGAATATCAGCCGTCGCAGGGCTGGTTGATTTATGGAATCAATGAATGTAGATTTATGGATGTGAAAGAAGCATCTGCCCTCATGCGCCTGCTTGGCGACGAAGCCCGTCTGCGACTCTTGCGACTGCTGGCTCGTGAGGCCCTGAACGTCACTGAACTCACGGCGGTGATGGGGTTGGCCCAGTCCGGGGTCTCACGGCACCTGGGCCTCCTCAAAGAGGCCAAGCTCGTCACCGAGGAGCGATCCGGCAACTTCACCTGGTACCGACTGAATTCCGACGTGCAGGCTGACGCTGGCGCCTACACCACCGTCTGGCCCTGGCTCAGCGCCACGTTTGACGCCGCCACCGCAGCGACGCGTGCAGACGATGCCAGGCTGGAGGAAGTGCGACGACTGCGGCGAGAGAACTTCGACCAGCACGGGGGAGGCGACGAACGCAGCCAACTCGTGCCGGGCCGGAGTTGGGTGGCCTGGTCCCGCGCGCTGGGCTTGCTCCTGCCGGCCGTCGACGTGGCCGACCTGGGATGCGGAAGTGGGTACCTGACGATCGAAGCGGCGCACTGGGCCCGTCGGGTCTACGCTGTCGATCGGTCTGCGGATGTCCTGGCCCGCGCCAAACAGATGGCTCTGCGCCGCAAGGTGAAGAACATCACCTGGAAGCGCGGCGAACTGGAAAAAGTGCCACTGGCAGACGAGTCGATCGACATCGCCATCGCGTCGCAGGCACTGCACCACGCACAAGAGCCCGAGACGGCCTTGTCCGAAGCCCTGCGAATTTTGCGGCCTGGTGGCCGACTGCTGGTGCTTGACCTCAGACAACACGACGAAGCCTGGGTGCAAGACACGCTTGGCGACCAATGGCTCGGCTTCAGCGCAAGCCAACTCGAAGCGCTCATCACGGCCGCGGGTTTTGAGAAGGTGACCGTACGCAGCGGCACCAAGAAGGCCGGCGACCCATTCGTCGTCTTAATCGCGGCAGGAACACGACCATCATGACCACACTCGATCAATTGTTACGGGAACGTATCCTCGTGCTCGACGGCGCGATGGGCACGATGATTCAGCGTCGCAAGCTGACTGAAGCAGATTTTCGTGGCACTCGTTTTGCCTCCCACCCGCAGGACCTCAGGGGTAATAACGACGTCCTCACGCTGACACGGCCCGACGTGATCGGCGCTATCCATCGCGAATACCTCGAGGCCGGTGCCGACATTATCGAGACCAACACGTTCAGTTCGAACGTCGTGTCGCAGCGCGACTACGGCCTCGAGTCTGCGGTCTACGACCTGAATCTGGAAGGCGCGCGTTTGGCCCGTGAGGCGGCCGACGAACTGACGGCGACGAACCCGTCAAAGCCACGCTTGGTGGCCGGCTCCATCGGGCCCACCACCTGCACATTGTCAATCTCGCCAGACGTCAACAGTCCCGCCTACCGCGCGCTGACGTTTGATCAACTCAAGGCCGGCTACCTGGACCAGATTCGCGGCCTGATCGACGGCGGTGTCGACTTCCTTCTGGTTGAGACGGTCATCGACACGCTGAGCGTGAAGGCCGCGATCGTGGCCATCGAGGAAATTCAGGAAGAAAAGGGCGTCCGCCTGCCGCTCATGATCTCGGTCACTGTGACGGACCGCAGTGGCCGGACATTGTCCGGGCAGACCATCGACGCGTTCTACGTGTCCATCGAACATGCCCGCCCCTGGTGTGTGGGCATCAACTGCGCGCTGGGCGCCGCCGACATGCGTCCCTATCTCGAGGAACTCTCGCGGCAGGCCGAGTGCTGGGTGCACGCGTATCCCAACGCCGGCCTCCCCAACGCCTTCGGTGAATACGACGAACAACCGGAAGAGACCGGTCGGCTGCTGCGCGACTTCGCCCAGAGTGGTTTCGCCAATATTCTCGGCGGCTGTTGCGGCACCACGCCCGAACACATCAGGGCCATTGCGAAGGCGGTCGATGGGCTTGCGCCGCGGCCCCGTCCGGAGCCAGCGCCAGCCGGTCATCTGACCCGTCTGGCTGGCCTTGAGCCGTTGGTCATTCGTCCCGACAGCAACTTTCAGATGGTCGGAGAACGGACAAACGTCACCGGTTCGAAGAAGTTTGCCCGCCTGATCAAAGACGACAACTGGACCGAGGCCGCGGCTGTCGCCGTTGAACAGGTCCGCGGTGGCGCGAATCTGATCGACGTGAACATGGACGAGGGCATGCTCGACTCGGAGCAGGCGATGACCACGTTCCTGAACTACATCGCGACGGAACCGGAAATCGCCCGTGTGCCTATCATGATCGACAGTTCGAAGTGGTCGGTCATCCAGGCTGGACTTCGCTGCGTCCAGGGCAAGTCCGTCGTCAACTCCATCTCGTTGAAAGAAGGGGAGGCCGACTTTCTGGAGAAGGCCAAAATCGTCAAACGTTTCGGCGCGGCGGCGGTCGTCATGGCCTTTGACGAGACCGGACAGGCAGATACCACTGCACGGAAGGTGGCGATCTGCCAGCGCGCCTACAAGATCCTGACCGAGCAGGCCGGCTTTGATCCGTCCGACATCATCTTCGACCCGAACATTCTGGCGATCGCGACGGGCCTGGAAGAACACAACCGTTACGCCATCAATTTCATCGAAGCCACGCGCATCATCAAAGAGACGTGTCCCGGCGTGAAGATCAGCGGCGGCGTGAGCAACCTGTCGTTCTCGTTTCGCGGCAACGACGTGGTCCGCGAGGCCATTCACTCGGCGTTTCTGTTCCACGCGATCAAGGCCGGCCTCGATATGGGCATCGTCAATGCCGGCCAGTTGATTGTCTACGAGGACATTCCCGCCGACCTCCTTGCACACGTTGAAGACATCCTCTTCGACAGACGCCCCGACTCAACCGAGCGGATGGTGACCTTCGCCGAGAGCGTGAGGGGTTCGGGCACCAAGCGGGAAACCGATCTGAAGTGGCGCGAGCAGCCGGTCGACAAACGCCTGGCCTACGCGCTGGTTCACGGTGTGGTCGACTTCATCGAGGTCGATACCGAAGAAGCCAGACAAACCTTCGCGCGTCCGCTGGAGGTCATCGAGGGGCCGCTCATGGACGGCATGAAAATCGTCGGCGACCTGTTTGGGGCGGGCAAGATGTTCCTGCCCCAAGTGGTCAAGAGTGCCCGAGCGATGAAGCGCGCCGTGGCCTACCTTGAGCCCTATATGGAGGCCGAGAAGGCCGCACATGTGGCGGCGGGTCATACGCTCAAGGCCCAGGGACGGGTCCTGATGGCCACGGTCAAAGGCGACGTGCTCGACATCGGCAAGAACATCGTTGGCGTCGTTCTCGGTTGCAACAACTACGAAGTGGTGGACCTGGGCGTGATGGTGTCCACCGACAAGATTCTGTCGACTGCAGTTGAGAAGAAGGTTGACATCGTTGGTGTCAGCGGCCTGATCACCCCGTCACTGGACGAGATGGTGTTTGTGGCCAAGGAGATGGAACGACGCGGCATGACCCTGCCTCTGCTCATTGGTGGAGCGACCACCAGCCGTCAACACACGGCTGTCAAGATTGCGCCTGAGTACTCGGGCCCGGTCGTGCATGTGCTCGACGCCTCGCGCGCAGTGGGCGTGGTGTCGAGTCTACTCAGTGACAGCAAGCGCGACGAGTACATCGCCGCCGTTCGAGTGGACCAGGCGGAGCTCCGTGAGAAGTACGCCACGCGGTCTCAACGGGCGTTGCTGACGTATGAGGAGGCCAGCAACAATCCGCTGACGACCGACTGGGATGTGGCCGAAGTTCCCGTGCCGTGGTTCGTTGGAAAACGAATCCTGGAGGACGAGCCGCTTGAGAAGATCGTGCCGTTCATTGACTGGACGTTCTTCTTCTCGGCCTGGGACTTGAAGGGCCGCTTTCCAGGGATCTTCGACCATCCCGACTACGGCAAGCCAGCTCGTGAGCTGTACGACCATGCCCAGGCACTTCTGAAACGCATCGTGGACGAAAAGCGGTTCACCGCGAAGGGCGTCTACGGTTTCTGGCCAGCGAACTCGGTGGGCGACGACATCGTGGTCTACAAGGACGACGCCAGGAACAAGGAACTGGCGCGGTTTCACATGTTGCGACAGCAGGAGCCGATTGCTGACAAACGACCGAATCGGTCGCTCGCTGATTTTGTGGCACCCAAGGAAAGCATGGCCCCTGACTACATCGGCGCGTTTGCGGTGACGACCGGCATCGGCGTTGAGGAACTCGTCAAGGAGTTCGAGGCGCAGCACGACGACTACAACGCCATTATGGCCAAAGCGCTGGCCGATCGGTTAGCCGAGGCCTTTGCAGAATACCTGCATGCCCGAGCGCGCCACGACTGGGGTTATGGCAAGTCAGAACAACTGACGCCGAAAGACCTCGCCGCCGAAAAATATCGGGGTATTCGTCCCGCGTTTGGTTATCCGGCGTGCCCCGACCACACAGAGAAGAAGACCCTGTTCGAGTTGCTCGATGCGCCCGCGATCGGTATCACGCTGACAGAGAATTTCGCGATGTGGCCAGCCGCCTCAGTCAGCGGCCTCTACTTCAGTCACCCACAGGCCAAGTACTTCAATGTGGGCCGCATTGGTCGCGACCAATTAGAGGCGTACGCCAAGCGCAAGGACATGCCCCTCGTCGACGCGGAGCGCTGGCTCGGGACCCTACTTCAATGAGGCAATGAGGCAATGAGGCAATGAGGCAATGCTGGAATGCCGGAAAGACGAAATAGGCAACGTGCCCCACATTGCCTCAATGCCTCAATGCCTCATTGCAGTCGGCCCCATAATGTCTCATGCGCGATTTGGCAGTCGAGTTTGGCAACATTGATATCTACGTCTTTGACCAGTTACACAAAGGCCGCATTTCCCAGAGCGACAAGGTGCTTGATGCGGGCTGCGGGTCTGGACGCAATGCCTACTACCTGCTGACGCAGGGCGTCGATGTGTTTTGTGTCGACGTCAATGCGGACGCCGTCGCCGGTGTGCGGGCCCTGGCGGCCGGATGTGGCGCTGCGGCTGACGACCATCACTTTCGTGTCGGGCCGCTTCATGCGCTGACATTCGACGACAACATGTTTGATGTCGTCATTTGCAGCACGGTCCTGCACTTCGCGCAAGACGACGCGGAGTTTGAGGCGATGGTGCGCGAGTTGTGGCGCGTGCTCCGGCCCGGCGGGCTCTTCTTCGCTCGTCTCGCCTCGTCGATTGGGATCGAATCACGGATCCGACCAATCTCGGGCCGCCGGGCAACGCTGCAGGATGGCTCCGACCGCTACCTGGTTGACGAAGCGCAACTCGTATCGCTGACGGCCACCCTTGGTGGCCAGTTGCTCGATCCGATCAAGACCACGGTGGTTCAGGACCAGCGCGCGATGACCACCTGGGTGGTGCGATTAATCGACAATCTGAAATCTTGAATCGCCTATCGATAATCGCCTATCGATAATCGCCTATCGATTAATCGTCTTGTCCCGAATGGCCTTGAACTCGTTGCCGGGCTTCCACTCCGGGTACGTTGGCGCCATCGCCACGCGATAACCTACCGTGAACAGGAGTTTGCCGTCCTGCGCCAGGCCACTGAGATCCCAGTCGGGCTTCACCTCATCCGACGGGTTGTGGTAGTCCGTGGACGTGTACTCTTCGCGCTTCTGTTGCCCGTACCCTGCGGGCTTTCCAATAAACGTGACGCCATCGTCTGTGTAGAGCGCGGGGACGCCCACCCTGGCGAAATTGAAGTGGTCGGAGCGGTAGTAAAAGCCCTTCTCCGATTCTGGATCCGGAATCAGTGTGCGGCCCTGTTCGCCGGCGGCTTCACTCAGATAGTCGTCCAGGTCCGACGCACCGAAGCCGACCACCGTGAGGTCGCTGGTCTGGCCCCACATGTTCATGCCGTCGATGTTCACGTTCGCGAGCGTGCGAGCGAGCGGGTACAGAGGAAAACGCGCGTAGTATTCGGACCCGAGCAGCCCTTGTTCTTCGGCCGTGACTGCAAGGAAGATCATCGTCCGCTTGGGAGCGACCGACAGCGACTTAAACGCTCTGGCCATTTCGAGCATCGCCGCTGTGCCGCTCGCGTTGTCCATAGCGCCGTTATAGATCGTGTCTCCGCTGGCGTCCGCTGGTCCCACACCCAGATGGTCCCAATGGGCGGCGTAGATCACGTACTCATCCTGCACGTCAGGAGCGCTGCCCGTCAGCTTGGCGACCACGTTCTGGGAGTCGACGGTGCGAATCGCCTGAGCCAGCGTGACTGATGCCGTGGCGTTGAGAGACACCGGCACGAAGTCTCGGGTTGCCGCCGTGGCTTTCACCGCCTCGGTTCACCACCGAGAACGGGTAGCCGGCGGGACCAGTCTCGTGGATGACGAGGACGCCCGCAGCGCCCATCTCTGCAGCCTTTTCGTACTTGTACGTCCATCGGCCGTAGTAGGTCATGGCCTTGCCACCGAAGACCTTCGCATCAAGATTGTCCGGTCCGGTGCCTGGAATGGGCGGGTCGTTGACCAGCATCAGGAGCATTTTTCCTTTGACGTCCATTCCCTTGTAGTCGTCCCACTGGTACTCAGGCGCCTGGATGCCGTAACCCACAAACACCACGTCCGCGTTGGTGAGGCTGACGGTCTCGGTCACGTGCCGACTCGCGGGCACCACTTCCTGCAGGTGCGCCAACTGTCGCGTCTTCCCGCCCTGTTGAATCGTGAATGGCGCCGTGACGGTCGTCGTCAGGCCCACGAGAGGGACCTGTTGGACCCATGTGCCGTCGGGATTACCAGGCTCGAGGCCAGCCGCCTTGAATTGGTCGCTGAGGTACTGGACGGTCAGGCGTTCACCTGCCGAGCCAGGTGCCCGACCCTGAAATTCATCTGACGAGAGGCGTGTGATGTCGGCCAACACTCGGCCGGTATCGAAATCGGGCATGTCGGCC
>JABMNV010000190.1 GCA_013203475.1 Acidobacteriota bacterium
ACTCGGCATCGAGGTGATTCGTGGGCTCGTCGAGCAGCAACAGGTCGGGCGACTGCAGCAAGAGGCGGCAGAGGGCCACTCGGCGGCGTTCCCCTCCGGACAGAATCGTGACGTCCGCGTCCGCCGGTGGCAACCGCAACGCATCCATCGCCTGCTCTACTCTGGCATCCAAGTCCCACGCGTTCGCCGCCTCAATGGCGTCCTGCACGCGCGCCTGCTCGTCAAGGACCTTCTCCATCTCCTCAGGCGACATCTCCTCCGCGAATTTTTCGTTGATCTCGTCGAAGCGGGTCAGCAAGGCGCGCGTGGGGGCCACGCCCTCTTCCACGTTCCCCAGCACGGTCTTGGTCTCATCCAGTTGCGGCTCCTGCGCGAGGTAGCCCACCGTGGCCCCCCCGGCACGAAACGCCTCGCCAAGATAGTTCGCATCGATGCCAGCCATGATCTTCAGCAACGACGACTTGCCCGTGCCGTTTGACCCGATGACGCCGATCTTCGCGCCTGGCAGAAACGAGAGCCAGATGTCTTTGAACACAACCTGGTCAGGTGGATACACCTTACCCAGGCCCTTCATGGTGTAAATAAATTGGGCCATAACGAACCGAGTCTTCTATCTATTCCGCCCCATGCCGCCCGCGAGCCGCGGGTGGCAGCACCGGAGACTTGGGTGACTCGGGCGTGAAATCTTCACCGGGGTTAATAAAACGATCCTGCTCAAAGCGATATTGTTTGTCGTACAGCTGCCGATACCGGCCCTGTCGAGCCAGCAAGTCCGCGTGCGTCCCCCGTTCGACGATTTCGCCGCCCTCCAGCACCAGAATCTGATCCGCTGACTGAATGGTCGAGAGGCGATGGGCGATCACAAACGTGGTGCGTCCCTGCCGGAGCGCCTTCAGGCCATCCTGAATCAACGCTTCGCTTTCGCTGTCGAGGCTCGACGTCGCCTCGTCGAGCAACAGGATGCGCGGGTCGGCGAGAATTGCACGCGCGATCGCCACGCGCTGTCGCTGCCCACCGGACAACCTGACGCCACGCTCGCCGACGATGGTCTTGTACTGCTGCTCGAACTCACAAATGAAGTCATCCGCGTGGGCCACCTTGCTGGCCCGCACGATGTCTTCATCAGTCGCGTCGGGGCGGCCATACGAAATGTTGTCGGACACTGGCCCATCAAACAGGAAATTGTCCTGCAAGACCACACCGAGATGACTGCGGTACTCCCCGAGCCGCAAGCCTTCCAACTCGCGATCATCGACAAGGACTCGCCCGCGTGTCGGATGATTGAACGCCATCACCAGACTGAGCAACGTGCTCTTGCCCGACCCCGATGAGCCCACCAACGCGGTGGTGCTGCCGGCCGGAGCATGAAACGAAATGTCTCTCAGGACCGGTGTATCGGGATTGTATTCAAACCAGACGCCCTCAAACTTCACGTCGCCGCGGATGTCGTCCACGGCCGCGTTCGTCGCGTCAGACGCATCCTCTCGCGCGGTATCGAGAATCTCCCGAATCCGGTCCAGCCCCGCAAACGCTTCAGTAATCTGCGTGCCGATCGAAGCAATCTGCACGACGGGCGCCGCCATCAGGCCTGTGAAGAAGATGTAGGCGATCAAGTCGCCGAGGGTCATCGTCTCGGCGGCAATCGCATTACCACCGACGGTGATAATCACCACGCCCATCGCCCCAATGACGAGACTGGAGAAGGCCGTGGTCGCGGACACGCCGGTCATCGACTGCGCGACATTTCTAAAGAACCGGTGCACGCCCTTGGTGAACACCAGATCTTCGCGGCGCTCGGCGGTGTAGGTCTTGACGACGCGGATGCCGCCCAGTGCTTCGTTGAGTCGGCCCGTCACTTCCGCCTGAATCTTGCCCCGCTCCCGGAAGAGTGGCCGCAAGCGCTTGAACGCGAAGGCCAGCGCACCGCCAAAAGTCGCCAGCACCGATAAGGTCACACACGTCAGATACCAGTTCGCCCAGAAGAGGTATGCCAGGGCGATCACGGCCGTGACCATGCTGCCCACCAGTTGAGCGAGGCCCGTGCCGACGAGGTTTCTGATACCTTCGGCGTCGTTCATGACGCGGGAGATCAGCTGGCCCGTCTGGTTCTTGTCAAAGTAGCTGACCGGCAACCGCATGACATGGACTTCAACGCGGCGACGCATGTCCGTGATCGCCTTCTGGGCGGCCACGCCCAACACCTGCGACAGCGCAAAGGAGCTGATGGCCTGCACCACGGTCGCCGCACCGACAATCCACGCCAGCGTCGGCAACCTGTCCACGTCACCCTGGGTCAGCACATCGTCGACCAGGGTTTTGGAGAGATACGGCAACACCATGCCTGCCAGACGGCTGACGAGCATGAGGACCAAGCCGAGCAGCAAACGGCCGCGGCGAGTCCAGATGAGGTCGCTCGCCTCAGACCAGGCAGCAGACCAGCGAATTTTCTTCTTGGGAGGATGTGGTAATCGGGACACTTATAGGCAAATCATCGAACGTGGCGCCGACCTCCCCAATGGAGGTCGGCGCCGGTCTCTCTAGTCTACTTCGGCAGGTTGACGCGCAGTTCGCCGACGATCTGCCGGCGATTGACGTCTGCGAACACGTGCTGCAGTACCTGACGGTTGGTCAGGTTGAGCGCCTTCAGGCTTGCCGTGTAGCGACCATTGGCCCATTTGGTCCCCAGGCTCGCGTTCACCGTCGTGTAGGAGGGCGTCGCGCCATGAAAGCGCGAATCCATCACGTCCTGCCAGAACGCGGCCCCGACGTAGGACACGGACGCGGATCCAAACATCTTCGCCCCTGAGAACGTGAGCCCTGCGTTGAGACGATGAGTCGGCGGCAGGTTCACTTCGCTGAGAGCGAAGTTGGGGTCCGGCTCGGCCTGGAACGAGTAGTTCACGTAGCCCGAGGTGGTGTTGGTCAGCAACGCGTCGAGGCCGAGTTCGAGCCCCTGGTTGTTCACTCTGCCAAGATTCAGGTAGGTGAAATTACTGGGAAAACGAATGCCGCGGTCATAGAGACCGCCCGCCCACGCGGGCACACCCAGTACCGCCGGCCAGCCGGGGGGTGGCGTCAAACGACCCCATTCGCCAGTCTGCGTGAAAAAAATCTCGTCCTTGAACCTGGTGTAATACCAGGCTGCCGACACGGTGGCACGATTCGCGATGATCGCCGTGTAGCTCAGTTCGAACGCGTCCATGCGCCCTTCCGTCAGGTTCGGATTGCCCACGGCCGTCGTCGGCACCCGGAACACGGCTGACCCGAACGCCGGGTTGAAGAGGCCCAGGGGCACGGCGTTGGTGATCACCGTGTCGAGGTTGTTGTTGATCTGGGACGGCGCACGGAACGCCCGGTTGAACGAAATCCGGAACGTGGAATCGACGCTGGGCTTGAGCAGCAGGGCCACACGCGGCGAGAAGACAGCACCATCAATCGATGAGAACTTGTCCACCCGGGCGCCAACCACGAAGCGCACATGATCGCTCGCGAAGATCTCGTCCTGAAAATAGGCGCCGCCTTCAGTGCGCGACGTCTCGGTTTGCGCGAGGCTCAGCTCAAACTTGTTATACCGAAGATTGCCGCCGTAGGTCAGGACATGACGACCAGCCACGGCCATTGAATTACTGACTTCGAAGTCAAACGTCTTCGTGTCGAATGCCAAGTTGACCGGCAGGCCCGACGTATCCACGGCGATCAGGTTTTCCGCGTCACCATTGAGGGCGTTCATGAACGCCTGCACGCGCAGCGCCCCGCGCGAGTAGTTGACCTTTCCGTAGCCAAACGTCGTCCCGGCGTTGATATTGAACGGACCGATGCCCGTGTGCATGATGCCGTCGGTCCCCGCGATGCCGCCGGACATGACGACCCGCTGCTGGCCATCGGGGTGATCGTAGTCAAAACGCAGGTCAATCTTGGGCTGACTCGTGCCCGTGTTCTTGTAGTTCGGGTAGACGCCACTTCCTCCGGCGATGGCGCCGGTGGGACGCGCAAACGCCTCTGATTGGTAACTGCCGACCGACAACTTGTAGGCCCAGCGGGCGTTGATCGCCTGCGCATGCGTGATGTTGCCGTACACCAGCGAGCCGGCTCGCGCATCGTTCAAGTTGTATTCGCGACCGAAACTTCCCGCCCCCAGCAGGAAGCTCGTCCCCTCCATCTCGCGTGGAGTCTTGGTGATCACGTTGATCACGCCACTGACCGCGTTCGCGCCCCAGACCGCCGACGCCGGTCCGCGGATGACCTCAATCTGCTTGATCTCATTCGGGTTCGAGGGCATGAAATCCCACATGACGAACCCGAAGAAATCCTGGTAGAGGCTGCGGCCATCAAGCACAGCGAGCTGCGACGTCGCCAGTGAGCTGGTAGCCGAACGGCTGGTGATATTGATGTCCCGGGCCGAAATCTGGGTGATGTTCACGCCGGGCACAGCGCGCAGCAAGTCGGCATAGCTGTTCGACGGCGCAGTTTCGAGTGCCCGTGGACCAATGACCGTCATGGTCGCCGGCGCGTCCACCAGTTGCTGTTCAACTTTCGACGCCGACACAACGACCGTTTCCTTGTAGGTCGGATCTTCGGGTTTGGGAGGCGGTGGCGGGGGCTTCTGCCCCTGTTGCGGCGGAACCGGCGGCGGCTCCTGAGCGAATGCGGAACTGCCAACCACTCCCACGATTGCTACGCCGAGCATAAACGTTCGGAACGCCTTCATAGTTTCTCCTCACACAGCCCACGACCACGCGGGTTGTCACTCCAAGTGAATTCGGCCACTATCATACCTAACCGAATCACCATGAAGGCCAACAAACGATCGCCCCCTAGACTTCGGCTCAGTCCCCCCGACCCCGGGCCTTCGCTCAGGGTTCGCCCTGAGCCCCGCGTGCGCTCGGAGTCGAACGGGCTGAGCGTTGCGCAGATGAGGCGGCAGTGGCTGTAGGCCCCCCCTCTCTGCCCGCGTCGCCCGAGCCGTCTCAAGGTCAGCCAGCTCTGGTTATTCCATCAGACTGGCAAAACCTGCCAGACGAGCAGCTCCTCGATGTCCGGTTCTGCGAACTCGGCCTGTCTATCGAAGGTTCGAACCTGAAGCCGCGCATTGCCCAGTTGCACAGCGAGCTGGCAGCGCGAGGACTGCAGTTCCGTCCGCACTACTGGCTGTCTACCGAGTGGTTTTGCCCGGACGGGGTGCCTGGCGTGGCCATCCCGTTCTACCTGGCCCACCCACGGCTGATGCGCCTGGAGAACACGCAGATGCTGGAGGTCGAAGGCGGCACTCCCGAATGGTGCATGCAGATCCTCCGGCACGAAGCTGGGCATGCGTTCGACAACGCCTACGCGCTGCGGCGCAAACGCCGTCGCATCAATCTCTTCGGTAAACCCTCCCAGGAATACCCGGACGTCTATCTGCCGAGGCCCTACTCAAAGAGCTTCGTCCTGCACCTGGACTCCTGGTACGCCCAAAGCCACCCAGACGAGGACTTCGCCGAGACGTTCGCGGTCTGGTTGACGCCAGACAGCGACTGGCGTGCACGGTTTCATGACTGGCCGGCGCTCAAGAAGCTTGAGTACATGAACCAGTTGATGAGCGGCCTGACCAATCAACCCCCGACCGTCTCAACCCGGCGTCGCGTGGAGCCTGTTGACCGCATGCGCGGAACGCTCCGTCGCCACTACGCGAAGAAACGGGCCCACTACGGCCTGGAACACCCGAACTTCTACGACCGCGACCTGCGACGCCTGTTCTCAGATGCTCCGGAATTCCAGCAGAATCTCAAGGCCTCGCGCTTCATCAAACGCATCCAGCGCGACGTCCGGCGACGAGTCGCGGAATGGGCCGGCTCCTACCAGTACACGATCGATCAGGTGATCGTGAACATGATCCGCCGCGCCGACGAGCTCGACCTTCGCCTGAAGTACCCTGAGGAACAGACGCATCTGGACTTCATGCTCATGCTCACCGTCCAGACCATGAACTACCTCCACTCGGGCCGTCACCGGGTAGCGCTTTAGGAGGTGGGGAGGTGGGGGCATGGGGAGGTGGGGAAATGGGGAAATGGGGACGTGGGGAGATGAACGGCGGGACCTTGCTCTATGACGGGACCTGTCGGTTCTGCGTGGCACAGGCCCAGCGACTCAAGGGGCTCAGCGGCGCCGATGTGGAAGCGACCTCGGCGTATGCCGACGGCGTTCGCGACCGATTTCCGATGCTGCCCCCGCCAGGTCCGGACGGCAAGATTGGCGAGCTGAAGTTCGTCGACGCGCGAGGGCACCTGTCTGGAGGCGCCGAAGCGATCAGCCGCGTCCTGATGACCGGAAGGCCGCCTCTTTGCTGGGCCGCCCGCCTCTACTTCGTCCCAGGCATCAGACAGATCGCCGACGCCACCTACCGCGCCATCGCCAGACGCCGATACCGGCTCTCAGGGCGCTGCGACGATTGCAACATCTGACCCACCTCCCCACGTCCGCACTTCCCCACCTCCCCAGTGCCTCATTAACAGGTCTAATCCCATATGCGCCTGAAAACCCCCGTGTTGCTCATCCTGCTCCTGTCCGCTTCGTTGTCCGCCCAAACGCCCAACTGGCTTGACGCGTATCGCTCGCCAGCACAGCGACTGATTGCCGCCTCACAAAGCTCTGACTTTGCGTGGCAGCGTCTGGCAGAAGTGACCGACACCTACGGGCCCAGGCTGTCTGGCTCTGTCAACCTCGAGCGCGCGATCGACTGGGCGGTCGAGACCATGAAGAAGGACGGCCTTGAGAACGTACGCAAGGAATCGGTCATGGTGCCCAAGTGGGTGCGTGGCAAAGAGAGTCTCGACTTGATCGATCCGGCTCCTCAGCCTCTGGTCATGATCGGCCTGGGCAACTCAGTCGGCACAGGTCCTGACGGCATCACGGCCGATGTGATCGTCGTCAGCAGCTTCGAAGATCTTGACGCGCACGCCGCCGACGTCAAGGGCAAGATCGTCCTGTTCAACGTGCCGTTTACCAACTACGGGGCCACGGTGGCGTATCGCTCCGGCGGGCCGTCCCGGGCCGTGGTCCATGGGGCGCTGGCCGTGCTTGTCCGGTCTGTCGGTCCCGTGGGTTTGCGCACGCCGCACACGGGCGCCACGACCTATGCGGCTGACGTGCCTCGCATCCCCGGCGCGGCCATCCCGGTTGAAGACGCCGAGCGGTTCCAGCGACTCCAAAATCGTGGCGTCCGCATTCGTGTGAAGCTCGCGATGGAAGCCCACTTCGAAGCCGACGTCGAATCGTTCAACGTGGTCGGTGAACTTCGCGGCAGCGAACTCCCGGACGAAGTCATCGTCGTCGGCGGTCACTTCGACTCCTGGGATCCCGGCGTTGGCGCGACCGACGATGCGGGCGGGTGCATTGTGACATGGGAAGCGCTGCGGCTGATGAAAACGCTCGGGCTCCGGCCGCGCCGGACGGTGCGCGTGGTCTTGTGGACCAACGAGGAGAACGGCTCTCGAGGCGGGAACGGCTATCGCGATCAGCACGCGGCCGAGCTGAAGGACCACGTCATGATGATGGAGTCGGACGGCGGAGTGTTTGACCCGGCGGGCTTCGGCTTTTCAGGCTCAGATGGCGCGCGCCGAACAGTGACAGCCATCGCCGACCTGCTCGCCCCGCTGGGCGCCAACAGGATTGAAGCGGCGGGTGGCGGAGCGGACATCGGCCCCAGCGTGCAGGCCGCAGGCATTCCGTCCATGTCTCATCTGGTGGGCGGGGACTATTTCTTGATTCACCACACGCCAGCGGACACCGTGGATCGCATCACGCCGAAGCAGATGTCCGACAATGCCGCCGCCATCGCGGTGATGACCTACATCGTTGCGGACCTGCCCTGGCGACTGGGCACCGAGAAATAGGGCGGCGGGCTTGAGACCCAGCCCAGCCTACTTGCCGATCGTGAAGAGCAGGTAGTCGCCTTTCTTCAGGTGCTCCCCGGTGTGGATCTGGTCGAGGTCGACGACCGGAATGACAGAGATCACGGCAATGCGTGCGGCGGGCAGACGACGCTGCACGCGGGCGACTGTGCCCTGGCCGAAGTCCGAGTGAAACGCGCCGTCGTAGTGGACCACCAAGGGCCTGGTGTCGGGCGTGGCTGCTCGAGCCCACTGCCACGCCGAGACGATGGATTCAGCCATCGTCTCGTCCTTCAGACACTGGGCCGCATAAAAACGCACCAACTCAGGCTCGCTGGGATGAGAACCCATCGCTTCCTTGAACCGCGCGAAGTACGCGTCAGTGTCGGGGCAGGTCCACTCAGACGCGAACCAGGCGCGCTCGGCGTCCGGCTTCGACGCGAGCACCTCAAGGCCAAGCTTGCCGATCTCTGAGGCGATCGGCCGCGGGATGTTGGCCGCAACCACCGGCCACTGGTGGGCGATGGCGAAATCCACCATGGGCTTGTAGTCAGTCGCATATCGGGGCCAGGGTCGTGCGGTTGCCAGAAAGTCGGCCTCGGGGAGCTGTCCCGCCCGAAACTCATCGAGCCGACTCTGGACGTCGCGCTCAAACATCTCAAGCGACAGGATGACGTCACCCCGGCGGCGCCTCAACCCCTCGAGAATGGCCTGCTCCAGGCGGTGGGTGTTGGGGTCGTCGTGCTGCTCCCCGACAAACACGACATCGGCCTTGGCCACAACGGCCATCATCGACTCGAAGTCGGAAAACTGGCCCTGAGAAGAGTCAAACACCCGGTTGGGCACGTAGGCCTGCGCCGAAAGGCCCACACCACCCAAAACCAGAACCAATGCCAGAAATCGCATGCGGGTCATAGCCCGATTGTAGCCGCGGATGGTATAAACCAAGGTCGCAAGTTTTTTTTTAGGAGTTTCATAATGGTGCCTATTAGTCGGAAGCGTTTGACGACCAGCCTGCTGGTTGCGGCGCTGACGGTCGGAATTGTCGCTGCGGTGTCCGCAGCCCCCCAAGTCGAACAGGTGGCGGACTCGCCGATGGTTTCCACGGGCACCACGCCGGTGACCGACACGTTTTGGATGATGCTGGCGCTGGGCTTTGTCGCGGGCCTGTCGGCTCTGGGCATGGCGGCGAAGTACCGGGCTGACGTGATGAAGGCAGCGCCCGGCAACGAGCGCATGCAGGAAATCGCGGGCTACGTCCGTGACGGAGCGATGGCATACCTGCGTCGCCAGTTCAAAGTGGTGGTGCCCGTGCTGGTCGGCGTGGGCATATTGGTCGCCTTCGGAGCCAACTACGCCCTGTTCAGCCAACCAAGTGGTCCGCTGATGACGGTCTTCATCCTCGTCGGCTTTGTCACCGGCGGCCTCGGCAGCTTCTGGACGGGCTGGACCGGAATGAACATCGCCACCCACGCCTCGAGTCGCACCGCGTGGGCGTGCACTGACGAGAAGAATGGCCTCAACGCCGGTCTTCAAGTGGCGTTCAAAGCTGGCTCGGTGATGGGACTGTCGGTCGTGGGCATCGGATTGCTATTCGTCTGCACCTGGCTCGCGCTCTTCGCGGTGCTCACCCCTGATCAGCCAGCCCTGGTCGGGCAGGTGATGGTCAGCTTCGGGATGGGCGCCTCGATGGTGGCCCTGTTC
Source organism: Acidobacteriota bacterium (assembly GCA_013203475.1). Classification (GTDB taxonomy): domain Bacteria; phylum Acidobacteriota; class Vicinamibacteria; order Vicinamibacterales; family SCN-69-37; genus SYFT01. Next base: position 9,573 of record JABMNV010000190.1, read on the forward strand.
GCCCGCGTAGGCGGTGGCATCTACACCAAGGCTGCGGATGTCGGCGCTGATCTGGTGGGCAAAGTGGAAGCGGGGATTCCGGAAGACGACCCCCGCAACCCGGCGACGATTGCGGACAACGTCGGCGACAATGTCGGCGACGTGGCCGGCATGGGTGCTGACCTGTACGAATCCTACAAAGGCTCGCTTTTGGCAGCCATCGCCCTGGCGGCCGCCGCGGCCATCAGCCTCGGCCACGCGGACGCGGCCTGGACGATGATTGTTGCCCCAGTCGCCATCGCCGCAGTCGGAATCTTCCTGTCGATCATCGGTGGCCAGTTGGTCGGCACCAAAGAAAACGCCACCTTGAAGGAGCTGCTGCACGGACTGCACAAGGGCGTGAACATGGCGTCGATGGGGGTCGCCGTGCTTGCAGGCGTCATCTGCTACATCTGCTTTGCCGATGTCTACAACCTCATCCCTGGCGCCACATGGTGGGGGGTCTGGCTGGCGACGTGCGTGGGCCTGCTCTCGGGCCTCATCATCGGGAAGGGGTCGGAGCACTACACCGCCTATGACTTCCGCCCCACGCAGGAAGTGGCCGAATCTACGGCAACGGGTCCGGCAACCGTGATCATCAGCGGCATCGCCGTCGGCATGATGTCCACGTGGATTCCCATTGTGACCATCGCGCTCGCCACCGCACTGGCGTACGGCCTGGCGGGCGGGTTCGCTGACGCGGCCCTGGGACTGTATGGCATCGCGCTGGCCGCCGTCGGCATGTTATCGACGCTCGGCGTGACGCTGGCGACCGACGCCTACGGCCCGATTGCTGACAACGCCGGCGGCAACGCCGAAATGAGCCAACTGGGCGACGACGTCAGAACCCGGACCGACGCGCTCGACAGCCTTGGCAACACGACGGCCGCCATCGGCAAGGGCTTCGCGATCGGATCGGCCGCGCTCACCGCGCTCGCGTTGATCGCCACGTTCGCCACACTGGCCCAGGGGGGCAAGTCGAGCGAAGAGTTCTTCAGGAGCATTTCGTTGACCGACCCCATGGTCATCAGCGGCATGTTCATCGGCACCTTGCTGGTCTTCGTGTTCGCGGCCATGACGATGACGGCGGTGGGACGAGCCGCCCTGGTCATGGTGGAGGAAGTCAGACGGCAGTTCCGCGAGATTCCAGGAATCATGGAAGGCACCGCCACGCCCGACTACGCACGCTGCGTGGACATCTCCACTGATGGTGCACTCAAGAGCATGGTCATGCCGTCGATGATGGCGGTCATTGTGCCGGTGTTTGTCGGGATCTTCTTCGGAGTGGGCGGCGTCATCGGCATGCTGGCCGGCGGCCTGGCGACCGGTTTCGCCACGGCGATCTTCATGGCCAATGCGGGTGGCAGCTGGGACAACGCCAAGAAATGGATCGAGTCGGGTGAGCTTGGCGGCAAGTATCTGAAGAATGCGGCGGGCGAATACGTCGATGCACAGGGCAACAAGGTCGACCGCAAGGAAGACTCAAAGAACCCTCGCCACGGCGCCGCCGTCATCGGCGACACGGTGGGCGATCCCTTCAAGGACACGTCTGGCCCGTCGCTCAACATTCTGATTAAGCTCATCAGCATGGTGTCCGTCGCGACCATCGGCATCACGCTGGCCGTCAACAACGGTGAGGGCCTGGTGCGGACGCTCATGGAGATGATTCTTCGATAAGCGCAAAAGCACACAACACACGGGGCGGGAGGATGTGCATCCTCCCGCCCCTTTCTTTTCCGCGAGCGACCTAGCGGCGCGACAACTCAAGATCGATCGTCACCTTCACGTCGGCGCCGACCACGGCACCTCCGCCAGCTTCAATCAAACTGTTCCATTTCAAACCGTAGTCAAAGCGATTCACGGTCGTCGTCGCCGTGGTGCCCGTTCGATACGTCGGTGCGGCACCGTCGCGACCCGGCTGCGTGAGGACAGCGGCAGGCGCGTCGACGTTCAAAGTCACTTCCTTTGTCACACCACGGATCGTGAGATCGCCGATGAGTTTGAAGGCCCCATCACTGCCCGCCTCGGCGCGCTTGCTCTTGAAGGTAATCGTGGGGTGGGTCTCTGCGTCGAAGAAGTCCGCGCTTCGCAGGTGGTTGTCCCGACCGTCGTTGTCAGTACTGAGGCCTTTGACATCGATGGTGACGTCCGCCACGATCGAAGAAACGTTCTTGCCGTCGTAGATGATGGTGCCCGTGGTCGAGCCCAGGGAGCCGCGGACCGTTGACACCATCAGGTGCCTGACGGCAAAACCTGCGGCCGAGTGATTAGTATCAATCGTCCAGGTCGTCGGAACTGACGATGACTGAGCGGGGGCTTGGGCGGAGACGGACGCAGGGGCCAACGACGCAAGACCGACACACAGCGCCACGACAGAGACACGGACGACGCATTCCGTTGTTGTCAAAATTTTCATAATGCACGTTAACAGATTATCGTTACAACGACAAATGTCTCAGCTCCCATGTGTCAACGCGCAGTAGAAATGTCCCCCTTCTTCACGCAATAGAAATGTCCCCTTCCTCAAACAATGGCCTGTGGGCGCGGGGGGAAACTCGCCTTGGAGTGTTCCACGGCGTCCATAGGTCTCTTCAGCGAGTCGCGGCCCGACACCGGGCCAACTCACGTTCATCGGCGCGCGTATCGCGGCGCCACGGATGGTCGGCGCTGGGGCGAAACGCCGAGACGATCAATGTCATCGTCGAGGTCAAAGAAGGCACGCACTGACGCGGGCGGGACTGGCCGATTGACTGGTCAGTCCGTGTACTTCTGGCGGAGTTCGACCGGCGTTTCATTGCGCGATTTCCGGATTCTGATATTGACCGCCTCGACAAACACCGAGAATCCCATCGCGAAATAAATATAGCCCTTCGAAATGTGCTGGCCGAACCCGTCGGCGACCAGGGACAGGCCGATGAGCATCAGGAACGAGAGCGCAAGAATCTTGACGGTCGGGTGCGCTTCGACAAACGCCGCAATCGATTCGGCGGCCGCGAGCATGACCAGCACCGCCAACACCACAGCGACCACCATCACGCCCAGGTGATTGGCCATCCCGATGGCGGTAATCACTGAGTCGAGCGAAAACACGATATCGAGCAACATGACTTGTCCGATGACGCTGCCAAACGTGGCCGCGACCTTCCCCGACACGTGGCCGTCATCGCCTTCCAGTTTGTCGTGAATCTCGTAGGTGGCCTTGGCGAGCAGAAATAGCCCGCCGCCCACGAGAATCACGTCCCGACCCGAAAACTCCTGTCCCAGCACCGTGAACCAGGGAGCCGTGAGCTGGGCCATCCATGACAACGAAAACAGAAGCGCGATGCGCATCAACATTGCGCCAAGCAACCCCACGCGTCTGGCACGCTTCTGCTCGGACAGCGGCAGTTTGCCCGAGAGGATGGAGATAAAAATCACGTTGTCCACGCCTAAAACGATCTCAAGAATCGTCAGGGTGACCAGGGCGATCAACAGTTCGGGGGAGGTAAACATATCCATAGGTCGGTGCTCGGTGCTGGGTGCTGGGTGCTCAGTGCCTGATGAAGCGGACCTTCAACTCCGCCCACCCGGTGGCTTCGAAGTATTCCAACCTGATGCGGTGGCGGCCCGGTGACAACGCCACACGGTCGAGTGTCGATTCATGGATGTCCCACCGGTCGACGACCAATTGATCATCGACCCAGACGCGCAACCCGTCATCGGAAATGGTCGTCAGACTCCAGCGTCCGGCGGGCAAAGTCACGACGCCTTCAGCCCGCAGCGCCAGTCGGTCTGGCGGCAGTCCGTCGACCAGGACTCGGCCGCTGATGAGATCGAAACGCTGCACGGTCTGCATGAATGTTGGCGGCTCGCCCACACGAGCGGCAAACGCCTCGGGTGCCGTCAGCGGATTCTGCGCCTCGGTCCACGTCCACCAGCGCGCGTTCCAGTCGATGGCCGGCTCCACCAGCTCGTAGGTGAACCGATGCGGTTCGCCGGCGGCGGTACGCCGACCACGGGGGTCCACGACCGGTCCACCGATGTACTCGAAGGTTAGATGCACGTCGGCCCCTCGCCCATCCATGGTGACCGTGAGTTCGTCAGGCAACGTGCCGGCCTTCTTGTCGACGCGGC
>JABMNV010000191.1 GCA_013203475.1 Acidobacteriota bacterium
AGTCACAGGTGCGCGATGCGCTGGCCAGTGGGCGCGGGTTGCAGAAATTCGCGGACATTATCGAGGCGCAGGGAGGCGACCCGTCGGTCGTGGATCATCCCGAACGACTGCCGCTGGCCAGCGGAGAGCACCTCGTCCGCGCGGATCGGTCGGGGGTCTTCTCGACGTGTGATGCTGGACGTGTGGGCCATGCAGCGGTCGCGTTGGGAGCCGGCCGAGACCACGTGGAGTCGATCGTCGATCCAGGCGTCGGCATTGACGTCCTGGTCGACGTCGGGGCCCACGTTCGAGCCGGGGAGCCACTGCTTCGCGTCTACTTTCGCGATGAGCGGCGGCTGGCCGCGGCATTGCCCCTTTTGACAGAAAGCGTGGGGGTCACCGATGCTCCCGCGCCAGGTCTGCCCCTCTTCTTTGAGACCATCGACCGCACCACCGCGAACGGCGCCGCCCATCGACAGGATGCCTTATGACAACGTTTGATCAGGCGGCCGATCGCCGTCTTCGGCTCATGGTGGGAAGCGCCGGCCTCGTGTTGGCCACGGCCGTTGTTTTGCTGGCCGGGGTCCTGCCGCCAACGGTACGCGGCGGCCTGGGGGTCGTCTGCTTCCTTCTACTCATCGCGTCGGCCTCCACCAACCTCGGCGCTGTCAACTGGCGCACCGTCGGGTGGGGCATGGGCCTGCAGTTAGCACTGGCGCTGTTTATTTTGAAATTTGAGATCAATGGGTGGCGTCCCGGGTTCGAGCTGTTCGCCGCGGTGTCGGGCGTGGTGAAGCGGTTTCTCGAGTTTACGAACGCGGGCGCGCAGTTCGTGTTCGGCGACCTTGCGAACGCAGAAGTGCTGGGCCAGGCCGTGCCGAATGGTTTTGTGTTCGCGTTTGTGGCGCTGCCTACGATTATCTTCGTGTCGTCGTTCTTCACAGTGCTGTATTACTTCGGCGTCTTGCAGTTCATCGTCCGGGTCATGGCACGCGCGATGATGTACCTGATGCGGACGAGCGGCGCAGAGACACTGGCCGCAGCCGCGAACGTGTTCATGGGCCAGACCGAGGCGCCCATCATCGTGAAGCCCTACGTGCCGACGATGACCCAGTCAGAATTGTTGGCCATGATGATCGGCGGCATGGCGACGATTTCGGGCGGTGTGATGGCCGTCTACATCACGCTTGGCGCTGACCCAGTCGCCATTTTGACCACGAGTGTCATGGCGGCGCCGTGTGGGTTGTATCTGGCAAAAATCCTGCTGCCCGAGACCGAGGTGCCAGACACGCTTGGCAACGTCAGCACAGTTGTTGAACACCAACACAGCAACGTGGTGGATGCGGCGGCCGCTGGGGCGTCTGACGGCACGACCCTGGCGATCAATGTGGCTGCGATGCTCATCGCATTCCTGGCGTTTATCGCCATGTTCGATTTCATCCTTGGTGCGATGTGGCCCGGACTGACGTTGGCCGCGGTGTTTGCCAGAGTCTTCGCCCCCATGGCCATTCTGATGGGGGTGCCGATGGCGGATGTGCCGGCGGTGGCGGACCTGCTCGGAACCAAACTGGTCGCGAACGAGTTTGTCGCCTACGTGAAGTTGACCACCCAGTACAGGGACGTGCTCAGCCCGCAGGCCTACGTGCTGGCGACGTATGCCCTGACCGGGTTCGCCAACTTTGCGTCGATCGGCATTCTGCTTGGAGGGATTGGCGCGATGGCGCCAACCCGACGGGCAGACCTGGCGCGGTTGGGAGGCCGGGCGCTCTTCGGCGGGTTTCTGGCGACGGTGATTAACGCGGCCATTGCTTCGATGTTGATGTAACGCCTGATGCAGGGGTGGATGTAGGACGGTATGGACTACGAGACGATTGCTGAGACGACTGCGTTCCTGCAGGCGACGCTGGGACCGCTGCCAGACGTCGCGGTGATTCTCGGGTCCGGCCTTGGTGATTTCGCCGAAGGGTTGGCGGACGCCACGTCATGGCCGTACGACACGGTGCCGCACTGGCCCACGTCCGCCGTGGTCGGTCATGCCGGCCGGATGGTGGTTGGGCGCGTGGGTGACCGGCGGGTGCTGGCGTTGTCAGGGCGGTCTCACTTCTATGAAGGTCACTCGATGGACCGGACCACGTTTGCCACACGAGTACTTGGACACCTCGGTATCAAAGTGCTGATCGTGACCAACGCGGCGGGGGGCATCAATCGGCGATTCTCCTCAGGCGCACTGATGATCATTGATGACCATCTCAACTTCATGGGCACCAACCCACTGGTCGGCGCGAACGACGCGCGATTCGGGCCGCGGTTTCCCGACATGTCGGAGGTGTACTCGGCTCGGCTGAGGGGCCTGGCTGGTGACGTGGCGCAGGAGATGGGACTGGCGCTGGAGCGTGGCGTCTATGTGGCGGTGCACGGCCCGAGCTATGAGACGCCAGCAGAAATCCGCGCGTTCCGTGCGCTCGGTGCTGATGCCGTGGGAATGTCGACGGTGCCTGAGGCGATTGTGGCTCGCCACATGGGTCTGGAAGTGCTGGGACTGTCGTGCATCACCAATATGGCGGCCGGCGTATTGCCCCAACCGCTTGTGCATGATGAGGTCATGGCAACCGCGCGGCGCGTGCGCGGTGGCTTCATCGCGTTGCTGGAGGGAATCATTGGACGCCTCTGAGGAACTTGTTCACGCGGCGCGAGCCGCGCGCGATCGCGCCATTGCGCCGTACTCACGGTTCAGAGTGGGGGCCGCCCTTCGCACCACTGATGGACAGATAGTCGTGGCAGGCAACATCGAGAACGCGTCGTACGGATTGACCACGTGCGCCGAGCGCGTCGCGCTGCTCAAGGCGCTCTCAGATGGGCATCGGATGTTTTCGATGATTGCTGTTGTGGCCGACACCCAATCGCCGACACCTCCCTGTGGCCCGTGCCGACAGTTGTTGTGGGAATACTGCGGAGACATCCCGGTGGTGATGGCGAACTTGATCTCGGTCACGGCGACGCACCAGCTGGCGGAGCTTCTGCCGATGCCGTTTGATCGGCGGTTGTTATGAGGAGTGTCGAATGCTTCCGACGATAGCGTGGCAGGACAATGCCGTCGTGATGGTCGATCAGCGCAAGCTGCCCGGCCGCGAAGTGTACGTCACGTGCACCACCGCGAAAGACGTCGCCCGAGCGATCACGACGATGGTGATCCGCGGCGCGCCGGCCATTGGTGTGGCGGCCGCCATGGGGATTGCGTTGGGCATGCAGCGCAGCAAGTCCACGGGCACGCGGCAATTCGCTGTGGAGTTCAACCAGACGTGTGACCTCCTGGCAGGGACGCGGCCGACGGCCGTGAATCTGTTCTGGGCCATCGATCGCATGAAGCGGACGTTTGGCGCCGGGGCTCAAGGCGGCGAATCGGTCACTGAGCTCAAGGCGCGATTGGTCCGCGAGGCGATCGGCATTCACGATGAAGATGTGGCGTCGTGTCAGGCCATGGGCCGGCATGGCGCCACAGTGGTGCCGGACGGGGCGCGGATTCTCACGCACTGCAACGCGGGTGCGTTGGCGACGGCCGGGTACGGCACAGCACTTGGCGTGATCCGGGCGGCGGCCGAGCAGGGCAAAGTCGCGGCCGTGTTTGCTGACGAAACGAGGCCCTTTCTTCAAGGCGGACGACTGACAGCGTGGGAGTTGGTGCGCGACGGAATCCCAACGACCGTGATCACCGACAGCATGGCCGGACCGCTCATGCGCCAGGGAGGACTTGATTTTGTCGTGGTTGGCGCCGATCGGATCGCGGCCAATGGGGATGTGGCCAACAAGATAGGCACCTACACCGTCGCGATGATGGCGCGGGCCCATGGGGTTCCGTTTTATGTGGCCGCGCCGCTGTCGACGATCGATTTGGCGACGGCCGACGGCATCGGTATTCCGATTGAGCAGCGGAACGCCCGCGAAATCACACACTTTGGACCGACACAACTCACGCCCGATGGCGCGAGTGTCTGGAATCCGGCCTTTGATGTCACGCCACACGACCTCGTGGCCGGCATCATCACCGAACGTGGAATCGCGCGTGCGCCCTACGCGACCAGCCTTCCGGCGCTGTTTGCTCAACCATGAATATTCTTGGCATCGAAACGTCGTGTGACGAGACGGCAGCGGCGGTCGTGTGCACCACCGGAGACACCGCGCGACCTTGGAAATGTCTGTCGAATGTGATCGCCTCACAGTTCGACGTGCATCGCGAATGGGGCGGGGTCGTGCCGGAGTTGGCGTCCCGTCAGCACGTTCGTGATATTTGCGGCGTCGTGGAACGGGCGCTGGCCGACGCGGCGTGCGCCTGGACTGACATCGACGCGCTGGCCGTCACGCAGGGCCCCGGCTTGGTTGGCTCGCTATTGGTCGGCGTGTCGTTTGCGAAGGCGGCAGCGGCATCGCTGGGCCGCCCCGTCATCCCGGTCCACCATCTGGCGGGGCATATCGAGTCGATCTGGCTCGACCATGGCGACATTCCGCTGCCGGCAGTCGTGCTCGTCGTCTCGGGCGGACACACGTCTCTGTACGAGGTGCGATCGCGGGGTACCTATCGGCTCGTTGGTCGCACCAGAGATGATGCGGCCGGGGAGGCGTACGACAAGGTCGCGCGCTTGCTTGGCCTGGGGTATCCAGGCGGGCCTGTGGTGGACCGGCGCGCGCGCCACGGCAACGATCGTGCGGTCGCACTCCCACGACCCCGATTCACCGGCCCCTCCCGGTCAAAACCGCACCTGGAGGGGATGACCGAGTTCAGTTTCTCCGGGCTCAAAAGCGCGGCCGTGCGATTGCTGCAGCAGCGGATGCAGAACGGGCCGCTGTCGGACGCCGAAGTCGACGACGTCTGCGCGAGCTTCCAGCGGGTCGTCGTCGAGACTCTGGTGGACCGGACATTTCACACGGCGGCAGCGGTCGGCGCCAAGAGCGTGGGCATCGCGGGCGGTGTCTCGGCCAACAGTCGGTTGCGCGCCGACGCGATCGCCTACGGACGCGAGCGTGGTGTGCCGGTGTTTGTGCCCGCGCTGTCGCTCTCCACGGACAACGCAGCGATGATCGCCGCCGCGGGTCTGCGGCGGCTGGAACTGGGCGAGATGTCAGACCTGGGCTTCAATGCGGACCCCTCTTTGAAGATGGGGAAGTGAGGAAGTGAGGAAGTGAGGAAGTGAATGGTACACACCGACTATCTCTGGTTCACGACGGCGAAGCGGCAGGAGTTTATTCGGATCACTGACGATGTCGCGCGCGTCGTTGACGCGAGTGGCGTGTCCGAGGGCATGGTCCTGGTCTCGGCGATGCACATCACTGCAGCCGTCTACGTTAATGACTGGGAAGATGGGCTGATTGACGACTTTCAAGTCTGGCTGGAAAAGCTCGCACCCGCCGGACTGCCGTACCGGCACCACCAGACTGGCGAAGACAATGGTGATGCCCATCTCAAGCGAACGGTGATGGGGCATCAGGTGATCGTGCCAATTACTGCCGGGACGCTTGATCTGGGCCCGTGGGAGCAAGTGTTCTACGCCGAATTTGACGGACAGCGCAGCAAGCGCGTCGTCGTCAAAGTCATGGGGGAGTGAGGCGATTCTCACGAAATTCCCATGCCGAGGCCGAACATCCGGTAAACTTTCCGCCGTATGAGCAATTTGTCGCGCGAGAGCGCCTGGGCGCTGGTTACAGCACACGTTCAGAGCGAGAGTCTGCGCAAGCACTTGTTGGCGGTGGAGGCGGCTGTACGCGGGTACGCGCGTGCGGCTGGCGAGGACGAAGAGGCGTGGGGGTTTGTGGCCCTCGTGCATGACTTCGATTACGAGAAGTTCCCGGATCGCGAGAATCATCCGTATCGCGGCGTCGAGATTCTTCACGGCATGGGCTACCCCGAGTGGGTCACCCGGGCTATCCTTTCTCACGCCGACTACACGGGCGTGACCCGGGAAACAGTCTTGGAGAAGACGTTGTTCGCGTGCGACGAAATGGCGGGATTCATCACGGCGGCGGCGCTGGTGCGGCCGTCCAAGAGTGTGCTCGATCTGGAAGCCAAGTCCGTGATGAAGCGGATGAAGGACAAGGCGTTTGCGCGGGCTGTGCCGCGCGAAGATTTGCACAAGGGAGCGGAGGAGATTGGGTTGCCTCTGGATGTGCACATTACGAACCTCATTGGTTTCCTCAAGCTGCAGGCGGATGCCCTCGGATTGCGGGGGAGTTTGTGACCGACGTCGAACTCTCAGGCGTGACTGTGCGTATACGGTTCTGACTCATGGCAGACACTTCACCAGCGGTTGTTCTTGATCGCGTCACCGTTGCCTATGGCAAGAACCGCGCGCTGCGCGAGGTCAGCGCCGTGTTTCCGACCGGTGCCGTCGGCCTGCTGGGGCCTAATGGCGCCGGCAAGAGCACGTTGCTTAAGTCGCTGTTGGGGTTTATTCCCCCAACGAGTGGACGCCTTGAGGTGCTCGGCATGAACGTGGCGGAGCGCCCGCTGGAAG
>JABMNV010000192.1 GCA_013203475.1 Acidobacteriota bacterium
CATTCACCGATGCTCGAACCGATCGGATTGGGTGTTTTGAACTGGCCGACGAAGGCACCTTGTTCCTTGATGAAATCGCCAATATGCCAGTGCGACTGCAGCCCAAGCTGCTGCGTGTGTTGCAGACCGGCGAAGCGCAGAAGGTGGGATCGTCTCGCGTGATCTTTGTCAACGTGCGGGTGATTTCGGCGACCAATGCCGACTTGCCGGAAGAGATCGCGTCCGGTCGCTTCCGCGAGGATCTCCTGTATCGGCTCAATACGGTGGTGGTGCACCTGCCGCCGCTGCGGGAGCGCCGCGAAGATATTCTGCCGCTGGCCGAACACTATCTGGCGCGATATTCGGCTCGATACAAACGTGAGTTTGAAGGGTTTGATCGATCGGCTCGGCAGGCCATGGAGTCACATCTATGGCCGGGGAATGTCCGGGAGTTGGGCCACGCGATTGAGCGGGCGGTGTTAATGGCGCAATCAGGAGGGATCACGGCGCGGGACCTGGGGCTGCAGGGTGGGCCCGTGGCGACTCCGTCGGCGGTTGAAGATATGACATTGGAACAGTCAGAGAAGTTGTTCATTCAAAAAGTGCTGGCCAAGCACGGGGGTGACGTTCGGAAGGCGGCCGAGCAGCTCAGCGTCAGTCGCAGCGCGTTGTACCGACGGTTGCAGCATTTCGGCCTGTAGGCCTGCGAACAAACACATATGGAATCTTCGAGTCAACGCGGTGCGCCCAAGGCACGCAATCTTGAGGCGGCGCTCACGCTGTTCGTGCTGGCCGGCGGCCTCCCGGCCGTACTGGTGGCCGCTTGGTATCTTTGGACGCAGCCTGACCTGGCACCAGAGTTCCGATGGACGCTGAGCGCCCTGGTGTTGATCTCCTGGATCGCCGCGGCGTCTGCCGCGCGGCAAGCGGCCGTGCAGTCACTGAACGTGGTCACAAATCTCCTCGGAGCTCTGCGGGAGGGTGACTATTCGATTCGCGGACTCCGCGCTCGGTCCGGCAGTTCGATGGCGGGCCTGATGCGCGAGGTGAACGATCTCGGTGCCACGTTGCAACGCCAGCGCACCGAAGCCGTGGAATCAACGGTGTTACTCACGCATGTGATGGAGGAAATTTCCGTCGCGGTCTTTGCGTTTGACCCCACGCATCAGCTCCTGTTGGTGAACAAAGCGGGCGAGCGACTGGCCAGTCAACCGGCGACGGCCTTGCTGGGCATGCCGGCGACGGCGCTGGGCATGGACGAATACCTGTCGGGCGAACCCCGGCGGCTCGCGGATCGGTTGTTTGGCGGACGTCAGGGGCGGTACGAAGTCAGGCGGGCGATGTTCTATCGCGACGGACGTCCCCATCACTTGATCGTCATCGCTGACCTGAGCCAGGCTCTGCGCGAAGAAGAGCAGGCCGCCTAGCAGCGCATCGTGCGCGTGTTGTCACACGAAATCAACAATTCCCTGACGCCCATCAAGTCCATCGCGCACTCTCTGCGCCGCATCGTCGATCGGGCCACGGCCTTTGAGCGGAGTCCTGAAGTGTCACAGGGGCTGTCGCTGATCGAGGAGCGGTCCGGTGCCCTCGGCCGGTTCCTGCGTGCGTATGCGCAGCTGGCCCGTTTGCCGAAGCCGCAACCCAAATCGCTGGATGTGACGGTGCTCATGACTCGGATCGTCGAGCTGGAAAAGCGGTTGTCCGTCCGTGTGTCGTCATCGCCCGACATCCAACTCATCGCTGATTCCGATCAGCTCGAACAGGCGTTGATCAACATCGTCCGGAACGCCGTCGACGCGTCGCTAGAGACCAACGGCGAGGTGACCGTGTCCTGGCGCAGCGTCGGAGACTGGGCTGAAATCACGATCGATGACGAGGGCAAGGGACTTCCCGACACGGCAAATCTCTTTGTGCCGTTTTTTACAACCAAGCCCAACGGATCGGGCATCGGTCTGGCATTGAGTCGGCAGATCGCCGAGGCGCATGGCGGAACGATCACGCTCGAAAACCGCACGGGCACTGTGGGATGCCGGGCCTCGTTGCGGTTGCCGATGGGAGCCTTGTCCGCCTTCAGCGCGCTCTCACAATCGCATCGCCCTCGTTGAGGTCCGCCAGTGCCGACGTGATCACGAACTCGCCGATGCTCAGGCCGTCGA
>JABMNV010000193.1 GCA_013203475.1 Acidobacteriota bacterium
ATGTATGACATGAGAATGTCGTCTGAAATCCACGTGCCTTCGCTGCGATCAGCCGCGCAGGCGCGAATGACGGCCTCGAAATCGCGGTCGATGGCCACCTCAAACTGCCCGGAGCGTACGACCCGCCGCAGACGTGACGGTACGCGCACGGAGTCGAGAGGAAGCACCCCACGAGGGTCCGGGCAGAACCACTCAATGCTGCCGTCGTCCATCGCCATAGGGAAATAGCCGTGACGGTACGCGTGGACGAGGAGGTCTGCAGCAATCACGTTTCGCTTTCTGCCCGCGAGAGCTTACCATCAGGAATTACGCGCGCAATCCTCCCTCCACCTCACCCTGGTTGCCAAAATCGATTCTCTGCCTCCGGGACTACTCCCTGGCAACGTTCCGACAGGACTTCATCGCTGGCATCACCGTGGGACTGGTTGCCCTGCCCCTGGGCATGGCGTTCGCCATCGCATCGGGCCTTTCCCCGGAATCTGGCATCTACTGCGCCATCGTCACAGGCTTCCTGATTTCGGCACTGGGCGGGTCACGCACACAAATTGGCGGCCCAACCGGGGCCTTTGTGATCGTCATTTCAGGCATCATCGCTCAATACGGCATCTCCGGTCTTTTCATGTGCACGATGATGGCCGGCGTGATGTTGATTCTGCTGGGCCTCACAGGCACGGGGTCGGCCGTCCGATTCATCCCTTGTCCCGTCATCCTCAGCTTCACCAATGGCATTGCGATTTTGATCGCCAGCACCCAGGTGAGTGAATTTCTCGGCGTAACCATGACCGGCAACGTCGGCGAGTTCGTCGATCGGATGTCTGCGGTATGGCGCAACGTCGACACATTTTCCGTGGGGTCAATCGCCGTGGGCTCAGGCGCGCTGACACTCATTCTGGTCGTCAATCGATTTGTGCGCGCGATCCCAGGCACAATCGTCGCCCTGATCGCTGGCACGTTCGCGGTCTGGGCACTCGACGTCCCGATTGAGACGGTCGGTTCACGATTCGGCGGGGTCCCCTCAGGCCTGCCGACGATAGACATTCCCGCATTCGACCCGGCGCTCATTCCGAAGTTGATCTCACCCGCAGTCACCGTCGCGAATTTCGTCTCGCCCATGTTTGGCGGCCTGCCAGCCACGGGAGCGATCGCACGCACGGTGATCAACATTCGTTCCGGCGCCAAGACATCGGTCGCCGGCATAGTACACGCACTCACGCTACTGGTGACTCTCCTGGTGGGCGCCCCCTTGGCTGGATTGATCCCGATGGCAGTCCTGGCGGCCATCCTGTTCATCGTGGCCTGGAACATGGGCGAATGGCACGAGGTCCCGTTGTTGCTCAAACAGTCAAAGGCCGACGTCGCCGTGTGGGCTGCCACGTTGCTGTTGACCGTGTTCGCAGACCTGACCGTCGCCGTCGAAGTTGGCATGGTCATGGCCGCGTTGTTGTTCATCCGACGCGTCTCCCACACGACGACGGTCTCGCGGGTGACCAGTGACTATGTGGACGCCGGACGTGTGCACGTGCTCCAGGACAAACCGATTCCGCCCAACGTCGCGATCTTCCGCGTCCACGGCCCCCTGTTGTTTTGAGCCACCGACAAGATCTTGCGTGTGCTCGATCGAGTCGACGAGCTGCCACCCGTGGTCTGTTTTCGTCTACGGAACATGACAGCGATCGACGCCACAGGCGTCCGTGCGCTGGAAGACGTCGCGGCCCAACTGCGCGCATCCGAACGGACCGCGCTCTTCTGCGGTGCCCTGGAACAGCCAAAGGCCATTCTGGTGTCCTCGGGGTTCCCAGAAAAGTTTGGTGCCGGAAACTTCTGCCCCCATGTGGACGCCGCGCTTGAACGGGCGACCGTGATCAATTCAGGATCACCTGAAGGCATGAAGGCATACGTCGCCTAGTCCCCTGGATCTGTGATTTCTAGGATAAGTCGCGTCATCGACTATGCACCTGCTGCACGCGAAGGCCGAACCGCCGCATGCTGTCGAGAATCTCCTCAGCTGTCTTGACCCATTTGAACGGCCGGTTGCGCGTGTTGTGGGCCTCCACGTAGGCGAGGATGGCGGCGCGGAGTGGCGCGACACTGGTGTGCGATCCGCGTTTCAGCGCTTTCTCCGTCAACAATCCGAAAAAGCGTTCCACGAGATTGAGCCACGACGCGTAGGTCGGCGTGAAGTGAAACTGCACGCGCGGATGACGGACCAGCCAGCGCTGCACCGCCGGTGCCTTATGGGCCGACAGGTTGTCAAGCACGACATGGATATCCAACGTGGGCTCGACACTGGCTTCCACCTCGCGCAAGAACGCCACGAAGTCCTGCGCCCGGTGCTGGGCTTTGCACCGGGCGATGACCTCGCCCGTGGCGACATTGAGGGCCGCAAACAGATCCACCGTCCCATTCCGTAGGTAGTTGTGGGTGCGCCGCTCGGGCTGGCCGACATCCATGGGCAAGATGGGTTGCGCGCGTTCGAGCGCTTGGATCTGCGATTTCTCGTCGAACGAGAAAACCACCGCGTTGGCCGGCGGATGCATATACAGGCCCACCACATCGCGGATCTTGTCGACCAGTTGCGGGTCCGGCGAGAGCTTGAACGACTCGCTGCGATGCGGCTGCAGGCGGAAGGTCCGCCAGATGCGCCCGACCGTGCTGTGACTCATCCCCGCGGCTTTAGCCATCGACCGGGTGCTCCAGTGCGTTTCGCCCGAGGGCCTCGTCTCCAGCGTCTTGACGATGACCGCCTCGATGGTCTCGTCCGTGATCGTGCGCGGCGCCCCCACACGTGGCTCATCGTACAGCCCGTCCAGGCGCCGCTCGACGAACTGGCCGCGCCATTTCGCCACCGTCGTTTTCGTCGTCCGCAGGTGGCGCGCCACCGCGGTGTCCGACGCGTCAACGCAGGCCAACACAATGCGCGCCCGAAACGCGATGGCGCGATTGACGCGCGCCCGTTTGGTGAGGCGAATCAATTCCACCCGTTCATGATCCGTGATTACCACTTCGGCTCGTGGCCGTCCGATTCTTCCCATGCCACTGTTAGATCACACTTGAGATCATTTTCCTAGAGAATTCGGTTCCAGGGGACTAGCGCAGCGCGGCCAAGCCGACGACACTGGTAGCTGAGCCAAGCGGTTGCCAAGGTACCGGTCTGGTCACCGCCTCGCGCCACCAGAGCTTGTTCTCGGAGGTGGCGGCGTAAATCTTGCCGTCAACCGCGGCCAGACCGACAACCTTTAAGGCTGGACCGATGTTCAGCCAGGGGATCGGCCTTGTCGCCGCGTCGCGCCACCAGAGTGTGTCATCGCTTGTGGCCGCAAAGAGTTTGCCATCGAAAGCGGTCAGACCGACGACGTTTAAGGCAGGGCCGATGTTCAACCAGACGATCGGGCCGGTCGTGGCCGGGCGCCACCAGAGCTGATTGTCGGAGGTGGCCGCGAAGAGTTTGCCGTCAAGAGCGGCGAGGCCGACGACCTTTTCGGCGGGACCGACATACTGCCAGGGAATCGGTCTGGCGGCTGCGTCGCGCCACCAGAGCTTGTCGTCGGCGGTGGCGGCGAAGAGTTTGCCATCGAGTGCGGCCATGCCGACCACTGTGATTGCAGGACCGACCGACAACCAAGCCGCAGCAAGCGACCCGATATTGCCGGCCCAGAGTGTGTCCTCGGACGTGGCGGCGTAAAGCGTGGCGGGCGCCTGCGCTTGTGCCTGGAAGCCGTTCACGAACACCGTGGCGCTCAACGCCGCTGTCAATAAAATGCGCTGCATTATTACCCTACTTCTTGGTCGCATGTTTCCTGGCCCTGGGGCGTCAGACCCGCAGGTGAATGTATTCAAGCTAGACTACCATCGACGTTGTTGCACGAATCATAGCGAGCCTGCACGGCGCCTGCGCACACCACTCTCACTGGCCGACGCGATACGATGCTGGCCGTCCGCTCGTCTGACTACCTCATGCAGGAGATGCGGCGCCACGTCGAAGAGTTGAAGGCGCGGATGGGCGGAGGCAAGCCCCTCGGCTACCAGACCCCGGCTGATAGACTGGCGACCCACCGATGTTGGATCTGGCGCGCTTCGTTGGATGGGACGGCATACGCCCGGTCATTGCGGACGTTCTGGGAGGTGACGTGACCCTCGGATTGCAGTCGCTTGGAATCGTCATGCTCCTGGTCCTGCTGCGCCTCGTCCTGCGGAGCGAATGAGCCGCCGCTCTTGGCGCCATCGCCTTTGTCGGCGGCTCCTCGATATTATCGGGATCAGACCCCGTGGCCTTTGCCTGCCTGCTGATGGGGCTCAGCGTATGGGTGGTCGTGGTGACTCGTTTCGGCCCCGTGATGTTCATGGCTCTCCTGATGGTGAGTTCTGCTCCCCTGAGCGCCATGGCGATCGTGATGGTTTCGAAGTTGGCGCTCGGCGTCTTCGGGTTCTACACCGCCACCCGAGGACGGGTGGCAGCAGGGATACGTCAGCACGACTGCCGACGCGCTGGCCAGGCCCCACACCATGAGCGCCAGCGCTGGTGACCGCCCGGGTTGACGCCGGACGAGACGCCACGCGGCCCATGGCACACCGCCCGCCACAACCGGTGCCAGAAATGGGAGCCACACAGGACTTGTGACGATCCATGTGAGCGCGGTGACCATGAACAGGGCAGCGAACGCAATCAATCCTGCGACCCAGGGACGCCGGACACCCACACGCGTGAGGATCCAGGCGCCGGGGATGGTGGCCACGATCAGGAACGCACCCAACCGCCACAAGTACGCCCAGGCGATGGACCAGAGTCCTAGCGACTCGGCCTCGTCTCCGGTGCCCTTCTCGAGCGTGCTCATCGCCACGGCCATCGCCGCAATGTTCGTGCGCACCGCCGTCGGGACGTCCGGGCTATTGATCAGGTCATCCAGGCTGGCGTAGGGAACTCCTGCAAGCAACCGTTGAGCCAGGGGGGCGGACACACCAGGCACGGTGTGCCAGTCGAACTGGGTGGCCGCGTTGATGTCGAACGTGTGGAGACGCGGTTGCTGTCGGTATTGGTCAAAGAGGCTTGTGCCGGTGCGCAATGCGCCGTTCGCCAGCCAGATCTCTGGTGCCGTGGGTAGTGGCTGGTCACCCAGGGCGGCGCGCGCCACGCGATCGAGATCAGCAGCGTCGGAGGGCACCAGCGTCGCCCACGCTCGCAGCAGTTCCGTCGTCGTGCTGGCCTTGCTGATGTGCAGCGCGGCAAACATCTTGAGATACACGTTCTCAAGCGGAGACACGGCGGACGCAACCGTGCCGAACTGTTCGTAGAACTGTGCGTCGAGGAATCTCGCCTGCAGCGCGCCGTCTGTGGCGATCCGCCAGAACACGTGTGCGACGACGCCCTCCGTCGACAGCAGCGCGCCGACGGGCCTGATCGGATCGTCCGGTTCACCTGGGATCACGCTGTTCCAGAGGTAGGCGCGATAGGGATCCGCGCTCGTCAGCAATCGCTCCGGTACGACTGGAGCGTGGGCGAACACATTCGCCTTGATCCCATGGTAGCGAGCGACCTGTTCAGACTTCGTGTACCACATGAGGAAGAGCAGTCGCTCGCGCTCCAGTGGCCACCATCGCCCGCGCAGGTCTCGCATGTAGCGGTGTCGCGCTTCGTCGGCGCGAGTGACCGCCGCCTTGTCACCGGGCAGTCGGTGTGTGGTCGGAACGGCGTCGGGATCGTCCACTGCCAGAATCTGGACGTGCTCGGCGAAGCCCTCCTGGAATGCCGTGACCGGATCGGTGCGCACGCCGACGGCGTGAATCTGGTTGCCGCCGCTTCGACGATGGGGGCCCGCCAGTTGGGACACCATGACGTGCATCAGTTCATGGGGGAAAATCTGATCGAGCGCTCCGAGGCGTCCACTCAGCGTGGAGTCTCGATGCACGTCCACCCAGCCGACATCAGGTTTTCGGATGTCGCCCAGATAGAAACCCACTTGAGGAAATCCGCCTCGACGATCAGAGAGCACCAGATAGGCAGGTTCGGGCGCCGTCCCTGTCTGACGACGAAGGAACTCTTGTTCCAGAGCCCACAAGTGCAACAGACGGCCTGAGAACCCTCGGGTCAGGACGTCGAGGTGCGGACCAGGATCAGGCAGCGGTGCGACGACCGGAAGCCCGTCTCGCGTTTCGCCTGTGGTGGTCAGCACCGCCAACTGAGTGGACTGGGCCGCTTCCACTCCGGAAACGACAGACAACCACACACCCATCAGCACGAAGGCCAGCCGGCCTGCCATGTCGATCTATACGAAGTCCACGGGTTCAGGTTCGTCCGGTGGTGTGAACTGGATTGACCGCGCCGCCGCAGGGCAAGGTGGCCACGGAGGCACGGTCACCGCTGCCGCTCCACGATCCAGATGTCGGCTTCGGCCCGTTTGGCTCCGTAGTAGATCGTCCGCACTGTCGATGGCCGTGCCGGACAGTTGTATCGGTGAGCTTCCGACAGTGCCGTCAAACGACAGTCGGAACACAGCGTTTGTCGAGCTGGTGGAATACATCAGGGCGTCGCCCACATCTCCCACTGGCCCTCCCGGTTCGAGTAGAAGATGAGCGAGCGTCGTCAGGCGAGAAGGCGGGCCAGGACTCGTCGCGATCGGGTTCATCGACCAAGACTGTGGCATTCCGTCCCGACGCGTGCGGCATCATGAGCGCGGCCATCGATGGCGCGCAGTGCGCGCTCGACTACCTTGGAACCCGTTTCAAAACGGAGGGCGTCTCAAACGTGGGGCGTGACCTTCAGGTCCGCCGCAGTGAGCCGTGCGGTACGTTTGCCGGGGTATCCTAATGAGCTGCAGATGCCGAAGGCACTCGAACAATTGGAAGGTGCCGTATTGGGAAATGACGGAGCGACGGACTGGGCGTTGAGCCCGACGCGATTACGGATTGATGAATCGGCATGATCACAGACAGCATCACAAGAAGGGATCTGGCGGTGCAGGTCTCGAAACGACGAACGTTCGCCATTATTTCCCACCCGGACGCCGGCAAGAGCACGCTGACCGAGAAGATTCTTCTGTACGCCGGGGCCATCGAACTGGCGGGAGCCGTACGCGGCAGCAAGAGCCAGCGCCATGTGGTCTCCGACTGGATGGAGATGGAGCGGCAACGTGGCATCTCGCTGACATCCACCGCCCTGGAGTTTGACCTGAACGGGTTCAGGATTTCGCTGCTCGATACCCCAGGCCACCAGGACTTCAGCGAGGACACGTACCGGGCGCTTGTGGCGGCCGACTCGGTCGTCATGGTCATTGACGCCGCGAAGGGAATCGAGGCACAGACGCGGAAGTTGTACGAAGTCTGTCGGCGCCATCGACTGCCGATTCTCACGTTCGTCAATAAACTCGACCAGCCTGGACGCGACCCGCTCGAGCTCATGGACGAGATCGAGACCACGCTCGGTATTGCGGCGGCACCGCTGAACTGGCCGATGGGTACGGGACCTGACTTCGGCGGGGTCTTCGACATCGAGGCCCAGACCGTCCGCATGTACGAAAGGGCCTACAAGGGCGAACGTCGGGCATTGGTCGAGGTCGCGGGTGTTGAGGATCCACAAATTGAGGAATTTGCCGGCGAGCGCGTGACGCGCGAGTTCCGCGAGTCGATCGGGATCATCCAGTCGGCCGGCCACACGTTTGATCACGCCGAGTATCTGGCCGGCCGTCAGACCGGAGTGCTGTTTGGCTCGGCGCTCTCCAACTTCGGATTGGAACCGCTCCTGGACGCCCTCACGTCATTGGCCCCGTCACCTCGTCCTCGCCCAACGGCTGACGGAGGGCTGGTGGAGCCTGAGGCGACGACCTTCAGTGGGTTCGTCTTCAAGATCCAGGCGAACATGGATCGTCGGCATCGTGACCGCGTCGCGTTTGTTCGCGTGTGTTCCGGTCGTCTGCTCAAGGACATGGTCATGACCAACGCGCGCCTCGGACAGGAGATTCGCGCCACGCGCACCTATCGCATGTTCGGCCGCGATCGCGTGACCTCGCCGGAGGCCGTCGCCGGAGACATTGTTGGACTGGTCAATCCTGGTCGACTGGGGATCGGCGACACGCTCTGGGCCGATCAGCCAGTGCAGTTCGCCGCCATGCCGCGGTTTCCTCCTGAACACTTTGGTCGCCTGCGCCTCACCGACTCGCGCCACAAACAGTTCGACGATGGCGTGTTGCAGTTGGAGGAGGAGGGCCTGATTCAGGTGTTCTTTCCGGCGCGTGGTGGCCGCGATCCCATCGTCGGCGTGGTCGGCGTGTTGCAGTTTGACGTCATCGCGTCGCGACTGAAGAGTGAATACAACGTGTCGGCGCGAGTGGAACCGGTGAACGCCCACGCGGTCGTGTGGGTCTCCGGCCACACAGGTGACCCCGATCAACTCAAGGGCCTGGACTACACGTGTCTGCAGGCGCTCGATCGCGACGGCCGTCCGGTCATCCTCTTCCCCAGCGCCTGGGCACGCCAGTACGCGCAGAAAGAAAATCCAGGCGTGACGTTGGCGGACGAGCCACGGGCATAGTTGTAGGGATTGACCTTCACGTGAGACTGTTCCTTTCTGGCCTATGATGGCCGCACTGCCGCGTAGCCCCGAAGGCGTGGTCGTGACCAGGCGCTCACAGTCACGTTGACACGGGCGGAGCGAGATGGGCCCTGATGACAATGTGCCAATCAAGTCTGGTATCCTTCATCCCGTCGTGAAGATGTGTGCCAAGCGTATGGACGTCAAGATCAAGCGGGTCTCGCTCAAGCGGGCCCCGCACGCATTGGCGGTGGATACACGGCTCTGACGACCAGCAACAGCTGAACGAACAGAGAAACGAGTCCCTCACACCCGCTGATGCGCGCGTCGCACAGCGGGTTTGTTGCATCTGGACTCAGGAGACACACGATCGTGACGAAGATTGACGTAGGCGTTCTTGGGGCCACCGGAATGGTGGGACAGCAATTTGTGGCCCGGCTCGAGCACCACCCCTGGTTCAATGTGGCATGGGTGGCGGCCAGTGAACGGTCAGAAGGAAAACGGTACGACCTGGCGTCAGCCTGGCGTCTGCCCACACCGATGCCCGAGGCCGTGCGCGGCCTGATTGTCGACGTGTGCGAACCCGGCCGCGGGCCGACGGTGGTGTTCTCGGCGCTCGACGCCGGTGTGGCCGGCGACGTTGAAGAGGCCTTCGCGCGCGCAGGTCACATCGTCCTCAGCAATGCGCGCAACCATCGCATGGACCCACTCGTGCCGTTGCTGGTGCCGGAAATCAACGCCGATCACTTGTCCGTGTTGGCGGTCCAGCGCAAAGTGAAAGGCTGGTCAGGCGCCATCGTCGCCAATCCCAATTGTTCGACCGTGGTGCTGGCCATGGCGCTGGCACCGTTGCGGCGCTTCGGCCTCGTGAGCGCGGTGGTCTCGACGATGCAGGCGGTGTCTGGCGCGGGATATCCCGGCGTGCCGTCGTACGACATCCTCGGCAATCTGGTGCCGTTCATCGGCGGCGAAGAAGAGAAGATCGAATCGGAAATACTGAAAATCCTCGGCACGGATGAAGGACGGACCAATCATTCGATGGCCATCTCGGCCCATGCCAACCGTGTGCCCGTGATCGACGGCCATACGATGACCGTGTCCGTGCGCCTTGAGGCGAAGGCGCAGTTGGACGATGTACGGGAGGCGTTTCGTACGTTTGCGGGTCGGCCGCAAGAGTTGAAGCTGCCGACGGCGCCGATGCCGGCGATTCTCCTGCGAGACGAACCCGATCGCCCGCAGCCTCGGCTCGATGCTGAGCGTGGCGGTGGCATGGCGGTGTCAATCGGCCGGCTCCGCCCCTGTCCGGTAATGAGCTACCGCCTGGTCGCGCTGGGACACAACACGGTCCGCGGAGCCGCGGGCGCGTCGATCCTCAACGCTGAGTTGATGCAGGCTGAGTTGCAATGCTTGTCCTGAAGTTCGGCGGGACATCGGTCGCCGATCAGGCAGCCATCACGCGTCTGACCGACATCGTACGCGCCGCGCGAGACAACCAACCGATCGTCGTCGTGTCAGCGCTCGGCGGAGTGACCGATGGCCTGTTGGGAGCCGCCGCGCAGGCCGCAGTTGGCGACGCAGCGGGAGCCACTGCGCATGTCCGACAGCTCCACGAACGGCATCTGGAGGTGGCCGGCGTGATCGCGGACTCAGCCACGCGTGTCGGAGTAGAGGCATCGCTGGCCGAAATGTTCGACGAACTCGCGAGCATTCTCTCGGCGCTCAGCGTGATCAAGGAGGTGTCACCTCGGTCCCTTGATGCGATCGCCGCCACAGGGGAGCTGGCGAGCAGCCGCATTGTGGCGGCGGCCCTGTCGGCGCAAGGTCTCCCGTCGGCCTGGATTGATGCGCGGCAGGTGATGGTGACGTCCGCTGAGCATACGGCGGCGATACCGGACCTCGAGGAGACTCGGGCACCACTGGTTCCCGTGGTCAGCGCGCTGGTGGCGGCCGGAACGATTCCGGTCATTGGCGGCTTCGTTGGCGCCACGGCCGCCGGCGTGACCACCACCCTCGGGCGAGGCGGCTCTGACTACTCGGCGGCCATCGTCGGTGCCTGCCTGGGCGCCTCTGAGATTCAGATCTGGACCGATGTGGACGGCATGTTGACCGCCGATCCACGACTGGTACCCGATGCTCAGCTGGTGCCGGAGTTGTCGTTTGATGAGGCGTCCGAGCTTGCGTACTTCGGGGCGAAAGTGCTGCACCCGGCCACGATCTTGCCGGCGGTGGCGCATGGGATTCCGGTCCGCATTCTTAATTCCTCAAAGCCGGAAGGCCGCGGCACGCTAATCAATGCCACTCGTTCAGCGGCCGGTCGCCCGCTGACGGCGATCGCCTCCAAGCGCCGAGTCACCGTGGTCGATGTCGCTTCGACCCGGATGCTGATGGCGCATGGATTCCTGCATAAACTATTCGGCGTGTTTGAGCGCCACGCGACGTCTGTCGATGTCGTGACGACTTCGGAGGTGTCAGTATCGTTGACCGTCGACGACACAAGGCGTCTTCCCGAAATCCTCGCAGAGCTTGGTGAGTTTTCCGACGTGACCCGGCAAGACAATATGGCGGTGCTGTGCGCCGTCGGCGAAGGGATTCAGGGCGACGCCCTCTTCGTGAGTCAGCTGCTGATGGCCCTCAGTCCGGTGTCCATTCGGATGTTGTCGCAGGCCGCAGAACGAAGGAACATTACGGTCGTCATTCCCGATGTCGAACTGCCAGCCGCGCTGTCCCGTCTGCACGACGCCTTCTTCCGGAGTGCAACTCTGTGACCCGTATTCTTCTCGTGGGACACGGCCGAATGGGCCGCCTTGTCGAGCAGCTCGCGCCTGACTACGACTGCCACGTTGGTGCCATCGTCACCGGCGCGACTGGAGCGCGTGGGATCGCTGATGCGCAGGGCGACTTTGACGTGGCGATTGACTTTACGGCACCTGACGCCGTGCGAGGGAACCTGCCGGTGCTTGCCGCTCGTGGCATCAACGTCGTCATTGGGACAACCGGTTGGCACACGTGCGAATCCGAGATGCGGGCGATTGCGGCCGAACACGGAATAGGGGTGCTGGCGGCGTCAAATTTTTCGATTGGGCTGCATATCTTTAGTGGGGCTGTGGCGAACGCCGCTGGGCGCTTCGCGGCGCAGGATGATGTTGGGGCCTGGATTCATGAGGCACATCACAGCGGAAAAAAAGATGCCCCGTCGGGAACTGCACTGACGCTCCAGCAGATAATGCGGAAGGCAGGCTACACCAGGGACATCAGCGTGTCGTCCACGCGGGCCGGAGCGATTCCTGGCACCCACACGGTGGGTTTCGATGGTCCGAGTGAGACCGTGACATTGACGCATACCGTCCGTGATCGAGCCGTGTTCGCACGCGGTGCGCTTGAGGTCACATGCTGGTTGGTCGGCAAGAAAGGCTGGTTCACCATGAACGAGTTTCTGGGCCATACCTAAGGAGCGAGACAGATGAGAATTCCGTTTACTGGCGTTGGCACGGCTCTGATTACTCCCTTCAAACACGATGGGTCCGTTGACGCGTCGGCCGTGAGCCGTCTGGCCCGTCGCCAGATGGACGCTGGTGTGCACATTCTGGTGCCCTGTGGGACCACTGGTGAGGCGCCCACCTTGTCGGTGGATGAGAAGCGTCAGGTGATTGAACTCGTCGCGGCAGAAGCCAACGGACGAGCGTTGGTGCTCGCTGGTGCAGGGGGCTATAACACCAAGGAAGTCATCCACATGGCCGGCGTCGCGAAAGAGGCCGGTGCAGATGGCTTGCTCTCGGTGACGCCGTATTACAACAAACCCACGCAAGAGGGATTGTTCCAACACTACAGCGCCATCGCGGAGTCAACGGATCTGCCCATCATCGTGTACAACGTGCCTGGGCGAACGGGGTGCAACGTCGAGCCTGCAACACTTGTGCGCCTGGCCGCTGTGAAGAACATCGTTGGTGTCAAAGAACCGTCCGGCGATATTGCCCAAATCAACGAAATATGCTGTCTGGTGCCCGCTGACTTCGTCGTGATGTCCGGCGATGACGCCATCACTCTGCCATTGATGGCGCTGGGAGGGCACGGCGTCATTTCGGTCGTGTCCAACCAGATGCCCTCGGAGATGGTGCAGTTGGTTGAGGCATTTGAACGTGGGGCCTTGGACGAGTCGAGGCACTGGCACAGGACGCTGATGTCGTTGATGCAGGTCAACTTCGTCGAGTCCAATCCTGGGCCCGTCAAGTTCTCGATGGCGTCGATGGGGCTGTGCGAACGGGTCTATCGTCTTCCAATGGTGGCGCCCCAGTTGGGAGCCCGGGACAAGATCTTGTCTGTGATGCGCCGCCTGGGCCTGCCGGTTGTGGCTGGACTGACGAAGGGTGTGTCGCTGTGACCGATCTCGCCCAGCGAATCACGGCCCTGTTCGCTGAAGGGGCCAGCGCGGATCGGCCGGAGTCGCGTGAGGCGTTCTTTGCCCTGCAGCGCGCGCTCGATGCGGGTGACGTGCGCGCGGCTGAGCCGGACTCGTCCACTTTGTCGGGATGGCGGGTCAATGCGTGGGTCAAGCAGGGCATTCTGCTCGGCTTCAGATTCGGCGACGTCGTGGACCAGTCAGCCGACCACGGGCGATGGCCGTTCTTTGACAAGGACACGATGACATTGAAGAAGCCTGCGCCGAGCGAGGGCATTCGCATCGTGCCAGGCGGATCGACCATTCGTGGAGGGGCGTACGTGGCACGCAGCGTGGTCTGCATGCCGCCCATGTACGTCAACATCGGCGCGTACATCGGCGAAGGCACACTCATCGACTCGCACGCGCTTGTCGGTTCGTGTGCGCAGATTGGCGCGCGGGTGCATCTCAGTGCCGCCGCGCAGATTGGCGGCGTGATCGAACCCGTGGGCGCACTGCCCGTGATTATTGAAGACGACGTCCTTGTGGGGGGGAATACCGGAATCTACGAGGGCGCCGTGGTCAAGCGGCGCGCGGTCATCGCTGCGGGCACGATACTGACAGGGTCAACGCCCGTGTACGACCTCGTGCACGGCGTCATTATCAAGCCCGAGCCAGGACAACCGCTGGTCATTCCTGAGGGTGCGGTCGTGGTGCCTGGGGCAAGAGCCGTGACCGTGGGTGCGGGCAAAAAATGGGGCTTGTCGTTGGCCACGCCGGTCATCGTGAAATATCGCGACGACAAGACTGACACGCGCACGGAGTTGGAGTCATGGATCAGGTAGCCCTCGTCGCATTTGCCCGCGCGCTGATTGATATCGACTCCACCACGGGTCGCGAGCAAGAGGTAGCCTCGCTCATCGCGCGGACACTGCGGGGGTTTGGCTGGCACGTCGACGAACAACCGCTGGCAGACGGTCGGTGCAATGTCATCGCCAGGGTGGGCGAGCCGAAAGTGGTGCTGTCGACACACTTTGACTGTGTCCCTCCATTCTTCCCGAGCCGGCTTGAGGGCAGCCGACTATATGGCCGGGGCTCGTGTGATGCCAAAGGCATTCTGGCAGCGCAGGTGGCCGCCGCCGAACTGGCGCGCATCGCCGGTCGGCGAGACGTTGGACTCTTGTTTGTGGCGGGCGAAGAGCGTGGTAGCGACGGAGCGATGGCCGCAAACACGTGGCCGACGACTTCGAAGTTCTTGATCAATGGCGAGCCGACGGAAAACCGCCTGGGGGTGGCGACCAAGGGTGTCTACCGTGGCCGCCTGACGGCCACGGGCCGCGCCGCACACTCGAGCCTTCCGGAGCTTGGCGAATCGGCCATCGAGAAGATGATCGATGCTCTGGTCTCTCTGCGCGAGGTTGAGTGGCCGACCAATCAGTTGCTCGGTTCCACCAACTATTCAATTGGCCTGATGTCAGGCGGCGTGGCGCCGAACGTGATTCCGGCCAGCGCCGTGGCCGAGCTGATGTTCCGCACGGTTGGCGACTACCGTGACGTTCGCGATCAGCTAACGGATGCCATCGGATCCTGCGCGACGGTCGAAGACATCCTGGTTGTGCCGCCCATCACGCTTCACATCGTGCCTGGGTTTGAGACGGCCGTCTTTGGGTACACCACTGATGTGCCTTTTCTTGGCACCTGGGGCGCGCCGCTGCTGTTGGGGCCGGGGTCAGTCACGACGGCGCACACGGACGACGAGTGGGTGGAGGTGCCTGACCTGGTCCGCGCCGTGGCACTCTACGGTGCCCTCCTGGATCACTGTCTCAGCGCCTGACACGGTCGTGCCGAACCGGGCCAGCCGGTGTAAGATTCCCACACGCTCAGGAGGCCTTCCCGTGACCCATTCATCACTGAACCGTCGGCGCATTCGATTCATCCCGCTGGCATTTGCGCTGTGTGCCGTCTTTCTTGCCACGTACGCCGCTCCAACCGCACAGGAACCTGCTTTGCAGGCCCCCCCGTCGGAGACGTCAATAAAGAAGGTGTTGACCATTGAGGATTACACCAAATGGAAGAGCATCAGCGATCAGGCGATTTCCGGTGATGGTCAGTGGGTGGCCTACGTCCTGCAATCAACCAATGTCCCGTCCACAGACACTAAACCCGTACTGCACCTGCTGAACCTGGCGACGAATCAGGACGTTGAGGTGGCTAACGCCACGGAGCACTCGTTCTCTTCAGACTCCAAGTGGATTGCCTATCAAATTGCGCCCCCAGGCGTCCGCGGCGGACGTGGGGGGCGGGGCGCGGCAGCAGCACCTGGTGCGACTCCAGCCCAGGACGAGCCGACCGGGCGTGGGGCGCAGGCGGTACCGGCCGTGGTCCGCCGCACGGAACTTCGGAATCTCGCCACTGGCGAGGTGAAGTCGTGGCAAGACATTCAGTCATTCACATTTTCCGAGAACGCGACCCACCTTCTGCTCCGGCGCCGCGCTCCGGAGGCCGCAGGTGGGACAGGCCGAGCCGGAGGGGCAGCGACGGGCGGCGGCGGTCGTGGCGGCAACGCGGCGACACCGGAGGGCCCACGCGGCGTGGACGTGACGGTCTACAACCTCTCGACCGGCAAGGCGCAGTTGCTGGGCAGTGTGGGTGACGCAGAATTCAACAAGGCAGGCGATCTGCTGGCGTATACCGTGGACGCCGCGGTCAAAGACAGTAATGGCCTGTTCCTGATCGACCTGTCGACCAGTCGCGCGAGCGCCCTCGACAACGATGCCAAGAGTTACAACCGGCTTGAGTGGAATGAGGACGGTACCGGCCTGGCCGTGCTCAAGGGCGCAGACGTGGACAAGATGCGGGAGCGGGACAACGTACTCATGGTGTTCCCGATGGTCCGTTCGGCCTTCGACGAATCGGCCGCGGCCACTCCCGTCATTCTCGACCAGACGACCGTCGCCGACTTTCCGGAAGATTGGGTGATCAGTGACCGCACCGCTCTTGAGTGGAGCGAGGACGGGAAGCGAGTGTTTTTCGGAATCAAAGAGCAGGTGACCGAGGAGCCGTCGCCTTCCGCCCGCAAGAGCACCGACGAAGAGGCGAACGTGGACGTGTGGAACACGGTCGATGAGCGCATTCAGTCGGTGCAAATGACCCGGGCCAACGCCGACCGAAACTTTGCGTTCCAGCAGGCATTCGATATTGAGGCGAAGGCCTTTGTGAAGCTGGCCGACGAGACTCTTCGCGATCTGGATCTGGCGCCCGATGGTCGCTGGGCCGTGGGACGCGACACGCGTGGCTTCGTGTCCGACTACGAGCGCCCTGCTGCTGACTTCTACAGGGTGAATACCACGACCGGAGAACGGACACTGATGTTCAAGGGCCAGCTCACCGGGGCCGGCACGCTGGGAATCTCGCCCGATGGCAAGACGTTCCTGTACTGGAAGGACAACAGGTTCCAGGCGTACGATCTGGATGCTGGCGCATCTACAACGCTGGGAGGAACGAGGGGGCCGAGTTTTGTCGACATGGAGTACGACCATCCAGGTCCGAAGCCGTCGTACGGAATCGCTGGATTCACGGTCGATGGCAAGGCTGCCATTGTCCAACAGCGATACGACCTCTGGTTGATGCCCCTCGACGGATCGGACGCCAGAAACCTGACCAACGGGTTTGGCACGAAGAACGAGGTGCGGTTCCGCTACGTCCGGACGGCGCCGCCCGATCCTGATGCGCCCTCTGGCGGTGGAGGTCGCGGACGTGGTGCCGGGCCTGGACAGACCATTGACCTGTCAAAACCAATCACGCTGTCGGCCTACGGGGAATACACGAAAAAGGCCGGGTTCTACGAATTGAACGGCACCGCGCTCAGTGAGTTGGTGTACGAAGATGCGTCGTTCAGCACGCCGTTGCGGGCTGCGAAGGCAGAGAAGTTGTTGTTCACGCGGCAGACGTTCACCGAGTTCCCAGACCTCCGAGTCTCAGGATTGGACCTGAAGGCATCGACAAAGATCACCAATGCCAATCCCCAGCAGGCCGACTACATCTGGGGCCATCGCGTCCTGTTTGACTTCAAGGACAGCCAGGGCCATCGGCTGCAGGGCATCCTCGCCCTTCCGGACACCTACAAAGCGGGCGAGAAGTTGCCGATGATGGTGAGCTTCTACGAAGACAACTCGCAGAATCTGCACCGTTACAGTGCGCCGTCATACCTGACCGGCATGGGTTCGTCACCCATCCAGGCCATCAGTGAAGGGTATATGACGATGCTGCCGGATATTCATTACCACACCGGTTCATCACACAGCGATCAGCTCGACGCCGTCGAAGCCGCTGTCAAGAAGGTGATCGAGATGGGGTACGCCGATCCCAAACGCATCGGCATCAACGGTCACAGCTATGGCGGCGAAGGCGCGGCGTTCATCGGCACGCGGTCGCGTCTGTTTGCGGCGGTTGGCATGGGCGCCGGCGTGACGGACCTCTACACGGACTTCAGTCAGAGCTGGGGCTGGTCGTATCAGATCAATGGCGGCAGTGGGGCCAACGGCAACGACTACTACATGTACGGTCAAGGGCGCTGGGGCTTTTCGCCGTGGGAGAAGCCGGACGTGTATCGCTTTGAATCTGCGATCACCCACGTGCCAGAAGCCACCGCGCCATTCCTGATCATGCACGGCACCGACGACCCGACGGTGTCGTTTGCCGAAGGCATGAACTTCTACAACGCGCTTCGCTTCAATGACAAGAGCGCCACGCTGCTGGCGTATCCCGGCGAGGGGCACGGCCTCAGAGGCATGGCCAATCGAAAAGATCTAACGGTGCGTTTCTTCGAGTTCTTCAACCACTTCCTGAAGGATGAACTGCCACCGAAGTGGCTCACCGACGGCGTCCCGTTCCTGAAGAAGGGCGAGAACAAGATCATCAAGTAGAGGAGGCCGGGAGTAACATACCGGCCATGGTTCGTCGATCTTGCTCCCTGCTGCTTCTAGCCGTCGTGGCCACAACTCTGGTGCTTACGGTTGAGCCGGTCGAGACGGCGCAGCAGTCTGGTGTCGCGCGAATCTCGGAAGAGCTGCGGAGCATCAAGACCTACGCCTTCTCCGAGCCTAATCCGGTGCCGATTCTGGTCAAGGACACTCGGTTGTACCCGTACCATTCCTTCGAGGGCTACGAGCAGGAAGGGACACCGCGCGACTGGAAGGTGGTCCATCTTGAGAACGATCTGATCGAACTCTGGGTGTTGCCCGAAATCGGTGGCAAGGTCTGGGGCGCACGAGTCAAGAAGACCGGCCACGAGTTCATCTATCGCAACGAAGTCATCAAGTTCCGCAATATCGCCTTGCGGGGGCCCTGGACCTCGGGAGGCATTGAGTTCAACTTTGGCGTCATTGGCCACGCCCCGTCCACAGCGTCACCCGTGGACTACGTGCTGAAGACCAACGTCGACGGCAGTGTCAGTTGCATCGTTGGCACCATGGACCTGCCGTCGCGAACACAGTGGCGTGTTGAAATCCGGTTGCCCGCCGATCGCGCGTCGTTTGAGACGAATGTGCTGTGGCACAACCCGACCGCCCTCGAACAGCCCTATTACAACTGGATGACTGCGGCCGCCGTCGCGACCAACGACCTCGAGGTCTCGATTCCAGGCAACGCATACCTGCAACACTCCGGTCAGAAGGAATCGTGGCCGAACGACGAGCAAGGCCGTTTCCTGCCGATCTACGGCAACAACCAATTTGGTGGCAACAAGTCGTTCCATGTGGTTGGTGAGTTGCAGGACTTCTTCGGTGGCTACTACAGTGACACCAATCGCGGGTTCGGCCACTGGGCCAGACACGAAGACATGCCTGGTCAGAAGCTGTGGCTCTGGGCGCTGTCGCGCGCGGGCGGCATCTGGGAAGATCTGCTGACCGACACGGACGGCCAGTACGTCGAGTTTCAGGCCGGGCGACTGCTGGTGCAGTACTCGGCCGGTGATCCAGTGAATCCGATCACCCAGGCCGGGTTCGATCCACTGGCGACCGATCGGTGGACCGAAACCTGGTTTCCACTTGAAGGGATAGGCGGCCTCACTGATGCCTCGTCGCTCGGCGCGATGGCCGTCCGCGAAGTTGGCGACCGACTCGAAATAGGCGTCAACGCATTTGCCAGGACCGAAGACACTCTACGTGTCTGGTCTGAAGGTCGGCTGGTCAGCGAGCAACCGGTGAGTCTGGTCCCGCTTGAACCGTTCACGGCCAGCGTCGACCACACCCACGGCACCTCGTTTCGAGTCGAGTTGCCCGGACTCGGATTGGACTACTCGTCAGATCCCGCGTCGCGCGAAGTGGCCCGGCCCTTCGAGAGCGACCCCGCAGCGCGTCCGGCAATGCCCGCCGCCGACCGCCTGGTCTTCGACGGCAGGGAACTGGTCAAGGCCCGTCGCTATGATGTGGCCAGGCCGCTGTTCGAAGAGGCCCTGGCCCTGACGCCCTGGCACCGGGGTGCGCTCCTCGCGCTGGCCGACCTCGAATATCGCCGGGCGCGCTACGACGAGGGGCTGACGCTGGTGACTCGGGCATTGAAGCTGGACGCCTACGATGCCGCCGCCAATTTCCAGGCCGGCAACCTCTATCACGCCACCGGCCGAGTGACTGATGCCCGTGAAGCGTTTGGTTGGGCTGCGCGGTCGTTGGCCTACCGGTCAGCCGCCAATGTGCAACTGGCTGATCTGGCTTTGGCTCGACGCGACTGGGCCGAGGCCGCGCGTTACGCCCAAACGGCACTCGACTACAACCGCAATAACCTGACGGCTCTCGAGATCCTTGCCATCGTCGGACGCAAGACCGCTGACGGTCCGATGATGATCTCGGGCGTGGCCGGCATCAACGGACTCGATCCGCTGCAGCATTTCGTCCGGGCCGAAGCCTTCCTTGCCGCGCCGACTGAGAGCCGGTCAGCGGACCTAAGGTCCGCAGCACTGATAAATGGACTGCGAAGTGAGTATCCAGAGCAGGTGATTCTCGAGCTGGCCATCGCGTATGCCAATCGTGGTCTGAACGACGATGCGGTGAAGGTGCTGGACGCTGCGGGCGGTCCGGGTAACCGCCGGGCGAGTCCACTGATCGAGGCCTGGAGCGCGTATCTCAAGCAGTCCCGTTCGTTGGCAAGGCCCTCAGACCTGTCCTTCGTTTTTCCGTACCGTCGCGAAACGTTGCCAGTGCTGGCGTGGGCTGCCGAGCAGGATGACCATTGGAGCTGGAAGTATTTGCTCGCCTTGAATCTGTGGGCGGTCGATCGCGCCGCCGAAGCGCAAGCCCTCCTTCAACCTCTTGGCAACACGCCGGACTGGCCCGCGTTCTATGTTTCCCGCGCGTTCCTGAACGAGACACTTGGCACCAGCGATCCTGAGTCGGACCTCCGGCAGGCGGAGCGGTTAGGCGGCAGCGAGCGGGCGGCCCGGATTCCGCTGATCAGTTACTACCAGAAGCAAGCGCGCTGGGCCGATGCCCTGGCCGCGTCCTCCCGGGCTCGTGAGACCTTTCCCGGCGACTTCAACCTCGATTTACTGCACGTGCGGTCTCTCGTCAATCTCGGACGTGGTAGCGCAGCCGTAGAGATTCTCGACACTATTCAAGTGTTGCCGTCCGAGCACGCGCGCGAGAGTCATCAACTCTACGTGCAGGCACACGTGCTCGCCGCGGTGGCCGCGCTTGAGGCCGGGCGCAATGACGGGAATGACGGCAATGACGAGGCGTATCAGCATCTGGAGGCCGCGCTCGAATGGCCCGAACGCCTTGGCCAGGGTCGGCCATACGAACCCGAGGAGGGTGTCGTCCGCTTCCTGATGAGCCGCGTCGATGAACGACGAGGCCGCTCGACAGAAGCACGGCCCATGTTCAAGAGTGTCCTTGCGTCTACGACCAATGCAGCCGTGCGCGAAATGGTCGAAGTGCTCGCCCGACCCGGGATGGCGAATGTGGATGCCCGCAAAGCGGCCATCGATGGCGTCGTTGCGAAACACGAACGTTTTTTTGGAGACCTTGATGGAAAATTATTCCTCCGGGCGTTGTCACTCACCGGCCGGTAAGCGTCTCGGTTGGAGGCTTCGCCGCGGGCTTGTGTTCGGCCTCGTCTCGGGCATGGTGTCATTCGTTGGTGCCTGTTCAAGCGAGCCCACGGTCCGCCAACTTCATCGCGCACCAGCCATCTCGAATGTGGTCGACAATGTGGTGTTTGAGGCGGGGAACTGG
>JABMNV010000020.1 GCA_013203475.1 Acidobacteriota bacterium
GCCGATGACCGGGTTGCCGCTGCCGTACTCGGCGACGAAGGCCGTGGGAATGCCGGCGACACCTGTGCGTATGGTGAACCCGGCGGCGCGAAGATGTTCCTGCAGCAGTGCCGACGAGCGTTGTTCCTTATAGCCCAGTTCGGCCCAGTCCCAGATCTGCAACGCCACCTGCGCCCACGTGTCTGCCCGTGCATCGATGAACGCGTCGGAGCCGCCAGCGGGTTTGCGGGCGGCGACGGGTGCTGTCTGCAGGATGATCGTAGCGCAGACGAACAAGGCTGTGGCGCGGCTCATGCACCGCTCCCAGGATAGATCAGGGCGCCTGTCAACTCGGTACGCGCGCGAAACAGGCAACCACCGGCGGTGACATAGAGTGTTTTGAGATCGGCGTCGCCCCAGGTGCAGTTTGTCGGCGCATGCACCATGGGATGCGTCGCCAGCACGCGACCCTTCGGCGTAAAGACATTGATCATCGGTCCCGGGCCACTCTGATCCCAGCCGGACGTGGCGACGATGTTGCCGGCCACGTCGAGGCACATGCCGTCGATGCCACGATGGGGGAAGAAATTGTGCGGCGTCTCGTGGGGACCACTGACATTGCCGTCGGCATCGAGAGGGTAGGCGCGCAATTCGCGCGGATCGTCGCCGTGGGCGCTCTCGGCGACATAGAGAGTGCCCCCGTCGGGCGTGATGAGCAGGCCGTTGGGTTTTTTCGTGTCGAAGGTGACCCGCGTGATCGCCCAGTCGTCGCCGTCGGGGTCGAGGCGGTAGACGGACTGATGGTCGAGTTCCAGATCGTCGACGCGACTGCCGTAGCGCGGGTCAGTGAAGAAGATGCGGCCCTTGTGGTCGAAAGCCAGATCGTTCGGGCTGTTGAGCCGTTCGCCCTCAAAGTGACTCGCCAGCACCTGACGTGAACCATCGGCTTCGTACCGCGCAATGCAGCGGCCCTCGCCGCCGCCCTCGCAGGCGTGCAGCACGCCAGCGGCATCGAACATGAGGCCGTTGCCCTCGTTCGTACCAGTACGGAACTCCTCTGTTTTGCTGGTCTCCGGGTCGAAGCGCAGCAAGCGGCTGTTGGGGATGTCGGAGAAGATCAAACCACTGCCGTCCCATGCGGGCCCCTCGGTGAAATCGAAAGGGCCCGCTACCTGTTCGAACTGCCAAGCACTCATATTGCCTGCCTCATGTTGTGTCACTCCTTGGTCAAATTCTGCTCGCTAAGATCCTGCACGATGGCGAAGCTGCGCCGGATGGCGTCCGCCGGATCCGGCAGGTCACTCTTCATTTCCAGGCTCACCGGGCCAGCGTAGCCGACATCGTCGAGCACGGTGAACAGGTCGGTCAACGACTGTCGCGTCTGCACGCCGTCGGTCAGAGCCAGGTGCAGATCACCGATGCCGTCGTTGTCATCGAGATGTACGTATCCCAGGCGGTCGCCCGCTGCCGTGAGGGCAACGCGCGGGTCTTCCCCCGACATCTGCGCGTGGCCGATGTCGAACAGCAGATCACTGCTGTCCAAGATAATGTGGCTTCGTGCTGAGCTTGTTGCTTTTCCCTCTGGAAACCGTGTGTGAAGAGGCGTGAAACGGCGTTTTGCGAGACCAGGTCTGCTGTTTTTGCGTCTACACGTTTTGCGGCTGTCCAAATCCCGGCAGCGGCAGATGCAATTGTCCTGCCGTTGTTTCCAAGTCTGGCGGTGGTCCGAAGGGTTCCTTGAGCCATGCCATTAGGTCCCGGTAGGTGAAGAGGTTGAGCCGCAGCATGGCGGCGAGATTGGAAAACGACCAGGACAGGTGCGATCGAAAGTGCAGCCACTTGAGTAGCAACAAGGTGATCAGGGCCGTCCAGATCTGAATGCGCAGGGCGTTTTCGCTGGTGCCGACGAAGGTCTTCACTTTGAGATGCTGCTTCAGCGTCTTGAAGAAGAGCTCGATCGCCCAGCGGTCCTTGTAGATGTCGGCGATGGTGGTGGCACCGAAGTCCAGGTGGTTGGTCAGCAGCACGATCTCACGCTGGTTGACCTCGTCCCAGACGACGACCCGGCGCAGGTCGTGGGGACACTTCTTCTCGGCCGTCACGCCCATCAGGCGGATGACTTGGTCGGCGCGAATCGAGCGCTTCTCGGGCACCCGGCGATGTTCGACGACGTCGTAGTCGGCGTTGGCCTTGAGGCGGGTGACGAAGTGGATGCCGCCTGCGGTCCAGTCGGCGAACAGTTGGTAGTCGTTGTAGGCGCGATCCATGGCGACGATGGACCCTGGATTCAGGTTGAGGAGCCGTGCGCCCACCCGATCGTGCCGCCGCGCCTCGGTGAGCAGCACGTAGGAGGGCATGTAGTCATCGTGGTCCAGCAGCACGTGCACCTTGACGCCGCCCTTGGCGCGGCGAAAACGGGCCCATGGAAACATCGACAAGCACAGGGAGATGGTGGTCGAATCCAGACTCAGCAGCTTGTTCTTGAAGCGGAACTTCGACTTGCGCTGACCGAGACCTTCGCGGCTGCGCAATCGCGTCGCCAGCTTCCAGAAGAGATCCTCGAACAGCGCCGCCGGCCGATGCGCGTTGGCGTAGGACAGCGTCGAACGCTTGGGCGCCACGCCGATGCCGACGTGGACCAGTTTCCCAACGCAGCAAGCCAGACCGTTGCAGATCTCGCGCAGCGAGTCCGCTCGCCCCAGATGGCAGAAGAGCATCGCCACCAATTGCGTCCAGCAAGTGAATCCCTTGGCCCCTTTCTCGGCCTGGTGCGCACGCACCAATTGATCGAACTCATTCCGCGGCACCTGCCGCAGCAATTGACTGAACAGACTCGCCTGTTGTACCATGACGCCGAAGCCCTCCTGTGGTAGCCGATGTGTAGTGTTGCTTGGTCTGCAAACCGCAACATGCAACACATCTTGGAGGGCTTCAACTCACATTCTCAAACCTTGTCTTGGACAACAGTGAGGTCA